>NZ_JBWJIG010000011.1:0-236141 GCF_056490705.1 Pedobacter humicola | reverse complement strand
CTGTCAGATGTTACCATCTGACGCTTGATAAATTTTATATTTTTTCTTCCTTGTTTGGTGATGCCCTAACGGTAAAAGAGTATGAAGGTCAGGGATAAATAATTGTGCTGTCAGCTGTTACAAGCTGACACGTGATAAATTTTATGTTTTTTTGAAAAACAGCTTCCTGTGTGTATCGGTTCCGAAAGCCCCGCCATTCGCTTTACCTCTCTTCGTTCAGTGTCGCTGCTGTCCGGTTTAGTTACCAGGGATAGGGTTCTGCAACCTCAAATAGTAGCACGGAACAAATGGTTTAAACAGGATCCGATAGCTATCGGATGAAGCGGCATCCTCCCGATCCGATTTAAGCGCTATTATTTTATTTCTTGTGATGTGCTTGCTTCACAGGCTTCGTCGGATGGGGAGATATAGCGAAAAGCCCGGCTATCATTAAAAAATGCAGATAGCCTTTCTTTCCAAAAAGAAAAAGATATGTGCTTTTGTAACATGTCAGATGATAACATCCGACAGCACGGCAGCATTTATGAATAAATATCCTCAAAATAACTCACCACGAGCGATTTCATCAGCATTTCCTGCTCCAGCATGGTATATGGAGGAATGGCTTTAATTAATTTCCAGTGCGGCCAGCCGTCCTGGTCGAGGCCTTCTAATTCGTAAAAACCCATTTCACTCAATAAGCGGCAGGTTGCGATATGCATCAGTTCCTCTTTTTGGCGTTTGCTGTATTTCTTGGGCCCTTTGCCCAGTTCCTGAACACCGATCAGAAAAAGCATTACTTTTAAATCAGGGAAATCCGAATCAAATTCGGTTGAAATCTTTTCCTGTAAAATTTTCCACTTGGCATTAATCTCCGACGGCTTCATATGGAACAAAGATAGTGTAAAATGGTGTAAGGCTTAAGTAAAAGCTTTGCGGTTTTAACGTTAAAGCTTGAATCGTAATTGTATTTTTAGTTACATTTATAACCTATGGATACGAATATCAATAAAACAATTAACGCAGGTTTATTAGCTTACGGCATGTCGGGAAAGGTTTTTCATGCACCTTTTCTTCAGGCACACAGTGGTTTCAATTTTAAGGCAATAGTAGAGCGGAGCAGTAAAATTGCGGTTAATGATTACCCCAATATTACAAGTTACAACAGTGTTGATGAGCTTTTGAACGATACGGAAATAGAATTGGTGGTGATTAATACCCCAAACAACCTGCATTACGAACATTCGAAAGCCGCATTACGTGCGCATAAACATATCTTGGTGGAGAAGCCTTTTACGGCAACAACTGCCCAGGCCAAAGAACTTTTCGAACTGGCCGACAGTGTAGGAAAGCAGATTTTCTTTTATCAGAACCGCCGTTGGGATAGCGATTTTACATCGGTGAAAAAGGTACTCGAAAGCGGCAAACTGGGTAAATTGAATGAAATGCACCTGCGTTACGATCGGTACCGCAATGTAATCGGGCCGAAAGCATTTAAGGAAAATCCGGTAGAAGCCAGCGGACTTTTATACGATTTAGGTCCGCATCTTTTGGATCAGGTAATCAGTTTGTTTGGCAAACCTTTAAGTTTCCATAAAATTTTGGGTAAAAACAGGGTAGGTACCCTGGTAGATGATTATTTCTCGATCCAGTTAAGTTACCCTGATAGTGTAAATGTTTTTGTAACCTCGAGCATGTTGGTCGTAAACCCGCAACCAGGATTTATTTTACATGGCGTGAATGGAAGCTTTATTAAACAAAGAACCGATATTCAGGAAGAACAGTTGCTGGCAGGTATGAAATTAACCGATCCGGGCTATGGTATTGAGCCAGTGAGTAAAGATGGTCTGTTAACCACCATTGATGCCGATGGCCATAAAACCGAGGAGACAATCCCATCAGAAGTAGGAAGTTATCTGCCGCTTTTCGAAGCCGTTTACCAGGCAATAACCAACAATATACCTTATCCGGTTAGCCGTGAGCATATACTGACCCAATTAGAAATTATCGAAAGTTAAAACAAATCCAATCTGTGTCATCCCATTAATCTGTGTAATCCTTCTTTATGAACTCGCTGCCATTTGCCTACCTGATCCCTATCTTTCTGATTGCCTTATACCTTATCCTTAAAAAAAAGAAGGTGGCCATAGAGCCCTTAACGGATGTGGATAAGAAAATACTGGATGATTATGTAGGTTACTACCATAACCTCGATTCAACGGACAAACTTCGGTTTGAACAAAAGGTGGCTTCATTTTTTAGTACGGTTAAAATTGAAGCTGTAGGCTTGGAAATGACCACCCTAGACGAGTTACTGATCGCCTCTAGTGCAGTGATTCCGATTTTTGGTTTCGACGACTGGCAATACAAAAACCTCACCAGCGTTTTATTGTATCCGGATACTTTTAATAAGGATTTTCAGTTTGAAGAAGGTGGGGAGAGAAATATCATGGGCATGGTAGGCACAGGTTATATGAACGGACAGATGATTTTATCGCGTTCGGCTTTACGCCATGGTTTTTCTAAAAGCGCTGGGAAGGAGAATACGGCGATCCATGAATTTGTACACCTTTTGGATAAATCGGATGGTGCAACAGATGGCGTTCCGGAGAATTTAATTGCACACGAATATACTTTGCCCTGGATTAAAATGATGCATGAGGAGATGGAGAAAATTGAGGATAACAAATCGGATATCAATCCTTACGCCATCACCAACCAGGCCGAATTTTTTGCGGTAGTTTCAGAATATTTCTTTGAAAAACCTGAGTTATTAAAAGATAAACACCCTGAATTGTATTTCCAGTTAAGCCGCATCTTTGCGCAACAGCCCGCAGGTTAACATGATAAATTATCGAATGAAAATATTTGCAACGATCATCTGTAGCTTGATTTCAATTGGTGCTCTTGCGCAGAAGACCTATATACTGAAGCAAAATTATCCAACAGGTTATCGATACGATTTCTCGATTACTTCTGATCAGATCATTAACCAGAAAATTGGCGGTCAGGATGTACATTTAACCCAGAATATTGGAACCGATTATACTTTTGATATTACCGAAGGCCACAACGGCGAAAAGGATATTAAAGTAACATATAACAGGATTTTTATAAAATCTGTTGCGATGGGGAATACCATGACCCTTAATTCTGATGATCAGGATAGCACAAAGAAAAATCCGTTTAGCGGTTTGAAAGGTGCTTCTTTTTTTATGACCGTAACACCGAACGGAGGAATTAAAACGGTTGCAGGTATTGATAAAATGCTCGACAATATGGCGGTAAAGATGAGCAACGATACCAACCAGGTAAAGCAGATTAAAAATGAATTGGGTAAACAATTCAGCGCTGAAGTGGTAAAACAGACCATGGAATCGTCGTTTAAAATTTATCCCGATAGGGCGGTTAACATTGGCGATAGCTGGACGGTTGATACCAAAATGCAGATGAGCATGCCCATTGAAACGATAACAAAATACACCTTGAAAGAGGTGAAAGACGGTATTGCCATACTGAGTGTAAAAGGTACTTTGGTATCGAAAGGGACATTTGAAACCATGGGCAACAAAATGGAAACCGATTTAAGTGGGACCAATTCCGGAGAAACCTCCCTGGATATTAAGACAGGGATGGTGCTCAACAGTCACCTTCGTATTGAGCTGTACGGCAAAATGAAATCGATGGGAAAAGACATTGATTTTGAAATGCAGGGCATTAATAAAATCGTAGGGAAAGAGATTAAATAATATCTATACCTCGCAGATTTAATCCGGAGTTTGCCGTTTAAAAACCTGCGAGGTCTTTTTTAAGAAATTACAAACTCCCTGTTAACGCTACCAGAAATTCCGTTGGGATTTCTAGATGCGGAATATGTCCGCAGGCATCAAATTCGATAATTTTAGCACCAATAATTTTGGCTGCAGTCTGCTTTCCTAAAAGCCGGTACTGGCCGTGAAGTGCCTGTTGATCTGGCGTAAGCAAACCCTTACCAATAATCGTTTTATCTTCCTTACCTATAAACAAAACAGTAGGTACTTTTAAGTTCTGAAACTCGTATACCACAGGCTGTTCATAAATCATGGTGTAAGTTAATGCGGCAACTTTTGCCCATCTTGGATAATCGGCACTATTGGTTACCCCACCGGCAATATTCACCAGGTATTCATACTCAGGTTTCCAATAGGTAAAGTAAGAGCTCTGATAATATTTACGCACGCTTTCTGCAGTGGTTTTAAGTTCGGTTTGGTATTGTTGGGCGGTAGTGATGTAAGGAATAAATGTTTTATAGTCTTCCAGTCCGATTGGGTTTTCGAGCAAGAGCTTTACTGTCGTTTCGGGGTACATTAAAGCAAAACGGGTAGCGAGCATGCCACCCATACTATGGCCTAAAACAACTGTTTTCTGAACGCCCAGTGTATCTAATAACCTTTTGTTCCAGCTGGCCATTTGATGGAAACTGTAATGGATAAAGGCTTTGGATGATTTACCAAAACCAATCTGATCGGGTACGATAACGCGATAACCAACATTGGTTAAAGCTTTAATGACGTTTGTCCAGTAATAGCCTCCAAAATTTTTACCATGGAAAAGAATGGCTGTTTTTCCATTTGACGCTGAGGTAGGTGCAACATCCATATAGGCCATTTTAATATCCTGTCCTTCAGTATTAATCGGGAAATATTTAACCGGATAAGGATATTTTACATTATCCAGGGTAATGGATAGGGTATCTGTTTTTTGTGCTTGTACATGGCTAAAAACGAACAGGCTAAGGGCGAATAAAAGAAAATATCTCTTCATGATGGGGGTTGATGTGAAAACTAAAAAGCTCATTGGGCCAAGTTAAACTTTTGCCAATGACTTAGCTTAAAAATCATGCCCTTTTTACATAAGGACGAATAAAAGATATCGTAGCATAAAAAATCCCGATAAGATTTGGCTCATCGGGATTTGAAGATTATTTTTTAAAAAGCTGCTTAAGCAGCGGAGTTGGAATCTGTAACGTGGTGGCATCAGAAAAATCACCAGTGAAGCTTTTCACTTTAACGTTTTGCAATTTTACATGAGAGGTATCGGTTGTTTTAATGCTAAGATGATCGAACGGAAAGGGTTTGTTGTTATCATCATCGGTGCTTCCGACTTCAATCTCTGATTTATTTGCGGTAACATATAACTCTTTAAAAGCATTTGTATACCCGTTAAATGTAGTGTTGTTCAGGTTCAGATACAATTTTCCAATTTTGGTTGGATTAATCACACTGGTAACCTTTCCTTTGGCATCGTTGAATATAATATCGCCAGTTAAGAATAAACTTTCACTATGATCAACGTTAAGTGTTAAGGAATCTGCGTGGGCGCTAAATTCAAAAACACCTGATTTTGAAACTGAAACCTGATTGATCTTAGGACAATAAATCACAAGAACAACTTTCTCCATACCGTTATCATCATCAAAATTGTTAATGGTAGCTTGAAGCACCCCATTAGCATCTACTTCAAATTTTAGGTCTTTTTGAAATTTTTCGGGTACCTTAAGTCCGTATCTGCTGTCTTCCTTTACATAAAGCTGTACGTTAAGACCTTTGGCGTCCTTAATCTGAATGGCTTTGAATGGTGTTGGTATAGGAATGGTGATCCTGCCTTTCGATTTCTGATCGAAACCTGCGTCATTGATGTTTTGTGTCCCGAAATAGGTGTCCTCAACCTCTTTTTCTTTGTAATTCAGTTTTACATTGATCGCAACAACCACAATGGGTACAATGAGTAAAAGCGCTGCTAAGCCGATTAATAATTTATTACTTGTTTTCATATCCTAAGCGTTAAAATTTTCTTTTACAAATGTTTCATATTTGCTTTTTAATTCATCAAAGCCAATATTTAATAGATAGATGTTCCTAAATACTACAGGAAGTTCATCATCCATAAATAAAACTTTTCGATAGTTTTTTACATGGCCAATGGCATCATCACTTACGAAAAAACCGATGCCCCTTTTATTGTTGATGATATTTTTGTTCTGTAGCAGTTCGTATGTACGCATTACCGTGTTTGGGTTTACCTCCAGCTCAACGGCCAGTTCCCTAACTGAGGGTAGTTTTTCTTCGGCTTTCCATTTTCCTAACAAAATGTGTTCGCAAACATATTCTGCTATTTGAAGGTATATTGCCTTATTATCTCTAAATTCCATATCTATACCTTTTAATGTTAAACTTCTTTTTCTTTTAGGCGAACGTAGGTGATCGTCCAAATAATTAAGGTAATGACGCTTGTTACCAATAATAACAAAAGCAAAATCCAATCTTTATCATCTTTTCTGAAATGATGGTGATAGGGAACTTTATCTTTCATTAGCCATTCGGAAACCTTAACAATCAGGAAAGCTATCAGCCCAACAAAAACCATTACAGAAAGCGCAGTTTTGACATAGTGGAAACGGTTAAAGTAAACAGATCCTAAAAGGAACACGCTGGTAATAAGAAAGGGGAAAGCAAAAAAGTAGCCGCAAAATTTTCTATAACCTTCATCATTAAATATCTGATAGGTAATGCTTTCAACTTCTATGATCGCCCCGTTATTTGGCAAGAGCCCTTTAAAAGCATCGAGATGGTTATTTAGGTATTTAACGAAAGCCAGATCTGTTAAATAGAAGATCAGTAAATAACTGAAGATACTTAGAATGGCGGTATAAAATATACCCGAAAGGAATTTTTCGAATACAGATGCAGGTGTCATCAGTTCTAAAATGGCCCTCGATTTTTGTCCAAGGATATTAAAATAGCTGCTTGCTACAATACTGATGAAAATAAATCCTAAAATCAGGAAAAGAGGATAGCGGAAACGCATATCGAGATTATTATCGTAATCAAAATTGTTGTCCTTTAGCGGCGATGGAATACTATAACTATAAAAGCCTACTACAATTCCCAGCAGTACAATAAGGCTGATCAGGTAAATTTTTCCGAAATCTAACCATTGCCTTTTAAGCAATAAGCCAAATCGATTGATATTAAATGTGTTGTTCATCGCTTAACTGAATAGAGGTTTAAATTTAATTTTTTCGGCAAGTATGGCGTTGAAAAGGAGTTCCATATCCAATTTGCTTTCTTCCTGATGGTAGTTTGGCATTACCGCATTATAACCAGAGAGTGAGGGCTCGGCATAAATAATGCTGTCATCAATTTCCTTCACTTTTTTGAAGGTTAGCTTTGCCGTAATTTCTTCTACTGTAGCTTTAAGTGCAACATCGTTTTCATCAAGCATGATCACGGTATCGATCAGGTTATCCAGATCCCTAACCTGGTGGGTAGAAATGATGATGCAACGTTCATCTGTCATGGCAGAAGCCATAATTTTTCTGAACTGTGCCTTAGAAGGAATATCCAGTCCATTTGTAGGCTCATCCATAATGACCAGTTTAGCCTGTGTAGCCAGGCCGAAGGCGATAATTACTTTTTTCTTTTGCCCATAACTCATGTTGATGAGTTTCTGTTCAACCGGAATGTCGAATTCTTTAATCAGATCAGCGAAATAAGCGTGATCGAAGTTTTTGTAAAATGGTGCATTTGCTTTTAGATAGGCATCAATTTTTACCGAAGGCAAATAAAACTCTTCCGGAATAAAACAAATCTGTTCTAAAAGTGCAGGCTGTCTTTTAGCAGGATTGTAACCCATTACATCCAAAGTACCGCTTTGTGCATAAACCAAACCCGCCAGGTTTTTTAATAAGGTGGATTTACCCGCACCATTTTTTCCAAGCAAACCGTAAATATGGCCGTTGCTTAACCGCATGCTCATATTTTTAAATAATGGCTTGTGCTTGCTGTAGCCAAAATTAAGATTGTTAATGTTGATCATATCTACTGTATTAGTTAAATAATACACTAAAGTATGATGTTGTTTGGTGATCTCCAAATTTTTGTGGAAAAAAGTTTAGCGCTGAGCGAATGGCAGTTGGTGTTTTCCTGTCATGCTTCGACGCTTAATGCCCTACACTTATCGCTCTGCGCCATTAAAAGGTAAAATATCCGTTTAATAATTGAGGCATTAAAACTTCCTTATTGTGTAAATTGTATGTTTGTGGAATATGCGAAGAGCGTTCATACAAATGACTTTATTTCATTTTATCGAAAAATGCTGCGCCACTTACGGTTAAACAAAAAGATATGTCGAAATTATTTTCCCCTTTTACCATAAAGGATGTAACCTTAAAAAATAGAATTGTGATTTCTCCGATGTGCCAGTATTCTGCCGTTGATGGCTTTGCCAACGATTGGCATTTGGTACATTTAGGAAGCCGTGCAGTTGGTGGAGCAGGTTTGATTATCCAGGAAGCTTCTGCAGTAACCGCAGATGGAAGAATTACCTATGCCGATTTGGGTATCTGGAAAGATGAACATGTAGATAAACTGAAACAAATTGTTTCTTTTATCCATAATCATGGAGCCATTGCAGGCATTCAATTGGCGCACGCTGGTAGAAAGGCGAGTTGTGAAGTGCCCTGGAATGGGGGAGAGCAGATTGCTGATGGCGAAAACAGCTGGAAACCGGTTGGCCCATCACCGATTCCTTTTAAATTAGGACAGGTTGAACCACATGAATTAACGATATCAGAAATTCAGGATATTGTTTTTGCTTTCAGGGCTGCGGCAAAACGTGCTTTGGATGCTGGTTATAAAGTGATAGAAATACACGCTGCCCATGGCTACCTGCTACACGAGTTTTTTAGTCCGCTGAGTAATAAACGTACTGATGTTTATGGTGGCAGTTTCGAAAACCGCATCCGCTTGGTGATCGATGTGGTTGAAGCTGTACAATCTGTTTGGCCGGAGAACCTGCCTTTATTTGTGCGTATTTCGGCAACAGACTGGACTGAAGGTGGCTGGAACGAAAATGATTCGTTACAGTTGGTCGCGGTGTTGAAAGATCGTGGGGTAGATCTAATCGATACCTCTTCGGGTGGGAATGTACCAGATGCCTTTATTCCTGCAGGACCGAATTACCAGGTTCCTTTTGCGGATAAGATCAGAAATGAAATTGGTATTTATACCGGTGCAGTAGGCGTAATTGTGGAAGCGAACCAGGCGGAAGAAATTTTAGCGGAAGGCAAGGCCGATCTGATTTTTATTGCGCGTGAATCGCTACGTGATGCTTATTTCCCTTCACATGCCGCACAAGTGCTAGGCGATGATACGGAATGGCCAAATCAATATGTGAGGGCAAAGCGGGAAACGTTTAAGAAATAGTTAGTGGTGATATACCGAAAAGAAGAAAACCAGCATTTGCTGGCTTTCTTCTTCTTAATCACTAAGCCCTTAGCCTATGTTTTCTTTTTAAGCCACCTGAACCCGCTCATGTTCCTGTGATTGCTTTCCAAAAAAAAATGTTAAGCTGACTTTTCTCTTAATAGAAAAATTTACTTGCGTTTAAAATGGTTTTATCATTATCCTGCAAGATGCAATTTGGATAGGTTGTATAACCCGTCCACATTAAAGCCTGTGGATTTTCGTTTGTTGGGTGTGGCATTCCGAAAGCGTGCCCCAATTCATGCCCGGCTCCACCAATCCACCTCGGAATAGATTCAGTCATTTGCCCCGTTAAACCTTTCAGGTCGTTTTCGGGCATGGCCGTAAAGCCCTGCGCGCCGGCTCCTGTTGTTCCCGCGGCATCAATATAAACCAGGTAAATGTATTTTGTTTCATCATAACTGCTCCCCAGTAATAATTTAGTATCATTTTTTGCGTTGGCATAAAAATAAAATTGCGCATCACCTGTATTTCCATTTTGGGCGTTAAACCATGCCGCGGCATGCGAACTTTGCATTGTTTCTACGAGCATATTGTTATTAATATGGAAAGTTTTATTACTACCCAATGTAGTTTTATACCACGCCGTTAATTGTGTAATGCAATTCCCGGCAGCTTCGGTATAGGTTTTGTTCAGTAATCGATCAGATGGAACAATATAAATTACCCTGACGCTTAAATTGGCTGGATTTGGATTTGGACCCGTAAAAATTGGCGTATCCATATTCATTTCGGCGCTGTTTTTTGAACAGGATATTAAACCAGATAGCATAAATGCAGCCAATACAAGGTTTCTGAAAAGTGTTTTCATAGCAGATATTAGTTCATGATACGTTGATATCTTTTTAACAGTCAATTGCTTAAATATGTTTGGTAAGTCTTTTCGGTTGCTTTTGACATACAAAAAAGCGGGGCCAATCTTATCGATCAGTCCCGCTAGGAAGATTCAGAATAAACCGAATTAAATTATTTTACCAGGGTAAAAGGAACATACAATCCGAAAGTAATGTTTCTTCCTGTGTTATATACACCCAGATTAGGGTTTTCCTTATCAAAACGGCCCGGTTTAAACCTGCTTAAGGCATCATAATATTTCTGGTTTAACAGATTGTTGGCAGATACCGATAATTTAACGGGTTGTTTACCCAAATTAAATGTAGCGCCGATGCCTGCGTTTAACAAAGTATAGCCACTGGTTGGTGTTTCGAAAACATCATCCACGCGGGTTTGTTTAAATGCCGAATTGATACCTACAGAAAGGTAAGCATCGTTTGTGCCCTTAATTTTAGGCTCGAAACGCAACTCATTTCTCAAAGTTCCTGCAGGGATAAAAGAAAGTGGCCTGTTTAAAGTGTTGTTCTGTGCATGAACATATCCAAAGGTATTTTCGAAATGGATAAATGGAACCGGGTGGATGGTTAGACTCGCTTCAGCACCATAAAGGTTCGCGTTTACCTGCCCGTAGCGGTAAACATCGAAAAGAGTACCATCAACCTCACGTTGTTCGCCATTGTTGGATGCGTAAATATAATTGTGGATATAATTGTTGTAAATGCTGGCACTTGCACTTATAATTTTTCCTTCATATTCTAAAGCCGCGTCTATTTGGTAACTGCGCTCAGGGCTTAAAGCCGAATTACCGATCTCATATCTAAATGTACCTTCATGTACACCATTTGATCCTAGTTCAGCTGGATTTGGCGCACGGAAAGCAGAACCCGCATTGGCCTTAAAGTTCAGCTCATCGTTAAACTGGTGTGTAAAACCTAATGCGCCACTTACATTAGAGAATTTATTTTTAAAAGGCGCGAATAATTCCTCTCCATCATCGAACAATTGTTTACCGTTATTTTTTCTGAAATCGTAACGGGCGCCGATACTAAAGGTATTGCTTTCCCAGTTTTTCTTGGCAAATGCAAAAACACCTAAACCAAAGGTATCATAGGCAGGAATTAAAAATTCTGTTCCCTTATTTTGGCTGTGTGCATCATCCACGCTTAAGCCAAAAACCGGTTGCCAGCCATTGGTTTCGTGTAGATAGTACTTTAAATCTGCATTGTAGGTTTTAAGATCGAAAAATAAAGCCGGATCTGGTCCATCCAGCTCACGGCGCTGGTTTTGTTGATAGCCAAAATCCGCTTTCAGATTGCCATTACCGATAATGAAATTGTTGTTCAAAGCAATCTTAAAGTGACGGATATCCTGACGGGGGTATTCTAAAGTACGGTTTTTATTATCCGCATTGGTAAATGGACTGCCATCTTCTTTAACAAAATTTCCATTGTCATCTAAAGTTGGCTCGTAGAAACCGATGTTGTTACGGAAATTTGAAACGTTTAAGTGTGTGTAACCCCAGCTTTTATTTAAACCCACCATACCGCTTAAATCAGTTTCATTAAAACCGGAGTTAGGGAAATATCCGGTAGGCGTTTTAAAAGAGTAGGCATTTTTATACGTGCCACGGGCCCTCCAAACAAAACCGTTTTCGTTGCCGTTTAACATTAATGAGTTGGCGGTAAGTCCGTTGTTGGTAGAGTAATTGGTGATGAATTCACCCTTGATCTGTCCTTCAGGTGCGCTACTTGGCTCTAACAGGTTGATTACACCGCCAAGTGCATCAGAACCATACATCAGCGACGCTGCGCCACGTAAAACTTCCACGCGGTCTGATTTAAACTGATCGATTTCGATGCCATGCTCGTCGCCCCATTGCTGGCCCTGTTGTTTAACCCCATCATCTAAAGTTACAATCCTATTGTAACCCAAACCTCTGATTACGGGTTTGGAAATAGACGGACCAGTAGTAATCTGAGATACCCCAGGGATTTTGGTTAAGGCATCGATTAAGTTGGTAGAGGGCTGAAGCAGCTGATCTTTACCAATCACTGCCGAAGAGGCACTGTTTCGTTTGCTCGTGCTGCTGATTAAACTCCCGGTGATCACAATTTCCTTGGTTTCTATTGCAGTAGGCTGCAAAGCAAATTCTAATCCGGTAGCGCTGGCGAAGTTTACCACTTGAGTAGCAGTTTTATAACCAACATAGTGTACCTCTACCAGATAACTTCCTTTTGAAGGAAGATTGTTGATCGTAAATTCTCCATCATTGTTGGTTAGGGCCGAAACCTTTAAATCTGGAATAAAAATGGTTGCACCTGGCAATGTTTGTTTGGTGCTGGCATCAATAACCTTACCTTTTATATCTTTTAATATGGCAGCGAAAGCAGGGCTACCCAATAATGTATATAGAATTACCAAGCCAATAAGCTGTAATTTTTTCATGTGTTGTCGTAAATAAAATGATCGGAAAGCCAAAACCATAGCTTAAATAAGCTAGTTTTTAGTTTTTCTTGTAAATAATTTAATTAAGCACGGATGCGCTGGAAAGAAAAATTAAGCTAAAGGGGGACCGCGTAAGCAGGTGCGCTTTATTTCGGTAAAGGCATTTTTTAAGGTAGGTTCTGTACGGCTGAAGATTTTGGCCGACAAGAAGATTCTGTAAATGTGGTGCGTTTGCACATAGTTTTTCTCAAAACTCGCATTACAGATTAAACAGGTATCGCCGTGAGCCTGTACATGGCTTACATGTTTACAATGTGCTTCTTTGGGCACAACAGGAACGGGATTGTGGTGGTGGAGAACACTCCATGGAGTTAATGCAATAGCAAACACGACCAGCATAAATGCTGATAAATATTTTTGGATGTTTTGTCTATGCTTTTTCAACAGGCCAAAAGTAGTAATTCCTAAGCAATTATATATATTTACAAAGTAACATTGTATTTATACTGTTCTGACCAGCGATTTTATCGATGTTTGGTCGCTTAAACCATCCGTTTATGAAGTTTATCAGGAAAAACATACTTAATGCGTTATTTATCGTTGTCCTTTTGGTAATCGTTTTTGTGCCCGACGCAAAAGCTTTTTTTATTAAGGGATTGATGGAAATTGGTTTTTACAAACCCAGTGTTGAAGCACCAAAAGAAAAGGTGACGGGCCTTAACGGAATCCAGTTTAAGGATGCAGGGGGAAAGCTGGTAGATCTGGGTGATTTGAAAGGTAAAGTTATTTTCCTTAATTTCTGGGCAACCTGGTGCCCGCCATGTAGGGCCGAAATGCCTTCCATCAATAAGTTATATACTCAGTTTAAAGATGGTAAAAATATCGTTTTCATTTTCGCAGATGCAGATGGAGATTTTGCAAAATCAGCGGAATTTATGGCTGATCGTAAATACACAATGCCGGTTTACAAAGTAGAAAGTGATATTCCTGAGCAAATATTTACAGGATCATTACCCACTACGGTTATTTTCGATAAACAGGGCAGGTTGTCTTTTAAACACGAAGGCGTAGCCAATTACGCCGATCAAAAGATTATTGATTTCCTCAATAAGTTAAAAAGTAGCAACTAGCATTCCTCTTCCAAATTCTCGAACAGATAAATTTGATGTACAAATGATATTTCTATTCGAGATATATGTAGTTAACTACATATATTTGTTGCATAATATTGAGCAATGCAAAACGATTTTAAAATTGAACGGTTAGATAATCAATTCTGTGAAGAGATTATCGGGTTAATTCTGCCCATTCAGCAAATAGAATTTAATGTAGATATCGATCTGGCAGCACAACCAGATTTGCTGGATATCGAAGAAAACTACAATGGCTCTGGCGGTGCTTTTTGGGGGGCCAAATTAAACGGTGAACTGATTGGGACCATTGCGCTAATTTCCCAGCCGCAAAATCATTCGGGAGCCATTAGAAAGATGTTCGTTAAAAAAGAATACCGCGGAAAGGAACTGGGTGTAGCGCAGGCCTTATTAAAAACCCTTTTGGCGTATTGTGCGGATCATCACCTGAATGAAGTATATTTGGGTACCAAGGATATCTTACAGGCTGCCTGCCGTTTTTACGAGCGAAATGGGTTTAAACCCGTTGAAATGGAAAAACTACCAGTTTATTTCCCTCGCATGGCTGTTGATAATGTGTTTTATAGCCTGGACTTAAAATCTGTTTAATGGAACAAAATGTAATTGATGCTTCTGGTTTATTGGCCATTTCTACCCGTTTGCAAAGGCTGAGCGATCAGATCCGGAAAGATGGTCTGTTGATTTATAAAGCCTTCGGGATCGATTTCCAGCCCAAATGGTTTCCGGTGTTATATACTTTGTATAAAAAATCGACGATGAGCGTGGTTTCGCTTTCTGATGAGATTGGTTATGCACATCCATCTACCATCAGTTTATTAAAAGAACTGGAGAAAGAGAAATTGATCAGGTCTAAAAAAGATAAAGTGGATACCCGTAAACGTTTGGTTGAACTGACCGAAAAAGGAATCGCCCTTCTCTCTACCATGGAGCCTGTTTGGGACGTAATTATTAAAGCCACAGCAGAAATTACAAATACCAAGCATAATTTGATGAAAGCCATTAACGAAGTGGAAGCAAGCTTACAGGAAAAGAGTTTTCTGCAAAGGGCCGAGGTTTATATTAAAAAATGATTGAAGAATAGAATGATTGAATGACGAGAGCGTTAATCAATGATTTTACTATTTTTGCGCCTATGATTTCATTTTTCGAGGCTTCGCTTAAACAACTTTCCATTCACCATACAGGCAATAAACTGCTGGAAGAATATTATAAATTATCTGATGCGCCTTTAAAAATTGATGATGAAGTGTTGGGAAATCTGTTGATGCAGTATTTCCTAAAACCCTTCGAAAAGGTAAATGAAGTTTACCGGTTTTACCATCCTAACGACAATTTAGAACTGAATGAAGTATTTCATTTTGTTCATGAAATTTTTGAAAATAACGAACTGTTTCACGAAGATTCGCAGCAACTGGCCAAACACTTATATGATGTGGCCAACCACCCCAAAATTAAATCGGGGGAGCTGTATGTTGCCTATTTTGAAAAAGTGCAGATCGAAGGTGAGCAGTTGGATGTGGTTGGGGTTTTCAAATCTGAAACAAAGGATACCTACCTAAAAGTGTACCCTGAGCAGGATGGCTTTAACGTAAGTTATGAGCAGGAAGCCATTAGCATTAACAAATTGGATAAGGGCTGCCTGATTTTTAATGTAGATAAAGAAGAAGGCTACAAGGTGGTGGTGTTGGATCAATCGAAAAGCAGCAACGATTCTGCTGTTTATTGGAAAGATGAATTTTTAAAACTAAAAATCAGGAACGACAGTTATAACCAGACCAATAATGTTTTAGGGGTTTATAAAAACTTCGTCACACAGAAGCTGGATGATGATTATGAAATCAGCAAAGCGGATAAAATTGACCTTTTAAACCGTTCGATGAAGTATTTCAAAGAAAAGGAAACTTTTGATATCGAAGAGTTCGGTAATGAGGTAATCGGGAACGCTGAAGGAATTGAATCTTTTAAAAATTATAAAAAAAGTTACGAACAGGAGTTCGAAAGTCCGATTGCCGATAATTTTGAAATTGCCGAATCTGCAGTAAAAAAGCAGGCCCGTGCCTATAAAAGCGTATTAAAGTTGGATAAAAACTTCCACATCTACATTCATGGCAATAAAGATATGATCGAAAAAGGTTACGATGACGATAAATCGATGAACTTTTATAAGGTGTATTTTAGGGAAGAAGAGTAGGTTTTACTCTTGGGTCTGTAGTCTTCAGTCATGAGCCGACTTTGGACTGAGGACTAACGACTCTGGACTAAATCCTTTGTTGTGCCTTTAGCGCCAGATACTGGTTAATCACATTAACGGTTAGTTTCTGTGGTGGGGTAAGGATGGCCAGAATACCATGTTTGTTGAGTTCTTTAACCATCAGTTTTTTCTCGTAGATAAATTTCTCGGCAATAGTTTTATGGTAAATGCCTTCCACATCCTTTGCGGGTTCAGTGGCCAATCCTTTCAGTTCTGTATTTTCGAAAAATACGACAACCAGTAAATGGTATTTGGCAATTCTTTTTAAGTAAGGCAACTGTCGTTGCAGTGCTGATAGACTTTCGAAATTGGTAAAGAAAACCAATAGTCCGCGCTGCTTGACCACCGAGCGTACCGCTGAGTACAAAGCTTCAAGATTACTCTCGAGGTACCTGGTTTTTTCCTTGTACAGCACGTTCATGATGTTGCCCAGTTGTGAAGCCTTACGGTCGGCCGGAACAACAGAGCCGATATTTTCAGATATGGTGATCAAACCGGCTTTATCTTCTTTGAGCATGGCCACTTTGGAAAGTGCAACCGTTGCATTGATGGCATAATCGAGCAGGCTTAAGCCTTCAAAAGGCATACGCATCACACGTGATTTATCGATTACACAATAAATATTCTGCGATTTTTCATCGGTATAGGTATTCACCATCAAGCCGCCTTTCCTTGCAGTGGCTTTCCAGTTGATGGTCCGGATATCGTCGCCGCCCACATAGTTTTTGATCTGATCGAATTCGCTGCTTTGCCCAACCTTTCTGATCTTTTTAATCCCAAATTCGGTTAGGTAGCGCGAAACGGCCATCAATTCGTACTGACCGAGATTGATAAATGAAGGATAAACGGGCAGAACTTTAGCGCCATCAAAATTATAACGCCTGCTGATTAAACCTAATGGTGAACTGGTATAGGCTCTGATAAAGCCAAAGTCGTATTCCCCGCGTTTAGTGGGGCGCAGATTGTAATGGATAGATTTTACTTCGGCAGGTTTTAAGTGCAGTTTAAAATCTTTATCGCGCAGCTGGAATTGAAAAGGCACCTCATCAATTACCCTTGCATTTACACCAAAGCCATAACGGTTTTTGATTTCGATCTGTATGGGGTTTTCATCGCCATTGCTCAGGCGTTTCGCCGTAAATCTTTTGGCTTCAATGCCCTGGGTAATCCGGTATAGGATAAGAACATCAATAAAGAACAAAACCACAACCACCCCAATGGCAATTTCGGGGATATCGCCCAGCCAGGCAAAAAAGAACTTCAACAAAAAAAGCACAATGCAACAGCCTAAGGCCGTAAATAAACGGTCGGTTAGGAATAGATTGGTATAATATTGCTGAAAGAATTTTTTCAAGTTGGGTTAATTGGTTAATTGTTTAAACTGGTTAATTGAATTATAAACTGTAAATTGAAAACTGCCAACTGAAAACCGGTTAATCGACGCCCAACGCTCAACTCCAAACTCAAGAGGTTAATTGTAATCATTAAATAAGACTCAAGACTATGGATTAGCGACTGCGGATTACCTTGGTACTTCAATCTTCTTAATAATCTGATTCACGATATCGCTTGTAGTGAGTCCTTCCATTTCTTTTTCGGGCGATAACAATATCCGGTGCGCCAAAACCGGACCTGCAACGGCAATAATATCTTCGGGTGTCACAAAGTCTCTGTCCTGTATGGCTGCAAAAGCTTTTGCACTGTGTACAATGGCTAAGGATGCCCTTGGCGAAGCGCCCAGATAAAGCGACGAGTTGTTGCGGGTTTCGTTTACGATTTTAGCGATAAACTCCAATAATTTAGGCTCTACAAATAAATTACGGATAATGGCCCTCGCCTCTTGTATCTGTTGTACGGATAATACCGGTTTTACCTCGCTTAATAAGGTTTTATTTACCAAAGTGTGCTGTGCCATTAAAATTGCTGTTTCTTCTTCTAACGTAGGGTATTTAACCTCTATTTTGAAAAGAAAGCGATCCAGCTGGGCTTCGGGTAAACGGTAAGTGCCTTCCTGTTCGATAGGGTTTTGTGTGGCCAGTACCATAAAGGGTTCGTCCATGATATAGGTGTGGCCATCGATGGTTACCTGACGCTCTTCCATCACCTCGAACAGGGCCGACTGGGTTTTGGCAGGTGCACGGTTAATCTCATCAACGAGGATAATATTGCCGAAAATCGGACCTTTCCTGAATTCGAAATCTCCTGTTTTGGTGTTGAATATGGGTGTGCCCAAAACATCAGAGGGCATTAAGTCGGGCGTAAACTGCACCCTCGAAAATTGGGCATCAATTGATTTGGCGAGCAATTTGGCGCTAAGGGTTTTGGCTACGCCAGGTACTCCCTCAATGAGGATATGCCCATCGGCAAGAAGGCCTACAATTAGGAAGTCGATCACCTGTTTTTGGCCTACGATGATATTCCCCAGTACGTTTCTGATCTGATTTACCGCCGCGTTAAGTGCACTTAAATCGGTACGTGGGTTAAACTGTTCTTGTTCCATTGCTTTGCGTATTTTTATAAAACTGTTCTATGCTTTCGTTTAAATTGATCAATTGGGTATCGCTCATGTCGGCCATGCCTGGCGTTTGCATAAAATGCTTCGTTAAGGTTTTAGATAAGGCTTCGTTGATGCCTGTTTTTTCCATTAACAATTGGGCGAATTTGCTGTCGATATCGTTGGTTTTTAAGTAATATCTGGTCCTTAAATATTCCATAAAATAGTTGATCTTTTTTAGGGCAATATCTAAGTTGTTCCGTTCGTGATAATACACACTGCCCACCACATTAACGAAGGCCAACGAAGTATTGGTCAGTGGATCTGCGATCGGGATAATCCGTTGCCGGCGTTTAATATCGTACAGTACAAAAACAATCAGACTGAAAATGCTCAGGTAATAGGCAAACTCGAGTTCGGGGTGTTTAAAGAATACCCTCAGGATGTCGGTAGTGGCGTTTTTCTGAAGCGCAAAATATTCATCAAAAATAAGCTGCTCATTTCCCTGCAGATAGCTTAATGTTTTAGCGGCATATTCTGCCCCATATTTATCGAGCAGATTAAAGTTGGTGTAAAAACCGGGTTCAGCAATCAGGTAAAGGCTGCCCTTACCATAACGGTAACGGATAAAATTAGGCTGGCCCTTTGCATTTACCCCAAGAATGGTGGTTTTAGCGGTATCAACCTTGCTAAAATACTGACTGCCGATGCCTCTTTCAAAACCGTAATTTGCATCGGTTTTGAGATTTGGATTGGTGAAATTTAAGTTACTTCCCTCGGCCGACATTGAGGTAGAGGTTTGTATTTTAAGGTCTTTTTCTATTTTGCCCAGATCATAACTGGCGATAAATACATCATTACCGCTTTGCATGTATTTTACCAATTGTTCGAAATCCGTTTTACTGATCTCGGCTTTCTGTGCCACAATCAAATAAGCTGTTTTACTAAATTTTTTACCTTTTATGGTGTTGTAAATGGCTGTTTTCGACTGTTGAACATTGGCATCGGGTAAAATGTCTTTTATCCTGTTGTACAAAATAAATGTGCCATAGGGAATTTTATCCTGTGCCGCATAAGTGGGTGCCCAGTTTGTAGGTGTGGGTTTGTTGTACTGTGCCACCAGATAGCCCAAAATTAAGAGGGAGCCGATGATCAGATATACTTTATAACCTTTCATTTAATCTGGTTGTTAAACTGGTTAAACGAATGGTTGATCGGCGTAAATTTTCCTTCATCAACAGGGAAATCGCCATACCAGATATAATCAAACTGTAGGGTAAGGCGGCTAAAATCACTTCTGAGTTCGGGTTTACTGATTTCCATCAGGTAATTATAATTGGTTTTATCAGGCTGCCATTGGATGACATCCGCATCGCTCAGCTGTTTTAGCGTCCTCAAATACAGAAGCCTCACAGCCAAACGGAATTTTCCTTCGCCGATTAATCGCTGCAATTCCTGTTCATAATCGATCTCATGGATGTTTTCGGTTATTACATCGTACGGAAGGATGGTCTCCTTCGATTTTCTCCTGAAGATATTCTCGGCACCAATGATTTTGATGACGATGTACAAAATGAGCGCAATACCCAGTCCGATAAATATATACCTCGAAACAAAGTTGGTTGCCGCACCGGTAAATAACCTGCCCACCATATCCCAAAACCACATCCAGAATTTGTCCCACAGCGACAGTTGTTGCTGGCCTATTTCATCATACTGGAATTCTTTTTGCGTTTTATAGTCGCTAATGGCGTTTTTATCGAATTTTGATGGTGTAATTTTGGCGCTATCTATTGCGATCACCACAGGTTTTGCTTTAGGCTTTACAGCCTGCGCATTGCTGATTACCGGAATAAAAAACAACAGGAAAACAAGAAGGTATCGGAATAAAGCACGCTGCATCTTAATATTCTTCAGGTCGGGTATCGATAGGTTTTTCTGTATTGCCAAAATTAGAGATCCGTTCCATCAATCCGGTGCTTTCTTTCTGCTCTACCAAACTGAAGTAGGCCAATGAAATGGTAATAATGGGGATAATGGTAAAAACCTGACACAGCGATTGTAGCACAGTGGTAATCATGGTAAGCGTTACCGACATGTGTGGTGTTTTATGGGTAAACATACCAATCATGTTAAATATACTGGTGGGTAAAATCACCATACTCATACAGGCGTAAACGATAATCCATACTACGATCAGCGTTCCGAAGGTAATCCAGAAATTGTCTTTAATAATTTTGAAGCTTCTGCTAAATGCGTAACCCAAAGTGCCGTTTTCGATCACCATAATCGGGAAAATCATGGCGATATAGGGGAATAGCCAAAATCCAGGTACCAGGCAGAAGATAAAGGCAACACCCAGCAGCAGCATTAAGAGGAGAGAGCTGCCAAAAATCCTGAAGAAGTAATACTTAAAATAACCCCAAACTTCATCTGTAGTAGGTGTATGATTGCCTTTTTGAACATATACAGCAATATAAGATAGTATGGCAACGCTCATACTCGCATAGGTAGCCAGCGAGAACAGGATAGATAAGAAATATTCTAGTCCATATAACCTTCCAAAGCCTAAGCCACCTGTAGTTTTTCCGTTGCCAAAGGTATTGATGATGTTGACCATTTTGTACTGCTGCAGTAACATGGTTAACATGCTGGCTAGAACAAACAAACCGCAAAACGTAAAATAGACCTTAATTAGCGGCTTAAAATTTTGGCGCATAAAGGTAAAGGTATCGTTTATCACTTGCCCAAAATCTCTTCTTTTCTTAAATTCAATTTTGCCGATCATGTTAATTTAGTGTAGGTTGTTTGTTATAAATTTTAATAGGATAAATAAATACGTACCAAATGATGAAAGCTGCAGATGATAACAATATGAGTAAGCTGAGCGCTAAAGGCATTTCGGTATGGCGGGTAACAAAACTCTCAAAAAATGCGGCAACGATAAAAATTGGGATCAGGCCGATTACGATTTTTAATCCATCTTTTGCCCCTTTGCTTACGGATGCCATCCGGGTATAGGTTTTGGGAAATAAAAGACTGTTGCCTAAAATTAATCCTGCTGCTCCGGCCAGTACGATCGCCGATATTTCTAATGTTCCGTGAATCCAGATTACCAGAACAGATTGGAGGCCCAAACCTTTACTAAAAAAGAAATACTGGAATGAACCGAGCATTACGCCGTTTCTGAATAATGAAACGATCGAACCAAATGAAAATAAGATGCCTAAAACAAAAGTATATAGGGCCACAAAGATATTGTTGGCGCCGATCTGAAAAAACATCATAAACTCGTTCTGTTGTTTGTAAACACCAAAAGGATCGCCTTTTGCAATGTTCTCGTTGGTCATGTTTACATAACCATCGCCCATAATCAGGCGCACAAACGTATCATCATACTTCGCCGATAAGGCACCGATGGCACATGAAATCAGGAAAAAAGCAAGCGCATAATACACCTGTTTCCGATGCTGCAAAAAGATTAAGGGGAGTTCTGTTTTCCAGAAATTGATAAACCTGTTCGATTTCTCTTTTTTATTTTTATAAACAGATTGATGCAGTTTTGAAGCCAAACCATTTAAATAAGCCGTGGTTTTAGAATTCGGATAAAATGTTTTGGAGTAGGCAAGGTCGTTGGTGATTTCGATAAACTGGTTGGCCACTTCATCAGGGTTTGCCTGTTGCATGGCATCGTAATGTTGCCACTTTTCCGAATTCTGTTTAACAAATAATGCTTCTCTCATTTAAGGCGTTACCAAATCTTGGGTTAAAATAGCTAATTTTTTATGGAAATGAAATTAACATCATATTCGTTGCATTTGTAAGTATACAGAGATGGAAAATCTAAGGAAACTTTAGTTAAAAAAATTAAGGATGGATATACAGCAATTATCTTTAAAAAAAATTATGTTTGAATATGGATAGCATCAGAATTAGCACTGCTCAAAATATTGATATTGATTACGAAATTGCGGGCCTTGGCGAGCGTATAGCCGCCAGATGTATTGATCTGGCTGGTTTCGTGGTGGTAGGGGGAATAGGGTTGGTATTAATGGGCGTGGCTCAGATGAGTATGTCGGGAAATGCGTCGATGGTTGTCTTTTTTATTTTTCTGGCCATTTTTGTTTTCTATGATCTGGTTTGCGAGATCACCATGGACGGACAGAGCCTCGGCAAAAAAGTGTTAAAAATAAAGGTCATCAGCATTGATGGCACGCAACCCACCTTTGGGCAGTATATTTTTAGATGGTTGTTCAGGATAATCGATTTCGGTTTTCCCTTTGGCTGGGGAGTTGTTGCCTTAGTTTCGGTAGCGGTAACCAAAAACCACCAGCGGGTGGGCGATATACTTGCTAAAACAACCTTAATCAAAACTAAACCCCGCACCGAATTTACCAACGTGGCCTTCAGCTTTAATTTGCCTGAAGAATACAATCCACAATTTAAAGAGGTTTTGCATTTAAACGATCCGGATATCGAACTGATCCACGAAGTGCTGACGGGTTATTATCAAACCGGGAATGCGGATTTAATTTATGCCATGGCTGCTAAAACCAAAGCACATATTTTCGTAAATATTCCAAGCGGGATGAACGAGTTACAGTTTTTAGAGGCGGTGTTAAAGGATTATAACCACCTTACGGCTAATATGGGTGTTTAACTAAAGCACATTTTGTGCAGATAACTGATCATTACAAAATTACCCACCGCGATTACCAGTATTTTAAAGATTAGGGAGTGTCGTTTAACTTTCAGCTGATACAATAAACCAACAGATATAAACAAAAACAGTAACGGAATAGTTGGTGGATAAAGCGACCAGCTTTTGGATAAATCGCCCTGCAGCAGGGCAATTAATGATCTTTGAAAGCCACAACCTGGACAATCGATACCTGTTAAAGCTTTAAATGGACAGGTTATTAAATGATTTTGCAGCCAATCAAACAGGTTGATTGAGCTGCAAAATATAGATATGATAAACATCCTGAATTAAACTACCGGTGGAGGGGTATCGTTAGGCGTATTCTGATTGTCGGTTGGTTTGTTAAAAGGATTGTTTGGACTATTGAACGGGTTATTTGGATTGTTGAAAGGGTTATTTGGATTGTTGAAAGGGTTGTTTCCAAAACCACCATTTTGTGCTTCTGCCGCTGATGGACCTAAATATGTTGCCGGACCAAAGCCTAAAATTGGCCAGAAAATATAAGGAAATATAACTAAGCCCACAGTAAAACCTTCTGATTTACCAAAGCTTTTGCTTAACAGGTTTGTTGCCCAGATTCCAAATACAATGTTCACGCAAGGAATTAGCATCCATAAAATCCAAATCATTGGCTTGCCGATAATTTCTAATAAAATGATCAGATTGTAGATCGGGATAATAGCTGCCCAGCCTGGTTTTCCTGCTTTTTCGAATGTTTTCCACATGCCGGCAATTAGTACAACAATTATCGCAAGGTAAATAATTCCGCCTACAACGCCAATACCTGCGGCTAATCCGCCTCCTTCATACTCGTTCATAATTTTTTAATGTTTTTAAGGTGATTAATTTAAATAGTTAATCTAAAGTAATTTTTTTAATTTAAAAACAGAATAAATAAATGGGTAAATTATTTCAACACATCAGCCACTTTTGTGGATAACGCATTGGCCCATTCGGCATACATTTTACCACTGGGATGCAGTCCATCGTTGGCAACGAGTGCAATATCGGTGGCTGCGTTTCTAGAGGCCGGCGTAATATTGGTGTAGTTTACACCCGCTGCAAGCGTGATTTCCTGGTTTACGGTATTAAAATTGTCGATTTCAGTAGTAATGGTCTTGGGATCGCGGCCTGAGTTTTTGCCAAAAGGGGTAGCACCCCAATCGGGTATAGAAACCACAAAAACTTTACTCTTGTCGCCGCCTGCAAAAGCAATTGCCGTTTGTAACAATTCTGCGAACTCTTTTTTGTAAGTGCTTATCGGGTAGCCGCGGTACTGATTGTTTACCCCGATTAAAAGCGTAACGAAGCTGTATGTTCCGGTTAAATTCTCTTTTTTGATAGCCGATTGCAGTTCGTCGGTAGTCCAGCCCGTAACCGCGATAATTTTTGGGTTGGCTACGCTTTTACCCTGGGCCTGTAACAGGTTTTGAAGTTGATAGGGGAAAGATTCTGCCTGTTTAACGGATTCGCCAATCGTGTACGAATCGCCTAGTGCCAGATAAGTGTAATTGCCCTTTGCAGCGGGGTTGGTTAGAGGTTTATCAATAGTGGGTTCGGTATACATGGGCGCTTCTTTTGTACAGCCCGAAGTTAGCAAAGAAAATAAAATGACGTTCAATAAAATCTTCATAGTGTAATTTACGAAGTAGACTTGAACTTAGTTTGTTTGCGGGTTAAATCAGCCTCATTTTAAAAAGCTCGGCAATGTGGTTTTTTAATTTTTCTTTAACCTCTTCTATATCTGGTTGATACCCGAGCTCATTTGCCAAAGAAGTAACCGCTTTATCGTCAATACCGCAGGGAACAATATTTTTGAAATAATCGAGGTCAACATTTACATTAAAAGCGAAACCATGCATAGTAACCCAGCGACTGCAGCGCACGCCCATGGCACAGATTTTACGTGCCTTTTCATTGTCGGCATCTAACCAAACACCCGTATAACCCGGATAACGACCTGCTTCAATACCGTAATCTTTTAAAGTCAGGATCACGGCTTCCTCCAGCGTGCGCAGGTATAAATGGATATCAGTAAAGAAATTATCAAGATCAAGAATAGGATAACCTACAATCTGACCAGGCCCATGATAGGTAATATCCCCACCGCGGTTTATTTTGTAATAGGTGGCCTCCTTGTCTTTTAAGCCCTGCTCATCCAGCAATAAATTTTCAGGGTGCCCGCTTTTGCCCAAAGTATACACATGTGGGTGTTCGCAGAATATAAGGTGGTTAGGGGTGGGTTTATGGGTATTGTTTACACGGTTTTCGGTTTTAACGGCCACCGTTTTATTTAATAAATCTTCCTGTTTATCCCAGGCTTCCTGATAATCTGTCAAGCCCCAATCCGTAAATAGGGTTGGAATTAAATCTGCTGCAATCACTTTTCCCGCTGTCTCGTCCATCTTAGTATTTTTAAAAGTTGCTTGCCACGTAACCCAGCATATAACCATCTTTGGTTTTAAAATAATTAACGGCTAGCTCACGGGTGCCATCGGGCAGTTCGACGATTGCATTTAAAGAGCCTTCACTTTTTAATTTAAAAGGTTTGATGTGGATGTGTTGTTTAAACTCCAGTCCCTTTTTACCATGCCATTTATAAATCGCTTCTTTGGCACACCAGGCCACGTATAAACCGTCCGTATTGTCGCCAATCTGTTTTTGGGCAAGCTCTACATCGCTCAAAAACTTGTGTTTAATGCTTTTTATTTTATGTTTGATCAGTTCAATATCTACACCGACCGGATGGTCTTTGCTGATCATTACAGCAGCATAATCGAACGAATGGCTTAACGAAATATGATAGTCGAAATTAACCAGATAAGGTTTTCCATGTTCATCAAACTGGCAATCGATGTATTCGGTAGTATTGAGCATGGTTCTTAACAGCAGTCTTGTGCTTAACCAATGCAATAAGCGTTTGCCGCTGTTTAATGATGAAATGATATCACGTTCATGCTGCTTAAGCTGCAGTCCGGCCAACAATTCTTCCTCGGTTTCCTCAATTTTCCAAATTGCTAAAACAGAATGCTGATCAATATTTTTATTGTAAATTATTGGCATTGATTAAATTGGAGATTACATGCAAAATTATCTTAAATAAATGATAATTTAGGCCAAAAATACGTATAAAAATGATATTATCTGATAGCAGGATATTAGAAGAAATTGAGAAGGGAACAATCATCATTGAGCCTTTTAAACGCGAATGTTTAGGCACTAACTCGTATGATGTTCATTTGGGGAAATATCTGGCTACCTATAAAAGCCGTGTACTGGATGCCAGGGCACATAATGAAATCGAGCATTTTGAGATTCCGAAAGATGGCTATATCCTACATCCCGGCACGCTATATCTTGGGGTTACGGTTGAATATACCGAAACGCATGGGCATGTACCATTTTTGGAAGGGAAAAGCAGTACCGGCCGTTTGGGGATCGATATCCATGCAACAGCGGGTAAAGGTGATGTAGGTTTTTGCAATACCTGGACATTGGAAATATCGGTAGCACAGCCTGTAAAAATTTATGCAGGGATGCCGATCGGTCAATTGATTTATTTTGTGGTTGAGGGTAAGATCGAAACCATGTACAATACAAAAGGCAACGCCAAATACAACAATAAAACCACCAGGCCGGTAGAAAGCATGATGTGGAAGAATAAGTTTTAAAGCGCGGGTTGAACGGTTAATTGTTTAAATCGGTTAACTGTAGATGTTATTTTGTTAAACTGCCAATTTCCAACTGAAAACTGAATAATTGTATTGGAAACGAACGGCATGTTTTTTTGGCGGCCTGTAGTCCCGCCATTTGCTATGGTCCTGATAGAAATAATCAGGAGCCACCGCTGCTGTCGGGTTTATTAACAACGGTCTGTTTTCTGGCCACTATACCTTGTCTTTAAACCCGATTGTCGTGGATGCCGATTTTTCATCGGCAGAAACAAAAGCGGGGCAGAAGAAGCCAAATGTTCCGAACCCCTCATTTCCAAATCAACAGGATAAGCATACCCTTGATAAATGTTTATTGGGTTAACCTGAAACCGTCAACTAAAAACTTAGAAGTAAAACGAATTTTCATGTTAACTTCATAAAAGTATGCCTTAGGTTTTGTACCTTGAGGCGTATTTAATTGTACCTAACCACATGAAACCCAGAATTATTCTCGCACTCAGCTTTGTTTGTTTATTGATCGGCTTTACGGCATTTAAAATGGACGATGATCCATTTAGTCAGCTCTTACAAAAATTAGAAGATTACACCAGCAAATACCCTCAGGAAAAAGTTCACCTTCATTTAGATAAGCCCTATTATGCCATTGGAGATGATATTTGGTTCAAAGCATATGTGATGAACACCAAAACTTCAGCCCCGTCAGGCATTAGTAAAATCCTGTATGTAGAGCTGATCAATGAAAAAGATTCGCTTAAAAGATTGGTTAAACTGCCTGTGATGGGTGGTATTTCATGGGGGGATTTTAAGCTGACCGATTCGCTCGGTGAAGGCAATTACCGCATCAGGGCGTACACCAATTATATGCGGAATTTTGGAACAGAATTCTTCTTCGACAAAACAATTAAGATCGGAAACAGCTGGGCTAACAAAGTTTTTACAAAAACCAGCTATAATTTTACCAAAGAAAACAATGCCGATAAAGTAACTGCTACCGTGCACTTCGAAGATAAAAACGGGGTAGCCTATAGTGAAAATGAAATCAGTTATGATGTTCAGCTGGATTTCCGCTCGGTAGCCAAGGGAAAGGTTAAAACCAGTTTAGCCGGCGATGCCGTAATCAATTTTACCAATACTCAATCATTTCAGAATAAATCGGGTAAAATTGTGGCCACCATTACCCTTGATAACAAGCAAAAAGTTATTAAATCAATCCCGATTACCTCAACCTCTAATGATGTGGACGTTCAGTTTATGCCCGAAGGAGGGACATTGGTTGAAGATCTGCCACAAAAAGTGGCCATTAAAGCCGTTAATTCTAATGGAAAGGGCGAAGATGTTGAAGGGGTAGTTGTTGACGAAGCTGGAGCCGAAATCACCAATTTTACAACGGGTTACCTGGGGATGGGCAACCTGGTGTTCAATAGCCAGGCCGGGAAATCGTATTCTGCTAAGGTTAAATTTAAAGATGGATCGCAGAAAACCGTAAAACTGCCTGTAGCAGCTAAAAGCGGTTATGCCATTTCGTTAAACAGTTTGGATACCGGCAAAGTTGTGCTTAAAATCATGGCCAGTGCCGATCTGGTTAACGGCGAAGAACTAAAGGTGGTGGCGCAGCATGGCGGAAACGTATATTATGTTTCAAAAGCGAAGATGGATAAGCAGGTTTTGGTGGCCAATATCCCCAAAAAGAATTTACCAACGGGGATTGTTCAGTTTACCTTATTTTCGGGTAGCAACCAACCAATTGCAGAGCGTTTGGTTTTTGTAAACAATAAGGCTGGTTTAATTGATCTGGCAGTTAACTCCTCAGGTGTTTCCTCTGCCCGGAAAGGAAAGGCCAGTTTCGCTTTTGATGCGGCAAATGAAGGGCAACCGGTTTTAGGCAGCTTCTCTGTTGCGGTTACCAATGCCACTAAAGTAGCGCCTGATGAAGATAATGAGACCAATATCCTTACTTCTTTGTTGCTTACTTCCGATTTGATCGGATACGTAGAAAAACCCAACCATTATTTTTTAAAAGATGATCTTCAAACACAAAAAGAGCTCGACAACCTGATGCTTACCCAGGGATGGAGAAGGTTTATCTGGAAGAATATCATCAATAATGTTGGGCCTAACATTACCTATAAACCCGAACAGTCTATTACCATAAGTGGAACCATAACCAAAGGCAATAAACCTGTACCCGGTGGCAAAGTAATGCTTATGGCCACAAAAGGAACCATGTATATTTTAGATACGGTAACCAATGCCGAAGGGAAATTTGTTTTCGATAACCTAAGTTTTGGCGACAGTACAAAATTTGTGGTTCAGGCAAGAACCAAAACCGAAAGGAAATTTGTTGATATTAACCTTGATGTAGTGCCTAATCAGATTGTAACCAAAAATAAAAATGGCGCCGATATCGATATTAATGTGAACAATACGCTAATGAAGTATATCAAAGAGAGTGATAACTATTTTAACGAAATGACCCGTTTGGGCTTACTCGAGCGGACAATTAAACTGGAAGAGGTAACCATTACCGAAAAGAAAAATCCTGCTAAAAATTCATCAAACCTGAACGGTGCCGGTAGGGCAGATTTTGTCATGACAGCCGATCAGTTATCTACTTGCGTTACCTTATCTCAATGTTTACAGGGGCGTTTACCTGGAGTAATATTTAGGGGAAATGTGCCCTATTTAATGCGCAGTCAGAATACGCCTATCAATATTATTGTTGATGGGATGCAGATGGAAGCCGATTTTCTGGATAACGTTACCCCCAGCGATGTAGAATCTATCGAACTGTTAAAAAGTATCGGTAATACGGCAATTTATGGTTCGCAAGGTGGCGGTGGTGTAATTATTATTACCACTAAACGTGGCGACGGTGGTAGAAGTACCGACCGTTATGCTCCGGGAATTGTAACTTTTAATCCTAAGGGATTTACAGTCTCCAGAGAATTTTATTCGCCAAAGTATGATTCGGAAAGTTCAAGCAGCAGGGCCGATTTAAGAACAACCATTTACTGGAATCCACAGGTGGTTGCCGATAAAGAGGGGAAAGCCAGGTTCGAGTTTTACAATGCCGACGAACCTGGAAGCTATCGTGTAGTAATCGAAGGAATAGATGCAATGGGGCATTTGGGCAGAAAAGTTTACACTTATGAGGTTAAATAGGGAAAAATAGATAAATTTGAAATTAGTATGCATGCATAATTATATTTGTTATAATTGTCCTGGTAATGGCATCTTGATACTCGATAATTGAATCTTGATACTAATTCTCAAATCCTGATACTATTTTAAACATGAATACAATAAAAGTAAGTGTTAAAGACCGTTTAGCCACCATAACATTAGATAGAGGGAAATCGAACGCCTTAAACCGCGAGCTGATTACCGAATTAGACGATATGCTTAAAAATATCACCGCTGATGATAACATTGGCGGTGTAATTTTAACAGGAACAGCTCCTTTCTTTTCTGCCGGACTCGATTTAGTAGAACTTTATAATTATAATGAGGAAGAAGCAAAATCTTTCTGGCAATTGTTTTTGGGTTTTACCGCAAATATGGTTTCATTTAAAAAACCAATGGTAGCCGCAATTAGTGGGCATAGCCCGGCTGGTGGCTGCGTGATGGCTTTGGCCTGCGATTATCGTGTAATGGCCGAAGGACAGTATATTATTGGATTAAATGAAGTTCCGGTAGGGATTATCGTTCCGAACAGTATTTTTCAGTTATATAGTTTCTGGATCGGAAAAGCCGAGGCAACGCGGAGTCTGCTGTCGGGCAAACTTTATAACCCTGAAGAAGCTTTGAAAGTGGGTTTGGTAGATGAGTTGGTAAGAAATGAAAGTTTATTAACAGCCGCCGAACGCAAAATTAAAAAATACATGGAACTCGAAAGCAATACCTGGTCGCAGAGTAAATTAAATATCCGCGAAGAACTTCTTGCTGCGGTAACGGCTGATCAATCTGCTACCTTAGAAAAAATGCTGGCCCAATGGTGGTCGCCGGCAACACGCCATATTTTGAAAACGATTTTAGCTAACCTGCAACGGAAGTAAATTTGGCGTTCGGAGCCGGGCGTTTGGAGTCGATTATCCGGTTCAAACAATTTAGCAATTAACCATTCTCAACAATTTAACAATCTCAACAACTAACCAATTAACCAGTTTCAACAATTAACCCATCACCGCTATGTTCAGTTTTAATTCACCAATGCTCAGAGAAGACGCTTTAAAAGGAAAAACTATTGTCATTACAGGTGGTGGAACCGGGCTGGGGAAAGCAATGGGTGTTTATTTCTTAAAATTAGGGGCAAACTTAGTGATCACCAGTCGCAAGCAAGATGTATTACAAAAAACTGCCGACGAGATGGAAGAAAAAACAGGCGGTAAGGTGTTGGCTGTGGCCTGTGATGTGAGAGAGGTAACACAGGTAGAAAATGTACTGGCCAAAACCTTGGAAAGATTTGGCTCGGTTGATGTTTTATTAAACAATGCTGCGGGTAATTTCATTTCCCCAACCGAACGTTTGTCGGCCAATGCATTTTCATCCATTATCGATATCGTTTTAAAAGGAACAGTAAATTGTACACTTACCTTCGGTAAACACTGGATCAAGGAAAAACAGGCTGCAACAGTTTTAAATATTATTACCACTTACGCTTTTACCGGTTCGGCCTATGTTGTGCCCTCGGCCTGTGCAAAAGGCGGAGTTTTGGCTTTAACCAGATCTTTAGCCGTAGAGTGGGGTAAATATGGTATCCGCACCAATGCGATTGCACCCGGACCGTTTCCAACCAAAGGTGCCTGGGAGCGTTTATTGCCAGGCGATTTGGCCAAAAAGTTCGACTTTAAAAACCGCGTACCTTTAAAAAGAGTTGGCGATCATCAGGAACTGGCCAACTTAGCGGCATTTCTGGTGAGCGATTTCTCAGGCTACATCAATGGAGAGGTGATCACTATAGATGGCGGCGAATGGCTACAGGGTGCAGGCCAGATGAATGGCTTAGAGGCAATTCCCAACGAAATGTGGGATATGCTGGAGCAGATGACCAGAAGCGCAAAGTGATGGAAGAAGTAAAATGGATGATGGCGGAGGGAAAGGTTTTCCATCTCTAAATACGTTATCCATCTTACTTCTTCAATTATAGATCTTTTTCCATTTTCCATCACCCATCTTGCCTTTTCCATCCCTCATTTATTATCTTTGCCCACATGAATATCTTACTTTTAGGTTCAGGCGGCAGAGAAAGTGCATTTGCCTGGAAAATGAGCCAGTCTTCGCACTGCGATAAATTGATTATTGCTCCAGGTAACGGCGGTACAGGCACTTATGGTACCAACATCAATATCAATGTAAACGATTTTGATTCGATTAAAAAAGTAGTACTTACCGAAAATATCCAATTGGTAGTTGTTGGGCCAGAAGAACCCTTAGTAAATGGCATTCACGATTTTTTCCTTGCCGACAAAGCCATTGCACACATTCCTGTTATCGGACCTAAAAAAGAAGGTGCCATTTTAGAAGGCAGTAAAGATTTCTCCAAACAGTTTATGGAACGTCATGGTATTCCTACCGCGGCTTCAAAATCTTTCACACCCGAAACCTTAGCGGATGGTTTGGCTTATTTGCAAAACCATGCATTACCAGTTGTTTTAAAAGCAGATGGTTTGGCAGCAGGTAAAGGTGTACTAATTTGTACCGAAACCATCGAGGCCCAGGAAGAATTAAAACTCATGCTTGGTGGTAAATTTGGTGCGGCTGGTGCAACGGTTGTAATCGAAGAATTTTTAAGTGGAATAGAACTTTCCGTATTTATTTTAACCGATGGGGAAAACTATATTACCCTCCCTTCAGCTAAAGATTATAAAAGAATTGGCCAGAACGATACCGGTTTAAATACAGGCGGTATGGGTTCGGTTTCTCCGGTTCCATTTGCCACACCAGAGTTTTTGGCCAAGGTAGAAGAGCGTATTATTAAACCAACGGTTGAAGGACTGAAGAAAGATAATATTGATTATACGGGCTTTATCTTTTTCGGATTGATAAAAGTGGGGGAAGAGCCATTTGTGATTGAGTACAATGCAAGGATGGGCGATCCTGAAACCGAAAGTGTAATCCCCAGGATTGAAAACGATTTGGTTGAGCTGTTTTTAGCTACAGCAGATAAAAAATTGAATGAAGTTAATCTGGTGATTTCTGAAAAAACAGCAGCTACCGTAATGATTGTTGCTGGTGGTTATCCAGGCGATTACCTAAAAGGTAAAGCCATTACCGGAATCGAAAACCTGCGCCATTCGAACGCTTTCCATGCCGGTACACTTTTAGAAAATGATGTTGTAAAAACAAACGGTGGAAGGGTAATTGCCATTACAAGTTTACAAGATGATCTGTTTACGGCTTTACAATCAGCAACGGCTGATGCCGGCAGGATTTATTTCGACGGAAAATATTTCAGAGAAGATATTGGTTTCGATTTAGTTTAAACTGATTTCACATAAAGAAGAAAACCCACAGATCAATTGATCTGTGGGTTTTCTTCTTGGGTACTTTAATAAACAATTTTATTTCGATTTACTTCCCAATAATTCCTGAAGTTTATCTTGTAAAGCTTGTTCTCTTAACCCTTTAGCAATAATTTTACCTGTTGGGTCAATTAAGAAGTTAGCGGGGATGGATTGAATGCCATACATCTGGGCAACCTCATTACTCCATCCTTTTAAATCAGATACATGCGTCCAGGTTAACTGATCAGCTTCAATGGCTTTCTCCCATGCTGCTTTAGTTGTTCTGGTATTTCCACCGTCTAATGAAACGCCCAATACGGTAAAACCTTTATCTTTAAATTTATTATAGGCAACCACTACGTTAGGGTTTTCTTTACGGCAAGGGCCGCACCATGATGCCCAAAAATCTACAAGTACATATTTACCTTTAAAATCAGATAATTTTACAGGTTTGCCAGCAGTATCTAGCTGTGTAAAATCCATTGCCATAACACCTACAGCTGTTTTTCTTCCAGCTTCGAATATCTGAGCGATTTTTTTACCGCTGGAAGTTGCCTTCAATTCAGGCGACAATCCATTAAAAGCCTTTTCTGCTGCTACAACCTGATCAGGATCTGGAGCCAATTGGCTAATTGCACTTAGACTGATAAATGATTTTGGATTGCTGTTTGCAAATTGTAATAACAATGGGATCATTCCAGCCGCTTCTTTTTCATAACGTGCACCTAAAGCAGCCATGCCCGCTTTATCTTGTTTTTGTTCAGGAGTGTAAGCAGCATATTCTGCATTAATTGCTGCAAGTTTATCTGCTACCGGTTTAGTTAATGCATTTAGTTTTTTCGCATCATCGTTAACAGGAGAACCGGTAATGGTTGCTTTCTTTAATGAATCTGCTGCAGCCAGTTTAATATTTCCAGGCTCCACATATAGCGACAAGGCATCTAGTTTCTCACCCTGTGCCGGACGGTTGACGTAAGGATTTTTATTTAAAAAAAGACTTCCCTGGGCTGGGCTTGATAACGTTCCTTTAAAGCTGAAGGCACCGTTTGTTACAGTTGCAGAATCAGTAATGTTTTTACCATCGCCCTGATAGATCAGATAAACCTTGTTTCCGGTTTTTAATCCTTTTATATCGCCATTAACTGTAAATGGCTTCTGTGCCAATGCTGCAAGTGGCAATAAAGCCATCGCTGATAATAATATTTTTTTCATGAGGTTAGTTTAATCCTGTCCAAATATAGAAATCTGTTCCGCTAAAACGTAAATAGCTGTGTAAAATTATGATAGATTTTGCGGTTTAATGATTTAGCTCTCAACAACATTCCTTGTTATGATTAAAGATATATTACGCTAACGTTGAAATTACACAGCTTCAAGTTGAAGATCAAAAAGCTTTTAGTTCAGTTTTTGATAGGTTCTCCACCACAGATCGGGCATTTCGCCATTAACGGCAGTCTGGTAATCGTCATACCTGCAAGGTACAAGATGGTACCGCTCGTTTTTAGTTTGGCCCGATGGATAAGGAACCTGCATCCACCAGCGATCTGATTTTTTGCTCTTGACGAACATCATTTCGCCCGAACCGTCCTTTAAACTGGTTCTGTAAATCATAAACTGCGATTTCGGTGTAAGTGGGAAATCCTTTTTACGGGCATAAAAACCTTCCATAAAATACCATACCATTTGGGCAAGCAAAAAAGCGGTTTGCCCATTGTTATCGTAAGCCGGATTAAACTCGTAAAAGCCAATTGAAGTCAGTTTATCATTCATACCCGCATAACGGGCAATGCGACAGGCCTCCTCGCCGTCAAAGCCATTCGGTGTAGTATTGGCATTTGCAGCAGCATCGGCCGAACGGATAGCCCCCATATCAAAGCTGATCATGTTTGCATTGCGGATGATGGGTTCAGTTAAAGTAATGTCCTGCGCAAACTCACCAAGGCGGTGTACATCAAAGTATAACTTATCCATCACACTCAAACTTTCCTGATTAACAAAGTACGTTTGATAACCCACATTGCTAAAATTGAACAGGTAATTGGGCTGATGCAGGAAAATTTTATTCAGGTAACAGTCCGATCGGGTCGCAATTCCCTCGTGATCATCATCACCGATGTCAAATTGATTATCAATAACAACCAGATCTACTTTTTGCTCCAAATCTTCATAGCCCAGATACTGTCCGTAGGTTAAATCCTGTCCGCCACCGATAATAATCGGAATAATGTCTTTTTTGATCAGCTCAGCAACCACCATTTTGATGGCGATATAAGTGTCGGCTATGGTTGCACCATGTTTAATATTGCCCAAATCAACAATCCTGCTTGTAAAAGCACCTTCGTTGAGTTTGTAAAATTTCTCCCTAAAATAATCCGGGGCAATGGCAGTGCCTTCGTTATTAACCGCACCTCTTCCATCCAGTACTCCAAAAATTGCCAGATCGTAGGTATGTTCCTCAAAATCGGGAAACGATTCAGTGTAAATCTGCGCTTTTAAACCCAGCTGACTTGTAAAAAATCCTTGTCTGGGTGTAAAACTATCGGGGTTTATCGGGGAAAAGAAATCCGTTAATGACATATATTTAAAACTCTCGGCTCAAATATCTATTTTTGAATGCGCATTTCCACATATAGCCCGAAAAAAATAAAATGATACTGGTAACCGGAGGAACTGGATTTTTAGGATCTGAATTAATTAAGCAGTTAACTGACAAAGGTTTAACAGTGCGGGCACTAAGGCGGGAGAAATCTGAAATCCCCGTGCTGATCAAAGATATTTCATTGATTGAATGGTTTGTAGCCGATATCAATGAACCCTCAGTGCTGGAAGATGCTTTTATAGGCATTACTAAAGTATATCATTGTGCGGCATTTGTATCCTTTAATCCCAAAGATAAAAAACAGCTTTTTCATGTCAATATCGAAGGAACGTCGAATATGGTAAACCTTTGCGCCGAAAATAACTGCCGTTTGTTGCATGTAAGCTCTGTGGCTGCGCTTGGCAATGCCAAAAAAGGCCATAAAATTACCGAGAAAGACTTCTGGGAATATGATGCAAAAGCCCATGCTTACGGCTTATCCAAGTATGAGGGTGAAATGGAAGTTTGGCGGGGCATAACTGAAGGTTTGGATGCCATTATTGTGAACCCATCTGTAATCATCGGTAAAAATGCAGGTTTCGAAGGCAGCGGGGCTATCTTTAAATTGGTAAAAGGAGGTTTTCCATTTTATACTGATGGTGCCTCAGGTTTTGTTGATGTGGAAGATGTAGCCAAAGCCATGATCCTGTTGATGGATGCTGAAGTTTCGGGACAGCGATATATTATTTCTGCTGATGACTATCATTATAAAGACCTGTTCGGCGAAATTGCACAAGGTTTTGCTGTTAAAGCCCCAACAAAAGAAGCAAAACCCTGGATGCTTGGAATAGCCTGGAGGGCTTTAAAGCTTGCCTCTATATTTACAGGTAAACAGCCTTCTATAACAAAAGACGCTGCAAAGAGCAGTTTAACTTTAAGCTATTATAACAACAATAAGGTAAAAACGGAAACAGGTATAACCTTTAAACCGGTTGCCGAAAGTATAAAAGAAATTACCCAACATTTAAGATAATGCCCAAACAGAAAGCCTATTACATCATCGATTTTGATAGTACCTTTACCCAGGTAGAAGCACTCGACGAACTTGCCCGAATTTCGCTGAAGAACCACCCAGACAAAGAAGCGATCTTCCAAAAAATTGAAGACTATACCAATTTTGCCATGGAAGGAAAACTTTCCTTCTCCGAAAGCCTGGCTCAGCGTGTTAAACTGCTCGAAGCAAATGAAGAGCATTTAAAACAACTGATCAAACATTTGAAAAAGAAAGTATCTACTTCCTTTTCGCGTAATGCAGAGTTTTTTAAAAAACATGCCGACGAGGTTTTAATTGTTTCAGGCGGATTTAAGGAGTTTATTACCCCGGTAGTGAGTCAGTATCACATCAAAAAAGAAAATATTTATGCCAATACCTTTTTAACCACAGGTGATGGTAAAATTATTGATTATGATCACGCCAATCCTTTAAGCGAGGAAGGTGGTAAAGTGAAATTGCTCCGCCATTTAAAACTAGAGGGCGAACTGTTCGGAATCGGAGATGGTTATTCGGATTTTCAGTTGCGCGAAAGCGGAATCATTAATAAGTTTTTTGCCTTTACCGAGAATATTGCACGCGAAAGCATCGTTTCAAAAGCAGACCACGTTACACCGAGTTTCGACGAATTTTTATACGTAAACGATCTTCCACGTGCCATCTCATATCCAAAAAATAGAATCCTTTGTCTGGTAATAGGAGAAGTTGATCCGTTAACAATCTCGATCCTGAAAAATGATGGTCTGTCTATCCGTCATAAAACCTCTTTCGAAGAGAAATATGTAAAAGATGTCGGGATTATTCTTTTAGCCGACGGAGAAAAAATAGATAAGGAACAATTAAAAAATGCTGCCAAGCTGAAAACAATCGGTTACTTAGGAAGTGCCAAAAATAAAATTGATCTGGATATTTGCACCAAGCAAGGCATTGTAGTTTTCGACGATCCAAAGAATAACCCACGTAATATCGATTTCATACCAAAACGTGTGGCCGATTTTATGAATACCGGAGCAACTTATTTAAGCAGTAACTTCCCGAATTTACAATTGCCAAAAATTGCAAAGTCGCATCGTTTGATCCACATCCACAAAAACGTTCCCGGTATCATGGCGAAAATTAATACAGTTTTTGCCAAACACGATATCAATATTGTAAGCCAGTTTTTAATGACTAACCCCGAAATAGGTTATGCCATCACTGATATTAATGCACAGTACGATAAACAATTGTTTAAATCACTTAAAAAAATTGAACATACGATAAAGTTTAGGGTGCTGTATTAGATGGAGAAGCTTTGACCACCTTTATAGGCTATATGCCCATAAGGTTGTCAAAGTTCTTATAGAAGGTATGCTCATGAAGCGTCAAAATTTTTATCATCAATTTTTATTATATTGGTTTATGCAATATTCTTATGGCAAAAACCGAACATTACTACACTAAATTTGAAGAAGGAAAATTCTATCATATTTATAACCGATCTATCGATAGGCAACCACTTTTCAAGTCGGATGCTAATTATAAATTTTTTCTAAAGAAATTCGATTACTACCTTTCCGGTGTTTTAGATGTATATGCATATTGTTTATTAGGAAATCATTTTCATCTGCTCATCCGGGATAAACTTTGACAGCCTTCTTAGCAAAGCGCTAGAAGGTTGTCAAAGTTATCCACGCTCTTCCCTACCTCAAAAACTGATGCCTTTTTAACAGTAAATGTTTAGGCGCACCAATGGTTTGCGATCGATAAATCCCGGTATGGCCTGAAAACAGATAAGCGGTAACACAAGCAAGCGCGATGTAAATTCCGGATGAGGTACCGAATAACTCTACGCCCATGAAGATACAGGCCAATGGTGTGTTTGCTGCACCAGCAAAAACAGCTACAAAACCCATTCCTGCAAGCAAGCCATAGGGTAATGGAATAAAAAAACTTAAAAAGCTGCCCAGTGTTGCACCAATAAAGAATAATGGGGTAACCTCACCGCCCTTAAAGCCAGCACTGAGTGTGAGTGCGGTTAAAAATAATTTAATTGCAAATGTATAATAAGCTTCCTGTTGCGTAAAAGCTTCCGAGATAACTGGGATGCCTAAGCCGATATAACGCGTATTTCCGATCAGGTAAATGATTCCGATTAAAATAATGCCGCCAATAAATGGCCGTAACGGGGGGTATTTAATTTTGCTGAAAAGCTTTGATAAGCCATGATTTAACGCTGAAAAACTTCTGGCAGCAAGTCCAAATAATATTCCGGCACCTAAGGATAACAATAAATGAATTGAATTCATTTCGGGTACCACAGATATGGAATAGTGGGTGTGGCCAACCCCCCAGGCCTTACAAGCATAATCAGCAATAATTGCAGTGATAAACGAAGGGAAAATTGAACCATAGGTTAAACTTCCAATCACGAAAACTTCCAGCCCGAAAACAGCGCCCGCCAATGGCGTTCCGAAAACAGAGGCAAAGCCAGCACTAATGCCGCAAATCAGGATCACTTTCCTGTCTCTGGCTTTAAGTTTGAACAGTTTGGTAAACTGATCTGCAAAGGCTCCACCAATCTGAACAGCTGTACCTTCCCGTCCGGCCGAACCACCAAATAAATGGGTTATAATGGTTCCGGCAAAAATGAGGGGTGCCATCACGAGTGGTATAACCTTTCTGGGCGATTGCAATTCTTCTATCAAAAGATTATTTCCTTTTACAACCGATGCCCCCCAATAATGATAAGCCAAACCGATCATAATACCGGCTACAGGTAAAAAGGCAATAATCCAGAGGTTTTGTTCGCGGTAATTGGTTGCCCAGTTTAAGGTTACCAGAAATAAGGCCGAGGCAGAACCAATAATTCCACCCAGTAGGGCAGAGATCAGCAGCCACTTTAAAGTGCTAATTAGGAGTAATCCGAAGTCGAGCTTAATAAAGCGGTTGATAGACAGAAGAAATCCTTCTGTTAGTCTTTTAACAGGCATTTAAATTCAATTTTAAATCAAAATCGTAGGAGTCATCAGCCTGTGGGCGGTTTTGGCGGTACCCCATCGCCATCGTTTCAAATGTATAAAATTTAGTTATTTGTTGCAAAATCTTTATCACCTTTGTGCAGCTAACTTCAAACGATGGATTTCACACCTGAAATAAAAGACAAACTAAACCAACTACAAGAAAAATACACGGCAATGGGGCAGGATATGGCCTCATACCTCGACGGCCTGTTATATGCCGATTTCCTCACCTATTGGGACTATATCCATCTGGATACATTGCTGAGTTTACAAAGTCCTAAAACACCAATTCCTGATGAGGAGATCTTTATCATGTACCATCAGATTACCGAGCTTTATTTTAAGCTTGCGCTGCACGAGTGCAGACAAATTGCTGAACATGAAAATTTAACAGCCGAATTTTTTACTGCCCGTGTAAAACGCATCAATGCTTATTTCAATGCCTTAACCACTTCTTTCGAAGTGATGGTAGATGGAATGGAAAAAGAACAGTTTCTAAAATTCCGTATGTCGCTATTGCCTGCAAGTGGTTTCCAATCCGGCCAGTACAGGATGATCGAAATTTGTGCTACTGATTTTATCCGCCTGGTGGATAAATCTAAACGCGAAGAATTAAGTATGGCAACGATAGAAGAGCAGTTTGAAAATATCTATTGGAAATTTGGCGCTACCGAACTGGCTTCGGGCAAACAGACCTTAACCTTAAAACAGTTTATCAAAAAGTATGCTGCACAATTTTTGCAGTTGGCAAAAGATCGTTCTTTAACCAATTTCTCCGCCTTATATCATCAGTTACAGGCAAATGGAGCCGATGTATCTGCGCTTGCAGAAGAGTTGCGCAAGCTGGATTTATACGTAAATGTAGAATGGCCTTTATCACACTACAAATCAGCAGTACGTTATCTGGAGAAAGATCCTGTCGACGTGGCGGCAACTGGTGGTACCAATTGGCAGAAATACCTGCCTCCGCGTTTTCAAAAGAGAATCTTTTATCCTTTTTTATGGACGGACGAACAAATGGAAGAGTGGGGCAGAGGCTGGGTGCTTAGTGTACTTAAAACACTCAAAAACAAAGATTAATATTGTAAAAAGCTATTAGAAAAGCCCGTTTTTTACTAATTTGCGCAAAATAAATAATGATTGAATTAGAGAATGATGTAATGATTGAATTTGCTTCATGCAAACCATTCGCTCATTCAAAAATCACTCATTCAAAAATATAAAAGTATGACCGAGACATTGGATATAAAAATCACTAAAGCAGATCAAACACGTTTGACTGTTACTGATTTTTCGCAATTACCGTTCGGTAAGGTTTTTACCGATCACATGTTTACTGCCGATTTCGAAGATGGCGAATGGAAAAATTTACAGATTCTTCCTTATGGCCCAATTCTGATGAGCCCGGCAATTTCTGCACTTCATTATGGGCAGGCGATTTTTGAGGGACTAAAAGCTTATCGTCTTCCGGATGGGAGGATCAGCGTTTTCCGCGCTGACAAAAATTTCGAACGTTTTAACAAATCAGCCGCCAGGATGTCGATGCCAACCATTCCTGAAGAAGTTTTTATGCAAGGCTTGGCTACATTGATTAATGTGGATGAGAAATGGGTGCCTAACCAGGAAGATTATGCTTTATATATCCGCCCGGTAATGTTTGCCATGGATCCTTATTTGGGAGTTAAGGCGTCCGATACCTACAAATTTGCCCTGTTAACTACACCAACCGGCCCATATTACAGTAGCGCTTTAAAAGTTAAAATCGAAACTGAATTTACACGTGCGGATGAAGGGGGTGTTGGTTTTGCCAAAACTGCCGGAAATTATGCCCGTTCGTTATATCCTTTCGAACAAGCCAAAAAAGAAGGTTACGATCAATTGATCTGGACGGATTCGGTAACACACGAATTTATTGAAGAAGCCGGAACAGCAAATTTACTTTTTGTTATCAATGGTAAACTGGTTACCCCATCTGTACGTAGTACGGTTTTGGATGGCGTAACGCGTGATACCATTATCAAACTGGCAAAAGATGCTGGTGTTGAAGTAGAAGAACGCAGGGTTTCTGTTAAAGAAGTGATTGAAGGAATCGAAAACGGGAGTTTAACCGAAGCTTTTGCTGCAGGAACTGCTGCTACGGTTACACATGTTGGCGAAATGGGCTATAATGGTCAGATTTATAAATTAACCGATCCATCAACAAGACATATCTCTAACGGCATCGCTAAAAAATTAAACGATATCCGTTATGGTTTAGCTCCTGACGAATTTGGCTGGAACTGGGTTTTGTAATAGAAAACAGATATAAAATAAGAAACCCCGGTACAGCAGATGTATCGGGGTTATTTTTTGAGTCTTTTTTTAGTTTCGTCATGCTGAATTCATTTCAGCATTTTTCTTGCTATAAAGACCCTGAAATAAATCGGTTGTTATCGGATCAGGGCGACGACCAGAATGTTAATTATTTATCTAAAATCACAACACCCTTTGCTTCAAATGCCAGCTCTTTTTTAGGGTCGGTAATTTTTGCTATTTCTTCAGGAGTTTTTTTTGCGTCTTCGGCATAGTGGCGTAAAGTTTCTACTGAGATGGTCTGTTTCTTTGCTAAGCCATCTAAAACTACCTTTTTGCCTACGATATCCATTGGCATAAAGAAAGCATAATCTTTAAAGGTTACCCGCATCGGATCGCCATTTGGCATTGCTAATGTCATCCAGCAGCCTTTTTTCTTACATACATCCAGCACCTTGCCTTCAATTTTCATATCGACCGTTTTTTTGTCGCCCATAGCAGCTTCCATTTTTGCTGCAGGTTTTACATCTCCTGGCTTAACTTCCTCTCCAAATTTTTGGCCGGTATAAGCTGTTTGTGCGAAGGCGAATGCCACAAACAGGCAAAAACTTATACTCAAAATGATCTTTTTCATCCTTATTAATTTATAATTGTTCTGGTTATTATCTTAACTCAAAGTTATTTAAAATTTTTCTAAAGAGTGAGCTGCAAAAAAAAATCCTCGCTGGTGAAAGCCAGCGAGGAAAATCATCCCATTTTTCGTAAAGATCCCATGTCGTGACCCAGACAGTAATCATTAGGCAAAGCTTAAACCAAAAGTATTATTTTTGCAGTATTTTTTATTTAATTGATTGATTTATAGCGGTTTAATTTTATTTAGCGAACGTGGCAATACGCTGTGAATTGTGAGACTGTGGAATTTTTTCTTCCATATGGGGAAAATGTTGCTGATCTGTTTCCACAATTGGCTGCTAACCGAAAACAAGGCTAAAAACATCTTCTATTTTACTTACGGCTTTAATTTCAAGATTATATTTTTCTGTTGTAACACCTTTCATATTGTATTTAGAAATATAAATGGTTTCAAAGCCCAACTTATCAGCTTCCGCAATCCGTTGTTCAATTCTGTTTACCGCTCTTATTTCTCCTGATAAGCCAACCTCTGCGGCAAAGCAGTTCTTGGAAGAAACAGCAATATCCTGATGTGATGAAATGATGGCAATTAGAACCGCCAAATCAATTGCGGGGTCTTCTACCCTTATTCCTCCAGCAATATTCAAGAAAACATCTTGCGTACTTAATCTAAAACCACAACGTTTTTCTAAAACAGCTAAGAGCATATTCATCCTCTTGGTATCAAAGCCCGTGGCCGATCGTTGTGGTGTGCCATAGGCAGCAGGACTTACCAAGGCTTGTGTTTCGATTAACATTGGCCTGGCGCCTTCTAAAGTGGCAGCAATGGCAATTCCACTGAGTTCCTCATCACGTTGTGACAGTAAGATCTCCGAAGGGTTGGAAACCTCTCTTAAACCACTTCCCTGCATTTCGTAAATACCCAGTTCTGCTGCTGCACCGAAACGGTTTTTAATCGATCTCAGTATCCGGTAAACATGATGCCTGTCGCCTTCAAACTGCAAAACGGTATCCACCATGTGTTCCAATATTTTCGGGCCTGCAATAGCGCCGTCTTTGGTAATATGACCGATGAGAAAAACAGGTACCCCAGTTTCTTTTGCAAAACGCAATAATTCGGCCGTACATTCTCTCACTTGCGATACGCTCCCTGGCGTTGAATCGATATGCGCAGAATGAAGGGTTTGGATAGAATCAACAACCAAAATCTCTGGTTCTAAAATTTCGATCTGTTTGAAAATATTCTGTGTGGATGTTTCCGTTAAAATGTAACAGTTAGACGATGGACTTTCCTGGATTCTTTCCGCCCGCATTTTAATCTGCTGTTCGCTTTCTTCTCCGGAAATATAAAGTAGTTTTTTGCCCTTCAAATTTAAGGCGAGTTGCAACATCAATGTTGATTTTCCGATACCGGGTTCTCCTCCGATTAATACAAGCGATCCTTCTACCAAACCCCCACCTAAAACACGGTCAAGTTCTTTGTCGCCGGTTAATATTCTCCGTTCTGTTGACGACTGTATTTCATCAACCTTACTTGGTTTGCTTAATTTACGGGTCGATGTATCGCTTTTCCAGGTTGGGACAGATGCAGAACTTTTTTCTACAATTTCTTCTACGAAAGTATTCCATTGGTTGCATGATGGGCATTTGCCCAGCCACTTTGCCGACTCGTAGCCACAGCTCTGACAGAAAAATGCACTTTTTGATTTTGCCAATTGATTAAAATTTAGATTACGAATTTAACCTTTCCCGCTGAAAAACACCGCAGGTTTCTAAAACTTGAGGGGCTTGAAATTATTTAGGTGGGGGCTGATGTAACCCAATAGCTTCTGTATTTGCTTTTCTCAGAAAAAAGATGATGTTTAAACAATACAATTGTTATTTTTTGGAAAGCAGGTTTCTGTGCATTTCGGTTCCGAAAGCCCTGCCATTCGCTTCTATCTTTTTGGGAGGCAACAGACATCTGCAGCTATGAAACAGACGCTTTGTGCCACAGCATGACAATATTAGCGTTGCTACAACAAAAAGTATTTCCGCTGCTGTCAGGTTTAAATTACTTAGGTTAACCTTTCGGTTTTGCTAAAACAAGAAAGCCTGGGTATTTAAATCCAGGCTTTCCGTTCAATGTGTTTTTGAGTTATAATTTAATCTCTTCGTCTTTTGCCGAGATGAAGTGAAACTCGTTTAAATAATACGATGATTGTGCCTTCACTTTAATCCATTGGCCGTATTTAAAGAACCAGCGGCGTTGAAGGTTGAAAATACCTTTTGTAATATAAGCTTCAATGTATGGGTGTACACAAAGTGTAACGCCTTTTTCATTCTGCTCTCTTAAAATATAATTAAGGTTGTTCTCAATATCATCCATTAAAACAATACTCGCTTTAATGGTTCCAGTCCCATCGCAGGCCGGACATTTTTCAACCGTAACAATATTCATTTCCGGACGAACACGTTGCCGGGTAATTTGTACCAAACCAAATTTGCTCGGAGGCAAAATGGTGTGTTTGGCTCTATCCAATAACATCAGCTCACGCAAATAATCGAATAGCATTTTACGGTTTGTTGGTTTATGCATATCGATAAAATCGATTACCACAATACCGCCCATATCGCGTAAGCGCAATTGACGGGCAATTTCTTTAGCCGCCTCTTTGTTTACCTGTAAAGCATTTTCCTCCTGGTTTTCTTTACTGGCAGTGCGGTTTCCACTATTCACATCTATTACGTGAAGTGCTTCAGTGTGCTCTACAACAAGGTAAGCACCACCTGGTAAGTTTACTGTTTTTCCGAAAGCATTTTTAATCTGCTTTTCTATCCCGAAGTGATCGAAGATGGGTTCTTTCTGTTTGTACAGTTTAACGATCTTTTCCATTTCTGGAGAAATATCGTGTACATAAGAACGGATATCATCGTACAGCTCTGGTGTACTTACGTAAACGTTTGTAAAATCAGGGTTCAGAATATCACGGATTAACGTTGATGATCTGTCCATTTCTCCCCAAACTCTTTTTGAAGGTTCGGTAGAAGGCATTTTTTTAATGAAGTTTTCCCATTTAGCAATTAAATCTAAAAGATCTTTTTGCATTTCGGCAACCCCTCTGCCTTCAGAAACAGTTCTGATAATTACCCCAAAATTTTGGGGTTTAATACTTTCGATAATCTTTTTTAAACGATTACGTTCGGTATTGCTTTTTATTTTTTTTGATACAGATATGGTATTGGAGAATGGCACCAGTACCACATACCTGCCGGCAATCGAAATGTCGGAACTTAAACGTGGTCCTTTTGTAGAAATTGGCTCTTTAGCAATTTGTACAGGTAGGAGCATGTTTTTACTAAGCACATCAGAAATTTTGCCTGCCTTATTAATATCGGCTTCTAGCTTTAAATTATCTAATAATGTGCCTGTAACCGAGCCATTACGCTTGATCTTCGTTAGCTTAATTAAAGATTGCACCTGAGGGCCCAAATCAAAATAATGCAAAAATGCATCTTTTTCATAACCAACATCCACGAAAGCAGCATTCAAGCCGGGCATAATTTTTTTAATGCGGCCTAAATAAATATCGCCTACGGCGTAGTTATTATTGATTTGTTCTTTGTGAAGCTCAACAAGTTGTTTGTCTTCAATCAATGCTATGGTAACTCCGGCAGGAGTCGAATTGATAATTAATTCTTTTACCAACAGCTACAGATTTAAGGCTTTCGCCTATTTAACAAATGGATAGTAAATAAAAAACATTGATATAGCTTAAACCTATATAATTAAAAATCATATAAATGGTTTAAACCTCATAGTGTTTTACTATAAGGTTTAATTAGCTTTATCAAAATAAGAAACTATTTTTTCTTATGTCTGTTTTTTCTTAAACGTTTTTTACGTTTGTGCGTAGCCATTTTATGTCTCTTTCTTTTTTTACCGCTTGGCATAGTTTTAAGTTTTAAATGTTTTTATTAATCTGTTAATTAATTTTTATTCTTTAGTTCAGCCACCTTCTTATCAATGAACGAAGACAAGGTTGGGTTAGCCGCTAATTTTTTGCTTGATAAATAAGCACTTACTGCTTCTTTATTTCTGCCTAAATTTTCTAAAGCTGTTCCTAAATAAAAATAGGCTTCAGGGGTTGGAGCGCTTGCAATTACCGTGTTAAAACGGGGAATTGCTTTGTCGAACTGACCTGACTTTATGGAGAACAATCCTAAATTCATATTCGCCTTTACATTTTTAGGTTCTTTAGCCACCACCTCCAGCAACATTGCAATACCTTGCATTGGTGCACCCAGGCCATTTACTATCGTTACACCTAAGCCTGTTTTAGCTTCAATGTTTGTAGAGTCTTTCTCTAATGCGTTTTTGTAAGATGTATTGGCTTTCTGCAATAATGCAGGCTGCGCGATACTATCTTGTGTACTTTCAAAAGCTTTTATAAATTGATTACCAGAGGCCAACCATGATTTTGATGACGGCTCGGCCTGTGCAACAACTTCTAAATAAAGTGCAGATGGAGTGATTTGCTCTACATCGTCCCATTTCTGGGCCAGTTGCTTTGCAAGCTCAATCTTTTCGGCACCGTTTGCATTTTTGTAAGTATTTTCTAAAGCTGTGATATCTGTAGCCAAATTTTTATTGATTACATTTTTTGCAGCCGTAGATGAAGTTTCGATGTTTAGTGCCGACGAAGTTGAGGAAGAAGCTGCTTCGGCCACTTGGCCACTGGCAGGCATTTTGCCATTTTCTTCCGTTGGTTTTACTAAACCTTTAATGTCTCTGGTAAATAAAAATGCAACAAGCAATACAATCGCTCCAATAATAATGGTTTGTTTTGATCTGATGTTGCTATTCATATCGGTAAGACTTAGGCTTCTACGTTAATTTTTTTTGAATTGCTTTTCACTTTGTCAACAAATACCTTTGCTGGTTTAAAGCTTGGAACAAAATGCTCAGGGATAATTATTGCAGTATTTTTTGAGATATTTCTCGCAGTTTTTTGCGCTCTCTTTTTAACAACAAAGCTTCCGAAGCCTCTAACGTATACATTTTCACCGCCAATCATGCTGGTTTTGATAACCTTGAAAAATGCCTCAACTGTTTCCTGTACATCAACCTTCTCAATTCCGGTTTTTGTTGATATTTCTGAAATAATATCTGCCTTAGTCATATTTTATTATTTATTATATATTGTGTTTTAATATTACTACTGTTTTGGGGTTGCAAAAGTATTGCTTTTTAATGAGATAGGGAAATAAAAGATGATTTTTTTATCTCCAGACTTATCAGCCAATTGCAAGTTTTTTTTTAATCGGATAAATAGACCGTAATTTGCAGTAATGACATTTCAAAATGAACTCATCAATTGGTACCTGATAAACAAGAGAGATCTGCCCTGGAGGCACACCAATGATGCTTATACCATCTGGTTATCAGAGGTTATATTACAACAAACGAGAGTAGAACAAGGTCTTCCGTACTTTAATAAATTTTTAGCGAATTTTCCAACCGTTACTGATTTTGCCAATGCCACTGAAGCGAAAGTTTTAAAGCTTTGGCAAGGATTGGGATATTACTCCAGAGGAAGGAATATGCATGCCACTGCGCAGATTGTAGTGAAGGATTACCATGGAATCTTCCCAAATCTGCATGATGAACTGATCAAGTTGAAAGGAATTGGCGAATATACGGCCGCTGCAATCTCATCTTTTTCTTCCGGAGAGGCCCGGGCTGTTGTGGATGGAAATGTTTTCAGGGTACTTTCCCGGTATTATGGTATAGATACGGCAATCAATTCCCCGGCAGGTAAAAATGTGTTTTACCGTTTGGCAAACGAACTGCTTTACCTGAAAGACCCTGCACTATATAATCAGGCCATTATGGAGTTTGGTGCCATACAATGTAAACCGAAATCGCCCAATTGTAGTATTTGCCCACTCAGCCAAAACTGTTATGCCTTTAATCATGATTTGGTAAACTCCCTTCCGGTTAAAATTAAAAAGGCGGCGCAAAAGCACAGATATATCAATTATTTCATTTGTTATGATGATGAAAGGCTGCTCATTAGAGAAAGGCAGGCGGGTGATATATGGCAGCATCTTTACGATTTTCCGAGTTTGGAAACCGCTGAAGGCTACGAATTGCATCACCCGGTATTTATTGATCAGATAAAAAGTGCTTTCGGAAAAGATGTGGATGTTGAATTTGTCAGCAGCAAAAAGCACTTATTAACGCACCAAATAATCCATTTGCAATTTTTTGTATTAAAAAATTATATATTTAACTTTAGTAAACAAAAGGAACTTAATTGGGTTTCTTTAAATGAGTTAGATGAGTTACCGCAGCCAAAAGTGATCCACGATTTTATAGAGGAATACTTTTATAAGCCTAAAATGGAGTAACTAACCATCTAAGCGGTGCATATTTACACAACGAAACAACTAACCAAAAATATTTATGTCTGGGATTAACAAAGTTATTTTAGTAGGCCACTTAGGCAAAGACCCTGAGGTGCGACATTTAGACGGTGGCGTAACAGTAGCCAGTTTTCCATTAGCTACATCGGAAACATACAACAAAGACGGTAAGAGAGTAGAGCAAACAGAGTGGCATAATATTGTGTTATGGCGTGGCTTGGCCGAAGTAGCTTCCAAGTATTTACAAAAAGGTAAGCTGGTTTATATAGAGGGGAAGCTGAGAACGAGATCCTTTGAAGACAAAGAAAAAGTTAAAAAGTATGTAACCGAGATTGTTGCCGAAAATTTTACCATGCTGGGCAGAAAAAGTGATTTTGAACAGAGCCCAACTGCACCTACACATCAAAGTTCTGAATCTAAAATTGAAGACGAGTTTACCATCGGTTCATCTGATGAAAGCGGAGATCTTCCTTTTTAACAGGCGAGATGATATGATAAAAAAAGCTACCTGATGAGAGGTAGCTTTTTTTATGCGTTAAATTATTCAACTGTTACTGATTTAGCCAGGTTTCTGGGCTGATCTACATTACAGCCCCTCATTACCGCGATATGGTAGGACAATAATTGAAGTGGTATGGTAGCCAAAAGTGGTAAGAATGCTTCATTCGCGTCGGGAATTTCGATACAGTAATCTGCCATTTTTTTAACCTCCGTATCGCCCTGCGTTACAATGGCAATTACTTTCCCCTTTCTAGCTTTTACCTCCTGTATGTTACTGATCACCTTTTCGTATGATGAGTTTTGTGTAGCAATGAAAACCACAGGCATTTCTTCGTCGATTAATGCGATAGGGCCGTGTTTCATCTCTGCGGCAGGATAACCTTCTGCATGGATATAAGAGATCTCCTTGAGCTTTAAAGCGCCTTCCAGTGCCACGGGAAAACCGCTACCTCTACCTAAAAACAAACAGTTGGTAGAATCTTTTATTTTTTCAGCAACTTCCTTAATCAGGTCGTTAGATGCTAAAGCAACCTGGATCTTTTCCGGAATATTATCCAGCTCTGTTAAAAGCTCGATTAATTTCGAAGTGGTGATGGTCCCCTTTTGTTGGGCCATATAAAAAGCCATCAAAGTCAATACCGTTACCTGTGCAGTGAAGGCTTTGGTTGATGCTACCCCGATTTCAGGGCCTGCATGGGTATAAACCCCTGCATGTGTTAATCTCGGTATAGATGCGCCTGCAACGTTACAGATGCCAAAAATGGTGGCACCCCGTTCTTTCGCCATTTCTATGGCTGCCATCGTATCTGCAGTTTCTCCAGATTGCGAAATGGCGATCACCACATCCTTTTCGGTAATAATTGGATTTCTGTACCTGAATTCAGAGGCATATTCAACCTCAACAGGGATGCGGGCATACTCTTCGATCAGGTATTCGCCAACCAGGCCTGCGTGCCAGGATGTTCCACAGGCAACAATGATAATCCGATCTATATTTTTTAATTTTTCTGCAAATTCTTTAATCCCACCAAGTTGAACCTTGCCTTCTTCGGGATAGATCCGGCCACGCATACAATCTTTAATAGAACGCGGCTGCTCATAGATCTCTTTGAGCATAAAATGCTCAAAACCGCCTTTTTCCAGCATTTCTAACTGCAACTGTAACTCTTGAATCAATGGCGTTTGAATCACATTATCCAAACGTTTAACCAAAAGATCATCTTTGGTGATCAACGCAATTTCATTATCGTTGAGGTAAATTACATTTTTGGTATACTCAATAATTGGTGTTGCATCAGAGGCGATAAAATATTCTCCTTTACCAACGCCAATAACCATCGGGCTACCTTTTCGGGCCGCAATTAAACGATCCGGATGGTCTTTATCCATAATCACAATTGCATACGCACCAATTACTTCCATCAGCGCCAAACGAACGGCTTCCAATAAATCTATATTTTCAATTTTTTGGATTTCTTCAATCAGGTGAATTAAAACCTCCGTGTCTGTATCACTTTTAAACTCATGCCCACGGCGGGTTAACTCTTCTTTTAACGTAGCATAGTTTTCGATAATCCCATTGTGTATAATGGAAAGTTTATCGTTATTCGACCTATGTGGATGAGAATTCCGGTCAGACGGGACACCGTGGGTAGCCCAACGGGTATGCCCCATACCGATTGTACCAGATTTGTCCTGATCTTCGGCAAATTCTTCGAGAACCGCTACTTTGCCCGCTTTTTTATAAATATGTTGCCCACTGTTATTCATCAGTGCAATTCCGGCACTGTCATAACCACGATATTCTAATCTTTTAAGACCTTTTAATACAATCGGCCAAGCTTCTCTGTAGCCAATATAGCCTACTATTCCACACATAAGTTTGAGTAAATTTTGATTCTGTAAACATACTAAACAAACGTTTGACTTGGATGAATTTTGAATGAATTTTTAATTTCTCCTTCATTATGGGCAAAAAAAAACTCCTGTTCTTTGAAACAGGAGTTTTTAAAAGAAATAATATGATTAATTAATCTTGGTATAATAGATATTCAGTTTCAACTTGTTTGTAGTTGAGCTGCTGGCTCCGATGATTACTCTTTCCGCAGAAGTTGCAGTAGGGATAACCTGAAAATCAGTATATGATGTTGGCGCAAGGAATGTACCATAATCTTCTATGGTTTTATCAATTATTCCCTGAACATAACTGGTTACCGTAAAAATGTACCGGTTTTTTAGTGCGTCAAAATAACCCCCAAAGAGTGCGTCTCCGCCTGTACTGCCGGTAAAAGTAGTATAATCAGGAATGCTGCCTGGTTGATGAGCAATATCCCAACGGTATAAAGAAAGTCTTTGTGCGGCATTAAAAGGGTAGGCAGGTGCACTACCGCCTAGCTCTACCACCAATTCGGCCTTGTTCACAATTACTTTTCCATATGTGCTTGTGAAATTTAACAACTGAGGAAAGGTAAGCTTGGTTTTTACACCGGCCAGACCTTGTAAATAGGTTACATCGTATGAAGCTGCAGGAGCAGAAATTTGCGTTTCCACAGGTGTACCGGTATAATCGTGTTTAATGTTTGCTGCTATGCCGATAATTTTACTGTTTGAATTTATAACACCTAATGGGAAGTTTACTGTTGCCGTATCTTTTCCGCTTGATGAGTTTGTTTTCTTCCAAACCAATTGTAAGTAGGAGTCGGTACCCGTAAAATTAAAGAAGCCAATGCCCCCAACACCAGTTGATGATGTTTTATTTACTTTCGCATACAAACCTTTAAATGCCTCGATAAACTTTGCATTTGTAGCTGTTCCTGCGGTACCCAGGTTTAAAATATTACTCTGTATAAACGCTGTGTTTAACGGAATTCTGATCTGTGCAGGTACCGTCTTTAAAGTATCTGGTTTGCCGGTAACGATATCAAATACTTTTGCTTTGGTATTTGGGGCTATTTTACCGGTAAAATTCCCTAACACAGTATTATTAATCGCCTGTACATCTGAGCTTTTATAATTCTCAACCTTGTTTGTAAGCTGAAAAACATCGATACTGTATTTAGAATTGGTGGTATCGCCGTAAAACTTGGTTGCGGTACTGGATTCATCAAATTTTAAAACTAAAACTGCCGAATCGAGTACTGGAGTTGTTCCAAAATCGTAACTTGTACTCACCGGATAAACCGTCATGGCCAGGCCAGCTTCCGTTTTTCCAAAAACTGGATCAGTCATATATCCTAATGGATAACGGCTTAATTCGGAAGTAACTGCCGGTGTTTCTGGAACGAGTTGAGATTTTACATCAGATACGACCAGGGTTCCTGTAATTGCAGTACTTGGATCAACATCTAAACCAACACCATCGGGGTTTTTACATGATGCAAAAAGAAAAAGACCTATCAACAGGGTTAATAAGTCTTGTTTTGTAAATTTCATATTTAAAATAATAATACCTAATTAAGCAACTGAAACCAATTCGTCGTTTGAAATTTCTTCATAAAAAGTATAGAAGTTTTCAAAATTCTCGGTTAAGTTAAAAGCTAATGTTGGCTTATTGGAATCTTTAACAAATTTTAACACATCTTTATTCAGGTTTTCATCTGCTAAAACTACTGCGTCTGAGTGTGTTATTGCACCAATGTGCATGCTGTCGCAATCAGATGGCAAGAATGCTTTAGTGTCATCTTCCGTCATGTTTGCCATCACTGCTTTCTTTGCGAAATCAGCATTTAATTTTTCTGTAAAGCCATCCTCATAAATAGAATAAACCACTTTTGAATTTTTAAAAGTAGGATCGTTTTTATAAGTTGTTTTAATGTAAGCAGGAACCAAGGCGCTCATCCAGCCATGGCAGTGAACGATATCTGGCGCCCAGCCTAATTTTTTAACCGTTTCTAATGCACCTTTGCAGAAGAAAATTGTGCGTTCATCATTGTCGTCGAAAAATTTTCCGCTGGCATCTCTAAATACCTGTTTGCGTTGGAAATACTCTTCGTTGTCTAAGAAATAAACTTGCATGCGTGCAGCTGGGATGGAGGCTACTTTAATGATTAAAGGGTTATCATTGTCATCAATAATGATGTTCATTCCCGATAAGCGGATTACTTCGTGTAAACGATTTCTTCTTTCGTTGATATTACCGAATTTTGGCATTAAGATGCGGATTTCGAATCCTTTCTCTTGCATGGCCTGCGGTAATTGGCGCGTGATTTCAGAAATTTTAGTAAGCTCGAGGAAAGGCGACATCTCGTGTGTAACAATCAGCAGCTTCGTTTTTGCCATCTCCATATTCTAAGAAAATATTAAGTTAAATAAAAGATAATGAGCTGCAAAGGTAAGCATAATAATACTATTTATCAATATAGCAAGCATTTGTTTGGTTTCGTTTAGATTAATTTACACCTTTACGGCTTTAATTTAGATTGTCCAAATTGGAAATATTTAAAACCAAAGCAGCGCTTAAAGCTTTTTTAAAACCTTTAAAAGCATCAGCTAAAAAAATAGCATTGGTACCTACTATGGGTGCTCTGCACAATGGCCATATATCTTTGATAAAACTGGCGCAACAAAATGCCGATATCATTATCTGCAGCATTTTTGTGAACCCCACACAGTTTACAGACCCCAAAGATTTAGAAAAATATCCGCGCCCGATTGAGCACGACCTGGCTATGCTGGCTGACGCAGGCTGTAATGCTGTATTTATGCCAAACGTAGAGGAGATGTACCCCACTGGTGCAGATGAGGCCTGGCATATTGATTTGGGCAATGCCGAGTTTTTACTGGAAGGCGAATTTAGGAAAGGTCATTATCAAGGCGTAACACAGATTGTAAAAAAACTGTTTGATGCCGTTGAGCCTAATGTAGCCATGTTTGGTCAGAAGGATTTTCAACAGGTGTTGATGATCAAAAATATGCTGGCTTATTTTAAACTGCCCATCTCGATTATCACCTGCCCGATTATTAGGGAAGACGATGGTTTGGCCATGAGCAGCCGCAATATCCACTTATCTGCCGATGACCGTAAACATTCCCTGGTACTGAGTAAATCACTACAGTTCGTTGTCGATCATTTTAATGAATACACATTAACCGAATTGGAAAATAAGGCCAAAGCGTTTTACCATGATATTGATGGCGTTGAACTCGACTATTTTACCATTGCCAATGGCAGCACCCTCGAACCAGCCAAATCAAAAGATGAAAATAACCTGGTTGCCCTGGTTGCCGCAAAAGTAGGCTCTACCAGGTTGATTGATAATATGATCATTAAATGATGGAAAATGGAAGATGTAGCTGATTGTTGCCCTTTTTCATCATCCATTTTCCATATTACATCTCTCTTACATCTTCCGTTATTGAAACTCCAAACTGATTGCTAACTTTGCCGAATGGTTATCACAATATTAAAATCGAAAATACACCGTGTTAAGGTAACACAAGCCGAATTAAATTATGTAGGCAGTATTACGATAGATGAAGATTTGATGGATGCGGCTAACATTATCGCTAATGAAAAGGTGCAGATTGTAAATAATAATAATGGTGCGCGTTTCGAAACCTATGTAATTAAAGGTGAACGCGGTACCGGTACCATCTGTTTAAATGGGGCAACGGCACGTTTAGCGCAGCTTGGCGACATCCTGATTATTATGTCTTATGGCGCCTTACCAATAGAAGAAGCCAAAAAATACAATCCAATTTTGGTTTTTCCTGACGATAACAACCACTTGCTAAAATAACTTTGTGACATTCGACCTCAAGACAGCGCTAAAGTACATTATTCTGTTTTTAATCGGGATAGGGGTACTATATTTAGCTTTTAGAGGTCAGAATATTGGAAAGATCTGGCAGGAAATCAAAACCGCCAACTACTTTTGGGTCATTACTTCTGCATTTGCCGTATGGATTGCCCATGTATTACGGGCATTGCGCTGGCAAATGTTGTATCAGTCTATCCATTACAATGTCAGTTTCTGGAATGCCTATCATGCCGTGATGATCGGTTATCTGGCTAACCTGGCTTTGCCACGCTTCGGAGAGATTGGCCGTTGTTCGGTTATCCATAGAGCAGAAAAGGTGCCCATGTTTGCTTCGATAGGCACCGTCATTACCGAACGGCTATTTGATGTGCTTGTACTCTTTCTCACCGCATTGGCAATGCTGATTTTTCAGTATGATATTGTGGCCGGGTTTCTTTACGAAACCATTTATGTTAATCTCGCTAAAAAACTAAGTGCCATTAATTATTGGTGGCTGGTTGGACCGGGCGTAATGATATTGGTACTTATTGGCGTAGCAGTCTATTTTCTTCGCAAGAAATTCAGTAAAAAGTTCTTACGCACATTTGTAAGCCTGCGCCAGGGCTTTGGTTCCTACAGCAAGCTAAAACAAAAAGGATTATTTTTAACCTACACATTGGGGATATGGATTTTCTATTCGCTTTCCATGTATTTTGCATTTTCCTCCATTCAGGCTACTTCCGGATTGCATTTTAACGCCGCATTTACGGCAATTGTATTTTCTGGTTTTGCCATGGCAGCACCCGTTCAGGGCGGAATTGGTGTTTTCCATTGGATGGTTGCCCAGTCGTTAGTATTATACGGGATATCATTTAAACATGGATTGGCATATTCAACCATTATTCATTCATCACAGGTACTTCTCATTCTGATTTTAGGCAGCCTGAGCCTATGCAAAATCTTATTCAATAGAACCACAATAAAATAATTCTCCGTGTTTTTGTTCTTACAAGCCCTTAATATAGGGTATGATCTTAACTGATTAAAGAAAATGAATTAGCCATTTTTAAGCGTAAATAAGCTGTTAATGTTTTAAAACCAAATCGTCTTAGTCATCACTCCAATTGATCATTAAAAAACAATAAAGTAATGATCTCAATCCGACTTTTTTCGGATCAAGACCCAATTTGTCCGATGAAGGTCCGGTTTTAGTCTGTATTTACAACGCATGTAAATCCTTACTTTCAGAACAGTGTTGTTGTAATTTCTTGATCAGGAAAAAGGCTTTGAAACAAATTGCTGATGCCGTAAATGTGATGCATTTTGAATCAGGTAAAGACCGGTTAAGGATCCAACAAGCTGTTTGAACTTATTTCTGGTATTATTTAAGAAATGGAATACATAGCCATTCGTTTAATTGGCCCTGTTCTCTTCATCGCTTTTTTTGTTTTCTCTGGCTTTGTAAGTCGAACTGCCAAAATTAAAAGTTAAACTAAACACCAATCTTTGCGCAGCGAAATAGTGATAAAAATCGTTATTAATAATGCTTTTCTCTCTAAAAATAAGCCTTCTTTTGATATTGTCGAATGCATCATACAGCGTAAGTTTCGTGTTGAGCCTGTTTTTTAGCCATGTTTTTTGCACACCAAAATCAATTCCGTAAACCGGGGCAAAAATATAGAGGCCATTCCCGCTTTTCGATTCGTAGGTATAACTGATGTCCAGTAGCCAGTTTTTTAAAGTAAAAACCTGACTGCCATTAACGATATAACTATATACAGGTATTTCGAAGGTATTTCCAAAGTAAGGTGTTAGTTCCTTGTTGTAATAGAAAGTAATGTTGTTGTTCGTCCGCCACCACTTGTTTATGGTGATGGGAGCGCTGATCTGTAGGTTCGCAAATTTTCTATAGGGTAGGTTTCTGCCTAAAAAAATCAGCTCATTGCTGATTTGATTATATTCGGGATAGCGGCTCATTGGATCTGTTTCCTTCCCTGCGTTCAGCGAAATATTAAGGCTCTTTCTGCTATAAGATAAAGCAATTAGATCGGTTGTGGAAGGTTGCAGGTATGGATTGCCTATCCAGTAATGCCTCGGACTGTAATAAAACCGAAATGGGTTTAACATGGCAAAAGTTGGCCTTGTTAGCCGTCTGCTATAACTGAAGCTGAGTTGTGAATTTTCGTTAATGGCGTAGGTAATATTTAAGCTTGGAAGCCACTTCATATACTTTTTTTCTGTAATGTTACCGGTAGTGATCGAATTTGCTACGGTGCGCGTATACTCTGTTCTTAAACTTAAGCTGTAATTAAATTTGCGCCACTGTTCATTGTAAGAAAGATAGCCTGCGCCAATATATTCCTGGTAATGGAACTGGTTACTCCTGTTCAGATCAAGGTTAAAAATAGCGTTGGCCAATGTGTCATAGCGGATGTCGTTCTGAGTGGTGGTATGGGCAAATTTTCCTCCAAATTCTAACTTTCCTTTACCTATTTTTTGCGTGTAATCTGTCTGTGCAGCACGGATCGTAATCTCATTTTTAGATCCTGTTTTCCAGTAATTGATCAACTGATCGTTAAGTATATTGCGGTTCTGAATATCCTCTGTTTGTCGATTGTCTATTTGGGCCAAAGAAGTAATTACGTGAAGTTCGCTGTTCTTAAATTGTGCATCGTAATTGATACCACCTGAATAATTATATTGCTTGGGAAGGGCATTGTTATCGCTTTTAACAAGCGCAGTGGTTTGATCTAAGGTATTGGTTTGGGTAAGCAGCTGATTGCCGGATACTGCATTTCTATCCATTTGGTATGTACGTACGAAAGCCTCCAGGTTTTGCCCTTTTTTTACCTCATAAGTTGCCCTTGCCTGTAGGTTAAAGTTTTGATTGGAGGTAACGGTTCTGGTGTCGGTGGTCATGGCGTTGGTATTGCTTAAATACTGCAAAGAATAATACTTATAGAAGGTACTCCCGCTGGTATTGCCTAGCCTTAGGTCATAAACAAACCGGTTTGTTTTAAAAACCAGGGATAGATTATTATCCAGTAAACTGTAATTGTTTTGCTGAAAACGGGCATTATACGTGCCTTTTAAGCCTAAAGACTGGTTTTTCTTCAGTTTTACATCGATAATTCCCTGGTATTCGCCATCGTATTTGGAAGAGGGCTGGTTAATCATTTCGATCGATTCGACCATATCAGGAGATAAACTGCCCAGATAGGATAAGATTTCATCATTATTCATGTTTACAGGTCTGCCATCCACAAATAATGTTGGGGTTGCCCTGCTCGCCATTACCATGGTTCCATCCTGGTTAACCTGAAGGCCGGGCAGTTTTTTAAATACGTCCAACAGATTAGATGCCGACTTAAAAAACACATTGTTGGCGACACCGATTTTAATCTGGCCGTTTTGTGTGCTAAAATTTGGCACGCCCCCTGTTACGGTTACTTCCTGAAGTAGGTTAACATCTTCCGCCATTAAGATGTCGCCCATATCTATTGTCTTTGGGTGATCTTCGTCTATCAACAGCTCTTTTTGCATTTTTTGATAACCGGTTAAGCTAATAGATAAGGCATATTTTCCGTTTGGCAGATCGCTGAATCGGAAATAACCAGAAGTGTCGCTGTTGGCATATCTGATTACCGTAGGATGGTTTTGATCTGTCAAAATCAAATTGGCTAAGGGTATGGCTTGCCTGGTTTTGTGATCAATCAGTTTTCCCTTAATTACCTGTGCCCTTAAAAATAGCGCTGTAAATAAGAACAGGCATAATAACAATATCGGTTTCATCTTCGTGTGTTTGGTTTTTTATGGAGTAAACCAAAACTAGAATAGAAGAATATAGAAGGGGTTTTAAATCTCAGATTTGGGCGTTCGGAATTATAAAACGAGACTCATCTAGTTTGATGGAACAGCCAAAAGTTGTTCCTTGTACTGCATGGGCGTAGTTTGTTTATATTTTTTAAAAGTGGTGTAAAAAGTAGATTTGGAGTTAAAGCCAACTTCATATCCAATGGCCTCGAGCTTAATTCCCTTATCGTTAACGATGAGTTCGCAAGCTTCGTTTATCCTAAAGCCGTTGATATAGGCAGCGAAGCTTTTGCCTAAATTGTCGTTAAGCAATTGCGAAAGCTGGTGGCCTGAAATGCTGATTTTTTTGGCAAGATCATTTAATTTAAGATCGGGATTCTTATAAAGCTCCTCTTCCAAAATAATCCTCCGCAGTTTATCTGTTAGTATCATGGCCTGTTCTTCGGCTATCTTCTTGTTGGCATAACGGACCAGATCCCCATGGCCAGATAAAAAAGTACTGGTTTTCCGCCGGCTCATAAACAGGAACGTGTTGAGATAGAGAACGGCGGAGAAAAATAAGGCTCCACTAATGCAGGGGCCATTAAAAAACGGGAAGAAAGGTAACTTAAATGCCGCCGGAACGATTATATTGCCAATGAATACGGATAACAGCAACATCTCCGTTGTAGAAATTCTGTCTCCCTTGCTGAGGAATTTAACAAAAACCGTCCTAAGCAACCAGGCAGATAATAGCACATAAACTGTAAATTGTATGGAAATGATGCTCCCAATATAATTTTCCCATACATTAGATTTGTTATCATAAGGTGCAACGAAACCGCTAATCAGAATTGCTAAAGCCCAAAAAAGATAAGTTCCCTTCTGTATCATGGTATTCTTTGAGGCTTGGCCTAATGCAGATTGAATAAAATAAAAAAGAGATGGGCCTGCCAATGAACTTCCCAGGATGCCTATTTGGATATAGATGCCAGGTAGGGCCGGATAGAAATAAAAGAGGAGCGATTTACTGATCTTTACACAAAGAGAAACAAGCAAAAGCCCAAGAAAAAAAGAAGGTGTAGATTTTGGCTTTTTGAAGAATAACAGATATGCGCTAATGATAAAGCCATTAAATGCGCCCAGGGCACTAAAGAAAAATAATATTTGCTGCCCTAAGTTCATTTAACAAAAATAATAATCTTACATGAACACAAAGCCTATTGTTACGAATACTTTCATTTTAAGGGGGACAATATTTTTTATGATTGCCTAACAAATCATAAATATACCGGCCGACAAAATAAATTGCTATGCAGCCATAGTAATTTCGAACAGAAATGCTACATTTGACTTACTAACCTTTTATACATAAATGTTATGCATTTTGAATTAAGTGAAGAACAGTTAATGATCCAGCAGGCTGCACGTGATTTTGCGCAGCAAGAATTAAAGCCTGGGGTAATCGAACGTGATGAACACCAGAAATTTCCTGCCGAACAAGTGAAAAAACTCGGAGAACTTGGGTTTTTGGGGATGATGGTGAGCGAAAAATATAATGGTAGCGGACTCGATGCCATTTCTTATGTTCTGGTAATGGAAGAGCTTTCTAAAATCGATGCCTCTGCCTCTGTTGTGGTTTCGGTAAACAATTCGCTGGTTTGCTACGGATTGGAAGCGTATGGTAACGAAACCCAAAAAGAAAAATATTTAAAGCCGTTAGCTGCTGGAGAAAAAATCGGGGCCTTCTGTTTGTCGGAGCCCGAAGCTGGTTCTGATGCCACCTCACAACGCACAACTGCGGAAGACAAGGGTGATTATTATTTGCTAAACGGTACCAAAAACTGGATTACCAATGGCAATACTGCATCAACCTATCTGGTAATTGCGCAAACACATCCTGAATTAAGGCATAAGGGTATAAACGCTTTTATTGTGGAAAAAGGAATGGAAGGTTTTACCATCGGACCAAAAGAAAATAAATTGGGCATCCGCGGATCTGATACGCATTCTTTAATGTTTAATGATGTTAAGGTACCCAAAGAAAACAGGATTGGTGACGATGGTTTCGGCTTTAAATTTGCCATGAAAACGCTGGAGGGCGGCCGGATCGGTATTGCAGCCCAGGCTTTGGGCATTGCACAGGGTGCTTTTGAACTGGCTACACAATATGCCAAAGAACGTAAATCTTTTGGAAAACCGATTGCTGAGCACCAAGCCATCGCTTTTAAACTGGCCGATATGGCAACCCAAATTGAAGCCGCAAGGTTACTGGTATATAAAGCCGCATGGTTAAAAGATCAGGGTCAGCCCTATACACAGGCAGGTTCTATGGCCAAGTTATTTGCCTCTAAGGTGGCGATGGATGTAACCATCGAAGCTGTGCAGGTACATGGTGGTTATGGTTTTGTAAAGGAATACCACGTAGAACGCCTGATGCGTGACGCTAAAATTACCCAAATTTACGAGGGTACTTCTGAAATTCAGAAAATGGTAATTTCGAGGGAAGTGATCCGTTAGTTGTGAGCCTGGAGTTGGGAGCTTGGAATTGTTGATCCAAACCCCCAACTCAAAACTCCCCTTTAAGTTTAAGCGCAATGCACTCCAAACTTAAGATTCCGAATTTAATCCTTTTCTCCTACCACCGCACTAAATACTGCTTTAATTAAAGCCACAACGATAGCTAAGAATGCCGCGGCGATAAATCCGGAGGTATTAAAAGAGGTCATCATGTTATCCACCAATAAAATCATTAAAACAGTAATGATAAAGGATACGAGCCCGAGCGTTAGAAAATTAACAGGAAATGTTAATAGCCTTAAAATGAATCCGATGGTTGAGTTTGCCAATGCAATCAATACTGCGGCTATAATGGCATTTCCATAACCATCAATAGTTACACCAGGCACCAATCTTGCGCCAATAAAAAAGGCTAATCCCATTAAAAGGATTTCGATAATAAATCTCATAATTGTTATTTTTGTAAATGTTTAAATGCTTTTTTAAATACCTGGCTATGATTGCTGTTGCCGTATTTGCACTTTCATGTTCGAATACAAACAACAAACCAATCATTAAGTTTTCCAGAGATAGTTTATCAATAATAATTAAAAATATTGATGAGGCGAGTCTCTTACAGGTTAAAAACGCCTATAAGGCTAATGCAGATACACTTAATCTGATTTCGGTTTTAATAAAACCTGGCGATCTGGACAGTATTCAAGATGAACTGGAAATGCCCGGGAAGGTTAAGGTTAGTGGCGATTCCGTAATTTTTAGCCCTGATCAGCCCTTCGTAAAAGGGAAAGATTATGTGGTGGAAAGTTATATAGGTATAAAGTTTGCAACGGTGGGGAACCTGATCTCTGGCAATGCGAGGCACAACTTACAGGCACAAAGACAAACACTTAAGCGGTAATAATCAGCATAATAATTACAGTAACTGTTTGATTTTTCTTAAAAATTTACTACATTTGCATCGTAATCGAAGAAAAGAGAAGGGGACCGTGTCCCCTTTTTCTATGAAATCAGGTTAAAATATGCAGGTAGAAAAGAGAGTTGCAGCCCTCGTTGAGGAAAAAATAGCAGATCGGCCAGAACTGTTTTTGGTTGAAGTAAGGATGTTGCCAAACAATAAGCTTATAATTCATGTTGATGGCGACGAAGGCATTAGCATCCAGGATTGTGTGGCCATAAGCAGGCATGTTGGTTTTCATCTCGAAGAAGAAAACGCAATAGAACAGGCTTATAATTTAGAAGTTTCTTCACCAGGAGTGGGTGAACCGCTAAAATTAATCCGTCAATACAATAAAAATATTGGCCGCACTGTGAGTATTAAACTCAAAGAGGGATTAAAGAAAGAAGGAAAACTGCTGGAAGTAACAGAAGATAACCTGCTGATTGAAGAATCGGTTAAAGAAAAAGGTAAAAAGGCGGTAGCAATTCAAACAGTTGTTCCGTTTAATGATATATTAGAAACAAGTGTGTTAATTTCATTTAAGTAAAAATGAGTACTACAACAATTAATTTGATCGACTCTTTTCAAGAGTTTAAAGATTTCAAAAATATAGATCGCCCAACGGTGATCAGTGTGCTGGAAGAGGTTTTTCGTAGCATGTTGCGTAAAAAATACGGAACAGACGAGAACTGTGATGTGATCGTGAATCCAGATAACGGAGATTTGGAGATCTGGAGAACGAGAAAAGTAATGGAAGATGGTTTTTCTGAGGATGATGATCTGGAGATCGAACTTGCTGAAGTTTCTAAATTAGACAGCACTTTAGAAGTTGGCGATGATTATATTGAACAGATTACCTTAGAAAGTTTTGGCCGTAGGGCAATTTTAGCTGCACGCCAAACTTTGGTTTCTAAAGTATTGGAGTTAGAGAAAGACGAGATTTTCAAAAAATATAAAGATAGAGTAGGCGAAATCGTAACCGGTGAGGTTTACCAGGTTTGGAAAAAAGAAACTTTGGTTTTAGATGATGAAGGTAACGAACTTTTAATGCCTAAAACTGAACAGATTCCTGCAGATTATTTCAAAAAAGGAGATTCTGTGAGAGCAGTAATCTCTAAGGTAGAAATGATCAATGCGAATCCGAAAATTATCATTTCAAGAACAGCACCAGAATTTTTACAACGCCTGTTCGAACAGGAAGTTCCGGAAATTTTTGATGGTTTAATCACCATCAAAAAGATTGTACGTGAGCCAGGAGAGCGTGCTAAGGTTGCGGTTGAATCGTATGATGACCGTATCGATCCGGTTGGTGCATGTGTGGGGATGAAAGGATCCCGTATCCATGGTATCGTTCGCGAATTGAAAAACGAAAACATTGACGTGATTAATTTTACCAATAATATTTCATTGTACATTACCCGTGCTTTAAGCCCGGCAAAAATTACTTCCATTAAACTGGATGATGAAACCAAACATGCATCGGTTTACTTAAAACCAGATCAGGTTTCATTGGCCATCGGACGTGGCGGACACAACATTAAACTGGCTGGTAAATTAACCGGTTACGAAATTGATGTGTACCGTGAAGCTGGTGAAGAGAGTGATGAGGATGTAGATTTAGAAGAATTCTCAGATGAGATTGATAGCTGGATCATTGATGAATTAAAGGCTATCGGTTGCGATACTGCTAAGAGTGTATTAGCACTTACAGTAGAAGATTTAGTGAAGCGCACCGACCTTGAAGAGGAAACCATTAAAGAAGTGGTTCAAATTTTGAAGTCAGAATTTGAATAAGTGGTGTAATTGCCAAATAAACACTACTTTTGTATTAAATAAAAAACAATAACAGGAGCTAAATGTCAGACGACAAACCAATCATTTTAATTAAAGCTATTAAAGAACTTAATATAGGCATGGGTACGGCCGTTGAGTTTTTAAACAAAAAGGGGTTCTCTGCCGAGAAAAGCCCTATGTTTAAACTTACGGGAGACATGTATAATGCCTTATTGAAAGAGTATCAGGGAGATAAGATCGTAAGAGAAGAAGCCAAACAAATAGTGATTGGTAAAATACGTCGTGACGAGCCTGAAACTGAAAAGCCAGTAGAAGCGCCGAAGAAGAATACCGATTTTGAGAAAAATGAAGAGATTTTAATCAAAAATGCTCAATCATTTACGCCTCCAACGGTAGAAAAACCAAAGGTTGTAGAAACGCCAAAGGTAGAAACGCCAGCGCCAGCACCAGCACCACCTGCGGCAGCAGTAGAGCCAGTAAAAGAAACTAAGGCAGAAGATAAGGTTGAAGAAACCGGATTGCCAGGGGTTAAAATTGTAGGAAAGATCGATTTAAATGATCTTAACTCGAAAACACGCCCGGTGAAGAAAGAAGAAACACCTGCTGCGACACCAGCACCGGTTGCGAAAGCACCCGAGCCTGTAAAACCAGTTGAACAACCAAAAATGGAAGAAAAACCGGTTGAGGCTAAAAAGGAAGAAACACCAGTTGCATCAGCTCCTGTTGTAGAACCGCCAGTGGTTAAAGCACCTGAGCCAGTAAAACCAGTTGAACAACCGAAAGCGGAAGAAAAACCAGCTGAAGTAAAACCGGTTAGCAACGAGCCAGAGGTAATTAAAGCACGTACTGTTAAATTAACAGGTCCGAATATTATTGGTAAAATTGTTTTACCAACAGTGCCGGATAGAAGAAACGGTCCGGTGGCATCATCTAGCGATAGTGAAGCGGCTAAACGTAAGCGTAAACGCAAGAAAACACCAGGAGCTCCAGGCCAGCCAGGTCAACATGGAGGTCAAGGCCAGCAAGGACAGAACAATCCTGCAGGTCAGGGTCAGGGACAAGGTCAAACCGGTACGCCAGGGCAACCTCGTACACCTTACCAAGGCAACAGGCCAGGTGGCGGTACGCCATACCAGGGCAACAGACCAGCCGGACAGGGTGGAACGCCATATCAGGGAAATAGAAACAACAATAATAATAACAGGCCAGGTTTCCAAAATAGAAATGCTACACCAAGCGGACCTAAAGAAGAACCTACTGAGAAAGAAATTCAAGATCAGATCAAGGCAACACTTGCCCGTTTAAGTGGAGCAGGTAAATCTGGTAAATTTGCACAGCGCGCTAAATTACGTCGTCAGAAACGTGATGATGTAGCTTATAATGCAGAAGAGGCAGCAAACGAGCTTGAATCACAATCGAAAATATTAAAAGTAACAGAATTTGTTACGGCTAATGAATTAGCGAGCATGATGGATGTACCCGTTACCAAGATTATTGGTACTTGTATGAGCCTTGGCATGTTTGTTTCCATTAACCAGCGTTTAGATGCTGAAACCTTAACTATCGTTGCTGACGAGTTTGGTTACGAAATTCAATTCGTTAAACCAGATGAGGATGAAGAAAACGTAATAGAAGAGGAAGACAATGAAGAAGATTTAATCGAAAGAGCTCCGGTTGTGACGATTATGGGTCACGTCGATCACGGTAAAACTTCATTGCTGGATTATATCCGTAAGGCAAATGTGGTTGCCGGTGAGGCAGGTGGTATTACCCAGCACATTGGTGCTTATATGGTAACTACACCAACCGGTAAAAAAGTTACTTTCTTAGATACACCAGGTCACGAAGCCTTTACAGCGATGCGTGCACGTGGTGCCAAGGCTGCCGATATTGCCATTATTGTTATTGCTGCAGATGATGCGGTGATGCCTCAAACAAAAGAGGCGATTAATCACGCACAAGCAGCAGGTGTACCATTGGTATTTGCTTTTACTAAAGTAGATAAACCAGGTGCAAATGCAGATAAAGTACGTGAGCAGTTATCGGTAATGAATATTTTGGTTGAAGATTGGGGTGGTAAATATCAATCACAGGAAATCTCAAGCAAGAGCGGCTTAAACGTTGATCTACTTTTAGATAAAGTATTATTAGAAGCCGAATTATTAGAACTTAAGGCAAATCCAAATAAGAGAGCTACAGGTACTGTTATTGAATCGGCATTGGATAAAGGGCGTGGTATTGTAACTACGGTACTGGTTCAGGCTGGTACATTAAGAGTTGGAGATCCAATTCTGGCGGGTAGTTATAGCGGACGTGTGAAGGCGTTAACCAACGAGCGTGGTGCTAAAGTTGAATCGGCAGGACCATCACAACCGGTACAGGTTTTGGGTATGCAGGGTGCACCTACAGCTGGCGACAGGTTTAATGCTTTAGAAAGTGAAACTGAAGCACGTGATATTGCTAACAAACGTATGCAGTTACAACGCGAGCAGGGATTACGTACACAGAAACATATTACCTTGGATGAGATTGGCCGTCGCTTGGCTATCGGTAACTTTAAAGAGCTTAACATTATCGTTAAAGGTGATGTGGATGGTTCGATCGAAGCATTAGCTGATTCATTATTGAAACTGTCTACTGAACAGATCCAGATTAATATTATCAGTAAAGGTGTTGGGCAGATTTCAGAATCTGATGTATTGTTGGCTTCGGCTTCAGATGCGATTATCATCGGTTTCCAGGTTCGTCCATCAACTGGTGCACGTAAACTTGCTGAAGCAGAGCAGATTGATATCCGTTTATATTCTATTATTTACGACGCAATCAACGAGATTAAGTCGGCAATGGAAGGTATGTTGGATCCAGAATTTGAAGAGAAAATTGTAGCGAACGTTGAGATCCGCGAGACTTTCAAAATTACTAAAGTGGGTACCATTGCAGGTTGTATGGTACTGGATGGTAAGATTACCCGTAACAGCAAGATCCGTATCGTTAGAGATGGTGTTGTAGTGTACACAGGTGAACTGGCATCATTAAAACGCTTTAAAGATGATGTTAAAGAGGTGAATAAAGGTTACGAGTGTGGTTTAAACATTCAGAACTTTAATAACATCGAAGTTGGCGATATCGTAGAAGCATACGAGCAAGTAGAAGTAGCTAGAAAGCTGTAATCATTTTTAAGATATAGAATTTAAAGTGGCCTCAAAAAGGCCACTTTTTTTATGCCTTTATATCAACCTTAAAAAGATCGGCATTAGTATTTGATATTTATAGAAAGATTATCAGGACTATGAATTCGATTAACCTAGAAATATAATAACAAACAGCATCAATAACGCCGTTGCCCTTTTTAGTTGGAGAGAAACTATTTTATTCTTTCTAAAATCAGATTGGATGATGATCTCATGGATCGGTATATCATATACTTCGGCAATTTTGTTGAGTTGAGATAATGAAAAATCTACTTCATTGTTTTCCCATTTTCTGTAGGCAACCCTACTAATTCCAATCACATCAGCAACGTACTGCTGTGTATAATCATACTTGTCTCTATACCTTCTTAAGGTGGTCCCTATATCCAACATGTTGAGAAATGTTAATTTTCATGTATATTTTATTATATACTTATTGTACATTTATTTATCAATAAAGATATTTAGGGACTGTCAAATTTAGTAAATAAAATTAGTGTTTCATGTGAGAATTTTTTTTGTAAAAAATTAATCATATCAAATAAGTCGTTGCATTTTAATTAACCATTAACCTTTAACGTTTAAAAATTGAAAATTTATAACATAATACATACGCTGTATTCTAAAAGAATAAGATTATTATTTTATTTATCGCAGTAGCTTACGTAAGCTGTAAAAAGGATAAGCCAACCGATCTAACGGACGAAGAAATTGTTTCGCCAATTACTGGAACAAGAACTGAATTTACACTTGATTCTATTTTTCTTTATGCAAAACAGATTTACTTATGGAATGATGTTCTACCTAGTTACAGCAATTTTGCACCAAGAGCAAAGTATAGCAACATTAAACCTGAATTAAGTGCTTTTAAAAACGAACTCTCTGATATTTCTCAAATGAAACTCAATCATGCAACGGGCAAGCCATTTGAAATTCCGTATTTTAATAATACACCAAAATATTCTTATCTAATTACAGTGCGGAGCAAATCGTGCAAACGTATGGAACCCATATCCTACTCGGTATCGACATAGGCGGACGTTTGAAATATGACTATAGAGGGTCTGTTGTTAAAGAAGCGACTTTTGAAAAAAAATTAAAGGCAATAAAAGCTGGATTCTCTTTAGGTATCGCGAAAATATTTAGTATTGATCTAAGTACAGATTTAACTAAAGAAGAAAAAACAACAATTTCAAACGAGACTACGGAGAAATTATTTAGGGGGACTTTTTATGGTGGTGATAATTCGGGAACTAGCTTTTCTGGAGATGCGCTAGGAAATACTTCTCAGTCTATAAATTTAGTAACTTGGCAAAAAAGTATTAATGTTAATAATGCATCATTGATTGGTATAAATAGGTCTGTTCCCATTTATGAATTTATAACTGATCTGGTTAAAAAAGCAGAGGTAAAGGCGGCAGTTGAAAAATATATTGCTGATAGACAGATTAACTTAGTCTATGAAACATTCCCTTTATATCGTTTTTATAATTGGACGGAGCATTATTATACTACAACTAATGGTAGTTATCCAGGCTATCACTCCGAAGGAATTGAGGGTTATTTATATAAAGAAGAAACAAATAATACTGTTCCGCTGTATTGTTTTTATAACTGGACAGACCATTACTATACAACTACTAATGGTAATTATCCAGGCTATCACTCCGAAGGAGTTGTTGGATATCTTTATAAATATCAATTTTCAGGAACAGTACCATTATATAGATATTATAATGGCACGGATCATTACTATACAACAGTTTCTGGCAGTTATCCGGGCTATCACTCTGAAGGAATTGAAGGGTATCTTTATAAAACAAAACCCTGAATTTGTTTGCCTTAAGGCAGGAGACTGAAATACCTCAGTTTTAATGTTATTATCCAGTAAATATTTTACATACACTGATATTAAAAGAGCTTCAAATCTTTATTGAAGCTCTTTTAATATGCTAATAGTTATCCATAATTTGTTTCGGTATAGGCTACTGCCCAACTACCCATTTCCATTTAGACCTACCGATGTAATAAACAATTATATAGCTAGTTCCATATATCAAAATGAAGATTAAAAATTGCATATAAAATAAACTCCAGGCTGACTCAGATTGATATGATATTTTTAAAGGTTGTAAGATCATTGGTAGAAAAATCAGAATCAAAATGTGATGTATAAGATGGATTCCAAAAGTCATTGATCTTGGTCTTAATTTTTCTATAGACTTAAAATTACAGAATCTGTATAAAAAAAGGAATGAGGCAAACGAATAAAGAATGTTTGTAATTCGCAAGGTATTTAGTGAGTCTACTATTCCAAGTTGCATTAAACCAAGTGTTTCTAGACAAGATAAAATAAAAGTAATGATCACTAAAGAAAATATTAAAGCGAAAGATCTATTATTTATCCATTTATTAAACAAAGCAATATATTTATGCATAATTACTCCGAGCCACAAATAAAAAATGAAGCCTAATAAAGCTGTTGTATGACTAGTGGGTATCCAATCGAAATAAACGTTGACTGAATAAAACAATGAAAATATTCCCAAAATTATTCCAAAGCCGAGATTATACATATATTTTCGAAATAACAATAAGATGGTAATACAAAACATAAAGTTTATAATAAACCAAAAACTTGTATAAACAAGAATAAAGTGAAACCTGTCTATTAAATAGGCAAGCGGATGACTAATACCAACCTGATCAGATCCTTTAAAATAAAGTACAGCTTGATTGATATAGAAAAGGACTAAGAATATAGCTACCCAAAACAGCCATGGCCTTATTGTAGTTTGCAACCTTCTGCCCAAATACTCTTTTGTAGTATATTGATGAAATTTGTCCCCTATTAAAAAGCCAGCCAAGATGAAAAATACAATAGTTCCGAATTTAATGAACTGTAAAGATACTATTTGTATAATTTTATCAGGGAGAGAGATAAGCTGTAGTCCTAAAAATGGAGAACTATGCTCCATTACAATACCAATCATCGAGATAAACCTCATGGTATCTATAAAGTCGTAGTTTTTAATTTTTGTCATCGCTGCAATTTTACAAAAAAAAGAAACACCGATTTTTATCTTTATTGTTGCACATAGTTAAGCAAATGTTAAAAGGAAGTAATTCTTGTGATTTAAAAAATATTTAAATTTTGTTAATGAAAAGAATGTTAGAGTGATAGAGTAAATTTTTTAGATATAGAATTATAGAAGTTCTTAATATTGAAAGAAAAATTAGACAATGGCAATCTTGTATAAGATTTGACTATTTTTAGCAAACTATTAAATTGGAACAGAATAAAACTTAATGAGAGACGAAGACAAAGCGTATTATTCTGAAAATTGCAGAATATGCCATGCTCCATTTACCATTGAAAATTATATGGTGGCCGAAATGATGTTTGGATTTAGAGACAAATTCAGCTATCAACAATGTTCGTCTTGTGGTTGCTTACAAATTACCGAATTACCGTCAAACATTGAAAAATATTATCCTCCACACTATTATTCATTTACTCAGCAAATCCCCAAACTCAGAAGACTACCATTTTTTAAACGGCTATTTGCGGAAATGAGGTTGAAAAAAAAATACGGACAGAACCTAGATATACTAAAACATCTAAAGCCTGTAAATGCTAAAATAAATTATAGAATTTTAGATGTGGGATGCGGAAGAGGACGATTGATATGTGAATTATTTAATCAAGGATTTAAAAATGTTAGTGGTATAGATAAGTTTATTCCCCAGGAAATTAAATATGATTTTGGTGTAAAAATTCTGAAAAAGGAATTGACAGATCTTCAAAGTAATTCGTATGATGTAATTACCATGCATCATGTGTTAGAGCATATTGATCAGCAACATAAGACTATTAAAGACTGCTATGATTTACTAAAAAAGAATGGCTGTTTAGTACTCGGAGTCCCTTTGTTAGCGACTGCCTGGGAGGAATACAAGCATAATTGGGTTCAGTTGGATGCACCTAGACATTACTTTTTGCATACTGTGAAAAGCATCACTATTTTGGCAGAAACCAATGGCTTCGAGATTAAGCACTCTATGTTTGATTCTACTAGTTTTCAGTTTTGGGGAAGTGAATTTTATAAGAGAGATATACCTTTATTTACAGAAGAAAATAATTATGGTTTTTATCCGGTTGAAAAATTATTTAACAATACTCAAATAGAAGGTTTTGAAAATAGAGCAAAAGAATTAAATAGACTTGGGAAAGGTGATTCTGGTGTCTTTTATCTATACAAAAAGTAAAAAGTTATAAAAATATAGTTTCGGCATCTTAACTAAAATGCCTTACGGTGATATAGAAATCAAATCATGGATCTGGCAATAGTAATACCCGCTTACAAGATTACATATTTAGAAGAAGCTTTAAATTCATTAGCCAGTCAGACCAACAAGAACTTTAATGTTTATGTGGGCGATGATTGTAGCCCAAATGATATATTTTCTGTTTGCAAAAAATATGAAGATAAGATGCCTCTAGATTATTATCGATTTGATAAAAATTTAGGGGGAATCAATTTAGTGAAACAATGGGAAAGATGCGTGTCAAGGACAAGGAAAGAAAGATGGCTATGGTTGTTTTCAGATGATGATATTGCCGATGATACTTGTGTTGAAAAATTTTATGAAACCGTTAGCCTCACTAATGGTTTCTATGATGTGTATCGGTTTAATACTTGTGTTATAGATAAGAATAATAATTTTTTGTCTGCTGCCGAAGATAGTCCTACAATTGAGAATGCAATGGATTTGGCCATCAATATTCTTTTATGGAAACGTGGCAATTCAATGCCCGACCATATTTTTAAAAAAGAAAAATATACTGAGCTCGATGGGTTTGTAAATTTCGCACAAGCGCAATCTAGCGATTGGGCAACATCTATAAATTTTGCTTATGATAGAGGATTATATACTATAGCAGGTCCAAAAGTAAAGTGGCGTTACAGTGATGAGAATGTGTCTGCTCAAGCTACAAAAAAAAAGAAACTTCTCCTTGTTGGGTATATCCAGTTTCTAAAATGGATTACCAATAGGTTTGATTTGACAAGCGAAATAAAATTTGGCAGAAAGATAATTGAACTGAGAGAAGCTTCAAAAAAGAATTTTAACCTTGTTGTAACAGATCACTACAAAGGGCTGCCATATCTCAGTATATTTAGCGTCTCAAAAGATTTAAGTAAAATATTTAGGCAAGGATTGTTTAAGTCAATTTGGATGTGTTTATCGATAAATTTAAAAAGAGATAGACGGAACTTAAAAAAGACTATATTTAATAAAAGGTAGGATGAAGTTTTTTAGTATCATAATTCCAACATATAACTCCGTAGGAACAATCAAAAATTGTATAAAAACATTGCAGCAGCAAACGTTCACAGACTTTGAAATTCTAGTTATGGATGGTTCGTCTACTGATGACACCAGGGTTATTGTTGAAGGAATTAATGATGATAGAATTTATTTTTTTTCAGAGCAGGATCAAGGTGTTTATGATGCTATGAATAAAGGCATTCAAATAGCCGATGCTAAATGGCTATTTTTTTTAGGAAGTGACGATCTTCTTTATAATGAAGATGTGTTAGCCGACATGAGCAAAATACTGAATAAGACAAGCGCCAAGTTTGTTTATGGTAATGTAAAGATTGTTGGGGATACATCATGGGCAAAGAATGGTGAGGTTTATAAGGGAGAGACTTCTATAGCAGATTTGTTAACATCTAATATTTGCCATCAATGTATCTTTTATTCAAAAGAAATTTTTGAGCATAAACTTTATAATATTCAGTATAAAGTTTTAGCGGATCACGATTTCAATATATACTGTGCCTCTCGTTACCAAATGCATTATGTGCCGATTATAGTGTCCTTTTTTAATGCTGGCGGCATTAGTTCTAGGTTAAAAGACATTGGCTTTGAGCAGGATAAATGGTCTAATACAGTAGTTTATTTTAAGAATAAACTACTTGATAAATCTTTATACAAGTATAGATATGAGCTGAAGAAAACTATAGTTTTTTTTTTAAAACAATCGAAGTTTAATCTGGCTTTTACAGCCTTAAAAGCTTACAGCTTTTTCAAATTAAGCAGATTTCTATAATAATAATTTAGCTCAAACCTTCTTTTAGTGCCTGTAAGTAGCGGTGACCGTATTCTTGATCTGGTTCTAAATGGCAACCTTCTGCCCATTCGTTCCATGCGTTTACAAATAACAAGCGCTCCTCTCCGTTAAAATTTTCATTTGTGTATGCCGCTGTTTTTGTAACCCATTCTTTAAATTTCTCTGGACTTGAATTAACAAACACTGTTGCATCTTTAGTCCTTCTAGCAGAATTATCCCAACTTGGAAAAATTGAACGATAGTATTTATATTTCTTTGGCTCCTTTTTGGCCATTTTATCAGCTATTTCTTCGTAGTCGAATATTTTGTTTGCAAGTAATCCACTTTCTTTTATAGTGCTCTTATGCAGTAATTTTCTGAAGAAATGATTAATTAGGTTTTTCTTGCTGTATTTCTGAAGTTCGATAGAGAAATCTGGAGCAAACTCCATACTAGCATCAAAATCATGATTTTTTGGGTCGAAATCTCGTTTAAAATTTTCCACTCTGATTAAATACAGATCTTCAAAACCTGCTTTTTTTGCCTCTGTCCGCCAAATATCTACAGCCTCATTAATATTTGGATGGAGTTCAGACCTATACATTATGTATACCGGTTTTCCATCTATTTTAATATATCTTTCATCTTTAAAAAATGGTATCAGGTATTGAATATGTTCAAGGTCGTCTTTTAAATTATAATCTTGTTTAATCAAAACATCAGCTTCCAATCCATCCCAACGTCTGGTCCAGTTTTCATTTGCCCAGCATAAACAAAATGGGAAATCAGGTTTTTTGGATGTTAGCATTTGCTCCAGCGGTTTTTCCATCAAAAGCTTGCCATTAAACCAATAATGATAAAAACAGAAACCATAAATACCATATGCTTTGGCCATAGCAGCCTGTTCAATCATGGTATCCAATAGTCTAAGATCGTAAAAACCTAAATCTGTTGGCAAATGCGGCTGATAGTGCCCTTTAAATTTGGGTTTTGATTTGGTAACATTTGTCCATTCAGTAAAGCCTTTTCCCCACCACTCATCATTTTCTTTAAAAGGATGAAACTGTGGCAAATAAAGTGCAATGGCCTTAACTTTGTTTTCGCTGGTAGAATTTCGCATAAACTGCTTAAGTTAATATGAGTTATATGTGTAATCAATTGATTATCAAAAGTGTTTTTGGCAATCTGTTGTATTAACTATTGGTATTTCAAATTGAATTTTAAACAGATCAGATAGCATACCCAAAGTCTTTAAATATGGGTCTCCACACATCCAGGTTTTTGTTCCAGGCATGACATCCAAAGGGCAGCGTATTGTTGGTGAGTTCAAAGCCTCTGTTAACAGGTAGTTCAAAAGCAAAATATACAGCTTCCTTATAGGAGGGGATCCTTAAGATTTTTTTCTTCCTATTTATTTCTATACTCCAAAAAACGTCTTCGTTAAAGTTGGTTGCTGTATTCAAGGAATATTCTTTTATTTTTTCTTGAAAGCGCTCAGTTAAAATATAAAATAGCTGTGTTTTACGCAAAGATAAACCTCCATTTCCAACTTTATACTCCCGCTGGATATCAGTTGGAGCAAGCGTATTTTTTTCCTTAATATCAAATTTTCGGTGTATGTAACCCAAAACTCTATTTTTTACTGCTTTGATCATATCAGGATATTGGTGTCTGAGCCATGGGGCGCCAACATAATCTATGTTCTTTTCACACCAGATATTTAGGTCATCTTTAAAAACAAAAGCATCTAATTGATAGATCAGGATATATTCATAGTCTAAAAATTCTTCATAAAATGCTCCGGATAACATCAGTTTGTTGTAGCCGGCGATATCTTTAAAATAGGCATCATCAAAATTTACGAATTTATTAAACCGGTACTTGGTGTTTAAATTTAAAGAGGCGGGTTTTATACAAAAAATTGGATGCGATTTAGAAAGAACTTTGAAACACTGTTGTAGTGATATATCCTCCAAATAGGTTATTTCTTTATATATAGGGACAATAACGGCAACCTTTTTCATAATGTGATGTGATTTAAACTATTTGAAAACAGTGTCGAGTTGTTTATAACAGTGTTCTTTTTCGTAATTGATATTAAAAGCAGTCGATGCATTTTCTGCCTGTATTTTGTATTCCGATTCGTCTGTTAATAGTTTTATGATATTGTTTGCAAATTCAACGGGATCATCACTCACTAAACAGCCATTGTCGGTTTTGTTGATCAGCCCATCAATGCCTCTGGTATTACAAACTATCGGTAAGCCATAAGATAGCGCTTCTACTACTTTTATTTTGGTTCCTGTGCCCGTGAGCATAGGGCATAGGGCTACTTTCGCATTTTGGTAATAAATTGATAAATCTTCAGCAAAGTTTACAGCAACTATATTAGTTGCCTTTATAGAAAGGTGTTCGTTTATTTGTCCAATTACGCAAATCTGTATGTTACCTGGTAACAACGGGTAAACCTCATTAAAAAACCAATTGGCGGCTTTTTGATTATGTACATTATCGCTCGCTACATATATCAGATCAAACGACTTTTCATTAGTAGAGTAAATGCTTTTTGGTCTATCAAGCATCATTGGCGCTAATACCACCCTATTTTTACAGAATTGGCTAAAGATATACTGTTCTTCGACAGAAATGGCTAAAGCAATATCGAATAAAGAAATTCTCCTGATTTCTTCTTTGAAGGACTGGCCGATATTATTCCTTTTTTGAAGTTGAGCGGTTATAAAGTCGTGCGTATCAATTACTTTTATTGATTTTTTTGTTAAAGGGTTGTTCTCTACCAATGTAGCCCAACTGGCGTAGTTGATCAATATGTAATCGTAATCATTGTTTTTTAAAATCTTTTTGAAAGCCCTTTTAAATCTCAAGGTCACCAATTCAGGGAATTGAAGCGGAAAGAACCAGGCCTTATTCTGATAGAAGAAATTTGGCAATTTATAAAAGAGGAGATAATAGAGTATATTTTTTTTAGAAGGTTTTTTTTTAATTACATAAGTATTGTTGGCCAGGCCTGCTTGCTCAAATGCTTTAATATCTGCCTCATTCCAAAGCCCGGTAAAATACTCGCTTACAAAATCAATTTCAAAATTTCTTGATTTAAAGTAAGCTAACATGCTTAGAGCCCTGGTTCTATTGCCCGCATTTTTTTTTAGCGGGTTATCAGGCATAAAAAATAGTACTCTCCTCATCTAAATATTTAGTCGTTAAAGGCCTGCATATCAATTAAGCGCCTGTACAAACCATTTTTATTCATTAATTCATTATGGCTTCCAGTTTCCACTACGTTGCCCTTATCTATAACAACAATTTTGTCGGCATGTTGTATGGTACTTAAACGGTGGGCAATTACAATTGAGGTGCGGTTTTTCATCAGGTTGTTCAAGGCATCCTGAACTAATTTTTCCGATTCTGTGTCTAAGGCTGAAGTGGCCTCATCTAACAACATGATTGGCGGATTAGCCAATACCGCTCTGGCAATACACACACGCTGTTTCTGACCTCCCGAAAGTTTATTCCCCCTGTCGCCAACAAAAGATTGATAACCATTTTCTGTATTTTCGATAAAATCGTGCGCATTTGCAATTTTTGCTGCAGCAATAACTTCTTCCATTGTGGCATCTGGTTTTGCAAATGCAATATTATTAAAAATGGTGTCGTTAAATAGAAAAGATTCTTGATTAACGGTTCCCATTTGTGCCCTGATACTTTCTACGGTTAGCCCCTTGTAATCGTGGCCATCAATTTTAATGCTTCCCGATTTTGGATCATGGAAACGGGGGATTAGGTCCATTAAGGTGCTTTTTCCTCCTCCGGAAGGACCAACAAGCGCTACTGTTTGCCCTTTATCAATGTCGAAAGTTATCGAGTTGAGAATCTGTTTCTCTCCGTAGCTGAATGAGACATCATGAAAGCTGATCGCACTGGTAAAACCATGAAGGACTTCCGCATCGGGTTGATTGACCAATAATGGTTTTGTATCAATTAGATCCAAAACCCTTTCACCGGCTGCAATGCCTGAATGGATTCCGCTAAATGAGTCTGTTAATGCTTTTGCCGGACGCATTACCTGAGAAAAAATGGCGATGTAAGCAATAAAATCTGAAGCGGTTAAGGCATTTTTATCATTGTGCAAAATTAATGATCCACCATACCAAACAATGATCGAAATCATTAAAACACCCAAAAACTCAGAAACAGGTGAGCCGAGTTGTTGGCGTCTAACCATTTTGCGTGTTAGGTTGGAATAGAATATATTTTCCTGGTTAAATTTGTCTTTAATCCGCTCTGTTGAATTAAAGGCTTTTATGATTTTAATCCCGCTTAACGCCTCATCTAAAAAACCAATCATTTTCGCGAAAGATTCGTGCGATTCTTTTGCCTGTTGCTTTAACCTTTTTACAATTTTACTGATGATAAATGCAGAAATTGGGATTACCAATAAAGAAAATAAGGTAAGTTTGGCAGATATGTTAAATAAAAGAATAACATATACAATTAGCGTTACAGGTTCTTTAAAAACAACCTGAAGTGTATTTGTTACCGTAAACTGAACTACCTGTACATCAGAGGCTACCTTAGAAATAATATCGCCTTTTCTCTCATTGTTAAAATAGCCGACATGAAGGTTCATCACATTGTTAAAGACCTGCTTTCTAAAGTTTAGCAAAGTATGAACTCTTAAATCTTCCATGTAACGCTGAGAAAAATACCTAAACAGGTTGGAAAGCAATACGGAGATAACAATGATAAAACAGATATACATCAGTGTGCTTTCTATGGTGTTAACCTTGATTGAATAGTTAACAAAATCCCTTAATTTACCTAATAAGCTAAATGAAGCAGCGGCTTTGTCTGTTAAGCTTGTCGTTTTACAGGCTTGCTTGTTTGCATTTAGTAGTGTCTCGAACAATGGGGATAACAAAGCCAGGTTAAAGGTTCCGAATAGAATAGAAAGCAAGGTTGCAATAACGTAAGGTATTGCAAACTTTTCTATGGGCTTGGCAAATGATAATAAACGAAAATAAGTTTTCATTAAGTATTGTATGTATAACGGAACTTAGGGACTACCTATCCGTAAAGAAAAAATATAATAAAATTCGGGTAAATGTACGGTTTTTCGTACATATGAATAAGATTGTAGTAATGTTAAATCATTTAAATTACAATTCCTTACCTTTTAGCGTGGGGGATTGGACTGTTTACTGAGAGGCTGAAATGTTAAGGATTGTACAGCAAGGTTTAACTACAACAATCGTAAGGAGGGATAACGATTGTTGTAATGCAATTTTTATTATCTTTTCTGATATAAAAATTATTGATTAAGCACTTCTTGATATAGATCCAGGTACTGGTTTGCTGCGCTTTCCCAAGTAAATTTTTCGGCCTGGGCAATTGCTTCTTCATAACGGTTATTTTGAGTGAAATCAATTAGCCCTTTTTTAAATACATCCTGCATATGTTCAGGATCAAAATGATCAAAGTAATAAGCAACATCGCCACCAACCTCAGGAAGTGAGGTGAATTTTGACAAGAAAACGGGTTTTCCAAAGTGCATGGCCTCAATTACAGGAAGGCCAAAACCTTCAGCGACTGAAGGAAATAAAAACGCATCACAGTTTTTGTAGTACCAGGCTTTGTCTTCATCAGATATTGGCCCTGTAATATGTACCCTGTCTAAACAATTGTATTTTTCGGCTTCTTCTAAAATCCTTTGTTTATGTGGGGTTTCCCTGCCCGAAATAACAAGATGAAAATCATTTTCTTTTAATAAGGCAGGTAGCAGATGAAATCCTTTCTGGACCGATAATAATCCTATTGTAAATAAGAACGGTTTTGGCGGAACGAAGTTTGGGATATATTTTTCATCGGATACTAGTTTATCAGCACCATTATAAATTACGCTTACCTTACCATTGGCTTCTGGAAAATAGTGTAACACATCATTGGCAACAAACCGGGATATGCATACAATTTTATCACACTGTGCTATCAGCTTGCCGAGTTTCTTTAGGTATACCTGGATTCTGTGCGGCTTGCTAAACTTTAAATGAACTTTGTTCATGTCATGAACGGTCATTATTTTTTTTGCATTAACCTTGCCCGGCCTTAATCTGCAGGTCTGATCAGAAAGATGTACAACTTCAAAATCATTTTTTCCCTTAAAGAATAACCGGTCTAATCTGGAGAGATAAATGAGATCTACCAAGCCATTAAAAAGATATTGGGTATGTTTAAAGAGATAAAATTTTAATTTAAATCTCCCTTTGTTTTCCTGGATCAATGCGTCGCCCAATCCTTTTCCAAATGAAAAATAGCCGCAGTTGGCATCCTTCATCGAATCAAAAGTTACTAAGACATTAGGCTTTTTCATTAAATAAATGTTATTAGTTGATGCAAATATAGATAGATTTAGATTGTAGCCTATTTTACAATTTTATAATTACGGTATTCAAACAAACGTAATCCGGTTAAATCTTCAATTTTTTGCAAAACTTTTCTGCGGAAATTCATTTTTGGTGTTTCCTGGGTTAAATCTTTATCAAATTTCCAGTTGGCCGCTGCAATTCTGGTCTGCATTACTTTTGGGTGGCTACCTTTGAAATGAACCAAACGGTCAGCATTGTGCATATCGTAAGTGTCCTGAACCGGATACCGCTCTTCAATCCACTCTGCTGTTTGATAGAATTGGTTGAAGTTACGTACTTTTCCTTGAAGTCCTTTTGGAGGTTTTACCCAGCCGTAATGATAAATATAAGCATCGATTAACTTAACCTTAAGTTTTCTGTCATTGATTCTAAAACCCTGCGCATCGCGGTAAGACCGTACGCCCGGAAGGTTCTTGATAATCCTAACCTCCCTTCTGTACCAGCGCCTGGATTCTGCCAGATAATCATAAGAAGCATAGAAATGTTTATATTTTAAAAGCAGAGCTTCAACATCGTTGTTGTTAAGCTCCATCTCCATTTCTTTTTTAATCAATGGGAGATAATTTTCATGGATGGCTTCATCGCCCTGAATATAAATCATCCAATCGGTATCATTCGTTATTTCGGCCAGGGCCTTGTTGGTTTCAGCTGCAAAAACACGACCTCCTTCACGGATGCTTTCGTCCCAAATGGTATCAATAGTCCTGATTTTGGGATCAATGCTTTTAACCATTTCAGATGTTTCATCCGTTGAATTCCCTAGTGCAACTATAAAATCATCGCATAAAGGTAACACAGAAAGTATAGCTTCTTTAGCAGGATAATCGTTTACAATTGCATTTCTTAAAAAGGTAAAGCCGGTGACTTTCATCTGTTTAAATGTGTTTTTGGTAATGAAATCCGCCTGCTGCTGGCGGGTGTTGTGATTTATTAGTCATTTGCCTGCAGGTTTTGGTAAATCATGATGGTTTCATCCAGATTTCTTATTGATTGGGCAATGTGGCTAATAATTTTTGTTTATTTGTACAAAGATAGTTTTATTGATGAATACACATCTATCCATTTTAAGCGAAGTAAAAGCGGGCAATTATAAGGTTTTAGCCAGGGCATTAACCCTTGTTGAAAATAATATTCAACCGGCCGATTCGATTTTAAGAGATCTGGATGGTAACATGAATATCCCTGTTTTGGGTATTACCGGCCCGCCCGGCGCGGGTAAAAGTACTTTGGTAAATGCTATAACCAATCATTTTGTAGCGGAAGGAAAACGCATTGCCATATTGGCGGTAGATCCGACCTCTCCATTTAATTTTGGTTCTTTGTTGGGCGACCGTATCCGGATGGCCAATCAGTTCAATAATCCGAATGTTTTTATCCGTTCGTTGGCTACCCGTGGTGCTTTAGGCGGTATTTCGGCAAAAACAATCGAGATGGTTGATGTTTTAAAGGCTGCTAACTTTGATTTGATTTTAATCGAAACAGTAGGGGTTGGCCAATCGGAAGTGGAAATTGCTGGTTTAGCTGATAAAACAATTGTTGTACTGGTGCCAGAATCGGGAGACGAGGTTCAGAATATAAAATCCGGACTGATGGAAATTGCGGATTGTTTCGTGATTAATAAGGCAGATAGGGAAGGGGCAGAAACCTTTGCCAATAATCTCAAGAAAATTATTCATCAGCGAACAAAATCCATCCCGATATTAAAAACAGTTGCCGATAAAGATATAGGTATTAATGAGTTATGCAACTGGATAATCAAGCCTTATCCTATTGACGATAGCCGAAGCGTATTTTTATTTGCAGAGAAAGCCTGGAAACTTATTCAGCACGAAAAGATGAAGCATATTGATAAAAAAAGGCTGCGGGAAGAAATCCAGGCAGCCTTAAAAAAAGATAATTTTAATATTTATCGTTTTGCAGATGAGTTTAATAACAGTTAACTGAAAACTGGACTAACTGTTCATTATCTCCTCAATTTCCTGTACTTCTAAGGGAATATCGGCCATTAAATCTACATTTCCATTTGGAGTGATCAGGATATTATTTTCAAGGCGGATGCCCAAGCCTTCCTCAGGAATATAAATTCCTGGCTCAACAGTTAAAATATTGCCTGCTGCAAATGGTGTGTATCTTCCGGCAAAGTCGTGCACATCAATACCCAAATGGTGCGAATTGCCATGCATAAAGTATTTTTTATATGCTGGCCATGCTGGGTTTTGGTTTTTTACATCAGCTGTAGTTATCAACCCGAGATTAATGAGCTGTTCGGTCATAATTTCCCCAACTTGTTCATGGTATATATTCCACACTGTACTTTCCCCGATTAATTGAATGGATTGCTTCATTACACTTAGAACAGCATTGTAAACGTCTTTTTGTCTTTGCGTAAATTTGCCATTAACGGGGATAGATCTACTCATATCCGCGTTGTAATTTGCATATTCAGCCCCAAAATCAAAAAGAATCACGTCCCCATCCTTACATTCCTGATTGTTGTCGTTATAATGAAGGATATTAGCGTTGTGCCCCGAAGCAATAATTGGCGTGTAGGCATGTCCGGTTCCACCCTGACGGATAAATTCGTGAATGATTTCTGCTTCGATCTCATATTCTTTCACACCAGGTTTGGTAAATTTCAATACTCTTATAAATGCATCGCGGGTGATTGCTGATGCCTTTTTTGTTAGCTCAATTTCTACATCAGATTTAACCGCCCGCAAATTTCGCATAATTGGCGCTGAGCGTTCATAATGATGTAAAGGATATTTTGATTTCATTTTCTCAATGAAACGTACATCACGATATGGCACTTCATGTGCATACCTATCGTTTTCGTTTGTATTTAAATAAATATGTTCAGCATAGTTAACTATACTATGCAATATGTTGTCAAAATCATCTAACCAATATACTGCCTGTATGCCAGATGCAGCTTTCGCCTGCTCTTTCGTATACTTATATCCTTCCCAAACCTTGATATAATCATTCGTCTGTCTTAAAAACAGGACTTCTCTGTACAAAGGATTAGGACAATCAGGATATAATAGTAAAATTGTCTGTTCCTGATCAATTCCTGATAAATAAAATAAATCAGGATTTTGCTTAAAAACAAAGCTTTGATCACCACTTCTAGGAAACTCATCACTTGAATTGAATATGGCTAACGAATTGTTTTTTAGCTGTTTAGAGAAGTTTTTTCTGTTTAAAATAAATAGTGACTGATCAATAGTTGGATATTTCATGAAAATGGTATTTTTATATGGGCAATGGCCAAATGTAATAAAATGATTATTTACTGTGAAGTTTGGAACGGAGTTTGTATAAAAGTTTGAAAATTTAAAATTTTGTTTAATTTTGCCTTTACTGAAAAATTAATCAATTAAATTGTTTAACCCTTAAAAAAGAAAAAAGATTATGAATTATTCTACTTTAAAGAAAAGTGTTGCGCTTTCTTTAGTGGCATTAACAGGAGTAGCTTCTCTTGCTGTCGCTCAGGATGCTCCTGCAACAACTTCTGCTGTCAAGGTATTTGGTGGTAGAGGACAGTACAGAACTTGGTCTATTGGTGTACATGGTGGCGTTTTAATGCCAGTTGTTGCTATTGGCGGTTCTAATGATTTTAACAAATGGGATGCTAATTTAGGTTATGGTTTAAACATCCGTAAACAATTAGGTCACTCTTTCGGTCTAGAATTAAACGGAACACGTGGTAAACTTTCGGGTACTAACGAAGGCATTACTAATCCGGCTGTTAAGGATTTCGAAACTGAATTACAATATGCTGTAGATTTACGTGGTGTTGTAAATGTAGGTTCTATCGATTTCTTACGTCGTGAGAACTCAGTAGGTTTCTTCTTAACTGCTGGTGCTGGTTATATGGCTTATGCACCAAAAGTTACTTTAGCTAATGGTTCAGTAATTGATTGGAAAGGTAATGCTACAGGTCCTGCTGATGACAAACATGATGCTAAAGATTACGTAAAAGGTTTCTACATTCCAGTTGGTGCTGGTGTTAAATTCAAAGTTTCTGAGCGTGTTAACTTTAACTTAGGTTACACAATGAACTTTGTTGATGCTGATAACTTAGATGGAGTTTATGCAAAAGGTACAACTAAAGATAAATTCTCTTACGGATATGCTGGTTTAGAGTTCTCTTTAGGTTCTTCTGCTAAACCAAGTTTAGAATGGACAAACCCATTAGCTACTATGTATGATGAGTTAAAAGATCCAACTTTACGTCAAGAAGTTGAAGCATTGAAAAACCGTGTTTCTGCTGTTGAGAAATCTGTTGAAGATTTGAAAAAAGATACTGACGGTGACGGTGTTTCTGATCAATTCGATAAATGCCCAGGAACTCCTGCTGGTACTGCTGTTGATGGTTCAGGTTGTCCTCTTCCAAAACCAACTGTAGATTCAACTGCAACTAGCAATGTAACTGGTTTCGAAAAAATCGGTTTCGATTTCAACTCTTCAGTTTTAAAAACTGAGTCTTACCCTACTTTAGATAAATTATCTTCAGTATTACGTGAAAACGGTGGTAAAGTAACTGTAAACGGTTACGCTTCAAGCGAAGGTACTGCTGCATATAATGTGAAGTTATCTAAAGACAGAGCTAACTCTGTTAAAACTTACTTAGTAAACTCTGGCGTTAACGCTAGTCAAGTTGCTACTAAAGGTAATGGCGAAGCTAATCCAATTGCTTCAAACGATACTGAAGAAGGTCGTATCCAAAACCGTCGTGTTGAAACTGCTAGAAACTAGTATTTCAATATAAGATTTAAAAAAGTCCCGATGAAGATCGGGACTTTTTTTATGCCCATAAATTTTCTGTATTAAGCTTTTTAACTAAGTTTGTATGATGTACTTCTTTAGAAAAAAAGATCCCAATAGGCCGAATAATATCAATATTAAAATCATGCATTTTATAAATGCATTGGCTATCTTAATTTTTCTGGCAGGCATCATCTACAAGCTAATCCAATGGCTTGCCAAATAACTCCAAATTTTTATGAAACAGATTATTAAAACAACGAATGCTCCAGCACCAATTGGACCATATAGCCAGGCGGTACAAGCAGGTAACTTTTTATTCGTATCGGGCCAGGTAGCTATTAACCCTGAAAACGGAGAATTAAACATAGGCAATATCGAGGACGAAACACATCAGGTAATGCGTAACCTTAAAGCGGTTTTACTTGAGGCAGGTTTAAGTTTCGATCATGTGGTTAAATCAACCATTTTTTTAAGCGATATGGGCGCCTTTGCCCAGGTTAATGAAGTTTACGGACAATATTTCACAACCGACTTTCCGGCCCGCGAAACGGTACAGGTTTCGGTATTGCCTAAAAATGTTAACGTGGAAATTTCTGTAATTGCCATTGTAGGATAATTTTGGCAAGCAGTAAAAGCAAATATTTTGTAGCAGGCATTATTCCTTACATCATCTGGGGAACAGTGTCCGTTCCATATTATGATGCCTGCCGATGTATTTAGTTAATTCGGTTCCTTTTCTCAGTACCATTCTTTTAGGCATGCCTTCGTTCGCCTTGGGGATTTTAATCTATCTCAATCCAATTGTTGCTTTTACCGTTGCATTTTTCTACTTTAAGGAGAAACAGATCTGCACCAACTATTTGCCTATTTGCCTATTTGCTTTTGCTGCTTTCGATCGTTATTTTTAATGCACAATTGCTGAAGAGTGTTGTTTACAAGAAACAGTAAAATATTTTGTTTAATTCGGTATTAGATACACCTGTTGAGTTTTTAAAAGGCGTTGGCCCAAGTCGTGCTGATGTTTTGAAAAAAGACCTTGGCCTCTTCACCTATCAGGATCTGCTTTCCCATTATCCATTCAGGTATATAGACCGTACCAAATATTTTAAGATCAATCAGATTAATCCTGATTTCCAATATATTCAGATTATCGGCCGTGTAATCAGCAAAAAAGTAATTGGTGATAAAAGAGCAAAGCGTATTGTAGCGGTTTTTAAGGATGAAACCGGAATAATGGAACTGGTTTGGTTCCAAAGCCTGAAATGGGTTGATGAGAATATTACCGTAGGCACGGCCTATGTGGCTTTCGGAAAGCCTTCTATCTTTAACGGATCATTTAGTATCTCGCATCCGGAGATGGAACTTTATCAGCGTAAACAGGTAGGTAGAGGAAACCTCACCTTACAGCCAGTTTACAATTCTACAGAAAAGCTTAAAAAATTTAATCTCGATTCTAAAGGTTTGCAACGCTTAATTGCTGGCTTGTTGGATCAGGTTATTCCCCAGGTTCCAGAAACCTTACCGCAATATATCATTGATAAATATCAGTTGCCAGATAAAAGGATGGCATTGTTGAACATCCATTTTCCCAAAAATCAAAAGGATTTAAGTGCTGCGGAGCGGCGTTTGAAATTTGAAGAATTATTCTTTATCCAGTTACAGCTTTTACACAATAAACACTTACGGCAATTAAAATTTAAAGGCGCAACATTCGAAAAGGTTGGCGAGAAAGTGAACCGTTTTTATAAGGAATTTTTACCTTTCGAACTAACCAATGCCCAAAAGCGGGTGGTTAAAGAAATCAGGATCGATACACAGCGTGGGGTTCAAATGAACAGGCTTGTACAGGGCGACGTAGGGAGCGGTAAAACTGCCGTAGCCTTAATGAGTATGCTTTTGGCAAATGATAACGGCTATCAGGCTTGTATGATGGCTCCGACCGAAATTTTGGCCCGTCAACATTATGCATCGATCACCGAATTGGTAACCGACGATTTGGTTAAAGTAGCTATCCTTACCGGAAACACTAAAAAGAAAGACCGGGCCATTTTGCACGCACAGTTAGAAAGTGGCGAAATTGATATTCTGATCGGAACGCACGCATTAATCGAAGATAAAGTTCAGTTCAAAAATCTGGGATTGGTGGTTATTGATGAACAACATCGCTTCGGCGTAGAGCAGCGTGCCAAGCTTTGGCGGAAAAATATCATTCCTCCACACATTTTGGTGATGACAGCTACACCTATACCGCGAACTTTGGCCATGACTTTATATGGTGATCTGGATGTTTCTATCATTGATGAATTACCAGCAGGCCGGAAACCCATTGAAACCAAGCACCTTTTCGAAGGTCAGCGACTCAGGATGTTCGGCTTTATGAAGCAGGAAATTGCAAAGGGCAGGCAGGTTTATATTGTTTATCCTTTGATCAAGGAAAGCGAAAAATTAGATCTCCTCCATCTTGAGGCTGGTATTGAACAATTGAGTTATCAGTTTCCCAGGCCTGATTACCAAATAAGCATTGTGCATGGGCAAATGCCAAATACCGATAAACAGTTTGAAATGCAGCAGTTTATTGAAGGCAAGAGCCACATTATGGTCGCTACAACTGTAATCGAAGTCGGCGTAAATGTGCCTAATGCGTCTGTAATGGTTATTGAGAACGCCGAAAGGTTTGGTCTTTCGCAACTCCATCAATTGCGTGGGAGGGTAGGCCGTGGTGCAGAGCAGTCTTTTTGTATCCTGATGAGTGGTAATAAGCTCAGTAAGGAAGGTAAAATCCGTTTAGAAACCATGGTGAGGACCAATAATGGTTTCGAAATCTCTGAGATCGATCTGCAGCTCCGTGGCCCGGGCGATATTACCGGAACACAGCAAAGCGGGGTGTTAGATTTAAAACTTGCCGATCTGGCAAAAGACCAAATCATTTTGTCGGAAGCAAGGAATACCGTAATCGCACTTTTCGAAGATGATCCGCAATTGCTAAAACCTGAAAATGCAATTTTAAAAGCTTACCTCCAAAAGCTGGAAAGAGGTATCTCTTTTGACAAAATAAGCTAGTCATACAATCGGCTAAAATACTTTCAACTTCTTTTTACCTCTTTTCGCAATAATATTTAACAATGTATTATTTGTCCTACATTGAGTAGTTTTGTAATTGTTTTTTTACGACTCAGCCCCTTATAATTATTATTTTACCCCCTTTTTTAAATTCCTAATATTCCTATCTTGCGTATAACCAAATGTAAACTGTTTAGCTGGCAAGTCTAAGTCGTTGTATGCCGCGCACAGTAATTTTTAGCCCATAAGTGCTTATTTATCAGATAAGGGGGTGGAATAATGGTTAAAAACAATTTCTTGATCAAATAGAAATCGATTGATAATTCCTGCATAGAGGAATGGTGTAGCTAATTATCTCAGTTGATCAAATTTTAATGATGTATCTCATAGTGTATTCATGAATACACATGAGTATTAAATTGTATTACAATCAATATCTAACCAAAATAAATTAAAAACTATGAAAAAAAATCTATTGAGGACTTTTGCCAGAAGTAGCATGTTTCTTCTTTGCGGTGGTAGTTTCATTTTATCCCCGTTTACCAGCAGATCAGCTGAAGCAGTATTACACGAAAAGGCTCCCGTTGATTTTTACAAGCCCCCACTTCAGGATATCATCGTGAAAGGACAGGTTACGGATGCTAAAGGGCCAATTCCCGGCGTAAGCGTTAAATTAAAAGGAGGTGCGGCAACTACTGTAACAGATGGTTCTGGTAAATTTAGCATCAAGGTACCCGAAGATGCTACTTTGGTATTTACCTATGTGGGCTATGTAGACCAGGAAATCCAGGTAAAGAACCAAACGAATATTAATGTCCGTTTATTAGAAAACAATCAAAATTTATCGGATGTAGTCGTAGTGGGTTATGGAACCCAAAAAAAAGCAGTTGTATCCGGCGCTGTAGCTTCGGTTAAAGGGACAGAACTGGCCAAATCATCTTCTGTAAACTTAACTAATTCTTTGGCTGGCCGTTTACCAGGTGTTACCGCACTACAGGGAAGTGGAGAGCCGGGTTATGACGGTTCAACAATCCGGATCCGTGGTATTAACTCCCTTGGAAATAACAACGCCTTAATCGTTATCGATGGGATTCCTAACCGTGCAGGGGGGATCGAAAGACTTAATCCGAATGATATCGAAAGTGTATCGGTTCTAAAAGACGCATCTGCAGCGATTTATGGTTCACAGGCGGCAAATGGGGTAATCCTCATTACCACCAAACTCGGTAAACTGGGCAAGCCGCAATTCTCTTATGATTTTAGCTACGGCCTGCAACAGCCTACCCGGATACCTAAAATGGCCAATTCGGTACAATATGCAGAGATTTTGAATGAGCTGAATATTTTTGGTTCCGATCTCAATCCGAGTGAATGGTCGACTGCATGGAACAGTTTTAAAAATACAGGTTCTTATGTGTCTACCGGAGGAAAAACGATTAATGCCGCCTTTAAGCCAGATGAAATCCGAAAATTTGGTGATGGCTCAGATCCGTTACGGTACCCCAATACCGATTGGTTTAAAACCACTTTCCAAAATTGGTCTCCACAGCAAAGACACAATGTACAGGTTAACGGGGGGAGCGAAAATGTGAAATATCTGATGTCGCTTGGTTATCTCGATCAGGATGCCTACTATAAAAATTCTGCCACAGGTTACCAACAATATGATATGCGTTTTAACCTGGAAGCAAAATTAAGCAAATACATCACCACAACATTAGGGGTAACCGCGAGAGAAGAAGCCCGTAATTTCCCTACCGTTGGCGCAGGTGATATATTCAGGTTTTTAATGCGGGGCAGACCTAATGAAATTGCGATATGGCCCAATGGCTTGCCAGGCAGGGATATTGAGTATGGTTACAATCCAGTAGTTTCGACGACTGATTTAACGGGTTACAATAAAGATATTAGAGATTACTTTCAAACCACTGGTAAGGTTGAAATTAAAGTGCCCGGTGTTGAGGGATTAAAAGTAACCGGTACGGCTGCCATAGATAAATATTCTGGCAGACAAAAGAACTGGCAACTGCCATGGACGCTTTACGATTGGGACAAAAAAACTTTTGAAGCCGATGGTGTAACACCGGTGCTTGCAGGTACGGTACGTTCTCAATATACCGACCCAAGACTCAGGGAAACTGCAGGCGGACAATTGGCTATAAACTTAACGGGAATGATCAATTATGATAAAAAAATTAAAGATCATACCATTGGTTTAATGGCTGGTGTAACCCGCGAAAAAATCACTAATGATGGTTTTACTGCCTTTAGAAGGTATTTCCTTTCATCGGCTATTGAGCAGTTGCTGGCAGGTGATGAGAAAGAGCAATCATTAGGAAATAACCCTGGCGATCCCAACAATCTATTCAACCGTGCCAGGTTAAGTTATTTCGGAAGGGCAGGTTATAATTACAAAGAAAAATACCTGGCCGAATTTCTCTGGCGCGTAGATGGGTCTTATATCTTTCCAACGGACAGGCGTTTCGGTTTCTTCCCGGGTGTATCGGTGGGGTGGCGTTTATCTGAAGAACCCTTTTTTAAAGACAATGTTAAATTCATTAACAATTTAAAGTTAAGGGCTTCCTGGGGGCAAATGGGCGCTGAAGCCTATTTCGGAGATACTTTGCAAGAATATCAATATCTGAGTTTGATGAACTTTGGTAGTTATGTATTTAATGATTTAATCACTAAATCCTTAACTGAAGGTAAGGTTCCCAATCTTGATTTTGGGTGGGAAGTAGCGAATAATACGAATATTGGATTAGATGCATCATTCTTAAATAACAGGTTATCGCTCGAGTTTGATTACTTCTACAATAAGCGCACAAATATCCTGATCAGCAGGGGTAGCTCCGTTCCGGAAAGCTCGGGCATAACCGACCAGTTGCCACCTGTAAACCTGGGTAAAGTAAACAACAAAGGTTTCGAATTTAAATTAAGTTATAACGACCAGGTGGGCGATCTAAATTTCGGAGTAAGCGTAAACGGTGGTTATGCTAAAAATAAAATCATTTTTTGGGATGAAACCCCGGGTGCACCTGAATGGCAGCGCTCTACAGGCAGGGTAACCAGTTCATGGTTGGTATACGATTATGATGGTGTTTTTAAAGATCAGGCAGAAATTAGCGCAAATAAACTTAATTATAGTGCCCTTACCAATAACCTACGCCCTGGCGACATGAAGTTTAAAGATATTAATGGCGATGGTAAAATTAATGCGGACGACAAAATACGTTTAGATAAAAATGGTACCCCAACTTTCACTGGAGGGGTAAACTTTAATGTTCAATACAAAGGATTCGATTTATCGGTGCTTATTCAAGGGGCAACAGGCGGGATGCAGATTGTGGGTTTAACGGAATCTGGCGATATCGGTAACTTCCTGGAGTGGTCGTACCTTAACCGTTGGAGCATTGATAATCCAAGTTCGGTAAATCCCCGCCTATCAAACAGGGGCGCCACTTATTATACCGATAGTAACAATGCATTGAACAATACCTACTGGTTACGCAGCAACAATTATATCAGACTTAAAAATGTTGAATTAGGTTATACATTGCCGAATAAATTGGTCGAAAAAGTTGGCCTAAATTCGGTAAGGGTGTACACAAATGGATTAAATCTGGCTACACTGGATAAGATTAAGATCTGGGATCCTGAATCTACCAATACAAGTGGCCAGTACTATCCTCAGGCCAGGGTAATCAACATGGGCATTAAGGCCGCTTTTTAATAAATGTATAGCCAATATTAATTACGACAAAGAATATGAAAGCAATAAACAAAAATATTAATCTATATCTATTGATTTTTATTACTTTTCTTGCAGCCTCTTGTAAGAAAGATTTTATGGATGTAAATCCGCCCGATAAAATATCTTCCGAACTGGTTTGGAAAGACCCTGCACTTGCACAAGCCTTTGTTAACGATATTTACAATGGTCTTGGGAATGGAGGTTTTTTTGAGCAGATGTTAGCTTCTGTTTCTGATGAGGCTTTGTTTACACATCCCACACGTGGAATTGATTTAGTCAACAATGGCACCATTAACCCATCAACACTTGGTTGGGTAGATGATACCTGGGCGTATAAACAGATGTATAACCGCATAAGGGCTTGTAATACTACAGTAGAAAGAATTGTTGGTGGCAATAATGAGCTTGCCAGCCAGGCACTAAAGGATCAGTTATTGGGTGAAGCCTATTTCCTGCGTGCTTACTTTTATCAGCAATTGTTGCGTTATTACGGTGCGGTGCCTATCATTACCAAAACGTATGCATTAACTGATGACTTCAAAATTAAACGCAATACGTACGAAGAATGCGTAAATTTTATTGTTAAAGACTGCGACGAAGCCAATAAATTATTAACAGGTAAAACCTTGGATAAAGGACGGAGTACTGCACTCGCGGCTTTAGCACTTAAATCAAGAGTATTAATTTATGCAGCGAGCGATTTACATGATAGATCAAAAATAACTGCAAAGATTACCGGAATTGCCCCGCAAAAATTAGATTTTTTAAGTTATGCAAGTGGCAATCAGGCAGATCGGTATAGATCGGCGCAAACAGCAGCAAAAGCAGTTATGGATTTGGGTACTGGTTATAAACTTGGACTTACCGCACCAGCTACTTCAGAGGATGGTAGACTAAACTATAAAAGTATAGCCATGGGCGGAGCCAGTAAAGCGCCTGGAGTAGACGCTACCGCAGCATCTGAATTGATTTTTGCCCGCTACTTTATCATCCAGAGTAATATCAAACATGCACAGCAAAATGGTCCGAACGGCTACCACAACTGGGCGGGTAATACACCTATAGGTTTATTGGTTGACGATTATGAGATGAAAGACGGTACCAAATTTAGCTGGACAAATCCCGCACAAAAAGCTAACCCTTATCAGGACCGCGACCCTCGTTTTTATGCCACAGTTCTTTACGATGGTGCCGGCTGGAAACCCCGCGATAAGGCATCTGGTAATGTTGATCCAGCCAGCCAGATCCAAACCGGAGTATATGATTTAATCGATAATGGCGCTCGAATCGACTTTAAGGGTTTAGATACCCGTGCAAGTTCGATCGAAAACTGGAACGGTAGCTGGACAGGCTATTATTACCACAAATTTATCGATCCGGATCCAACGATTATAGATGCTTCTATGTCGCAGAATGTGCCCTGGCCTTTCTTTAGATATACCGAAGCGGTATTTAATTATATCGAAGCCAGTATTGAGCTGGGTGAGCTATCTAATGCCATTAACTGGTTAAATAAAATTCGTTTTAGGGCTGGTATGCCTGCAGTTACCGCAACAGATCAGGCCGGGCTTAGGGAGGTTTACCGACATGAGCGCCGCATTGAAATGGCCTATGAAGAGCAGCGTTATCATGATGCCCGTAGGTGGTTAATCGCTGGTGAAACCTTGGGTAGAAAAACGACCTACATTAAGGTAACCGGTAAATTTAAACCGGGTAAAACCATGTCGGCTCCTTACCATTACGACAATACCGTTTACGATTATACCTATACTCCGGTGGAAGAGAACGCGCAAGAAAACAGAAGTTGGGACAATAAACTTTACTTCAGGCCATTTAGCCGTGATGAAGTAAATAAAAATAATTTACTCGAACAAAATCCTGGTTACTAAATTAACCATACCAGATACCCGATGGATCATATGATCCATCGGGTTTTTTATGTCCTTATATTTCAGCAGTGCGATCGGATATTTTTACTTTTTAATAGAAAAAGAAATCACCTTAACTGTTTATCCGTTCCCGTTTTTAAATTTCATAACGTAGTTTTGCAGATAAATTTTTTCCTGTGGCAGATTCAGACCCCAATTCGGTTATTGTAAAACCAGATGCATTCGCCGCTTTGCGGTATAAAGAATTCAGATCATTCCTGGGCATGCGGTTCTTTTTTACGCTTGCTTACCAGATGCAGGCTGTTGTTATCGGCTATCATATTTACGATTTAACACATGATCCATTAAAATTAGGCCTGGTAGGTTTATGTGAAGCCATTCCTGCCATTGGGATTGCATTATATGGCGGCTACATTGCAGATAAGAGTGAAAAGCGGGGTTTATTGATTAAAATCTTTTCGGGTGTGTGGCTGGCTTCGGTTCTGATGCTCATCATTACCAGTAAATACCTTCATCTTAAAGAAGATCTTATCGTACTCATCATGTACGGATTGGTATTTTGCATTGGTATCGCCCGCGGCTTCTTTGGGCCGGCCACCTTCTCGTTAATGGCTAAGATTGTACCGAAAGAACTCTATCCAAATTCGAGCACCTGGAATAGCAGCAGCTGGCAACTGGCAACCATTATCGGCCCGGTTGCAGGCGGTTTTGTAAACTGGTGGTGGGGCATTACTGCCGCATATACATGTATTGTAGTATTGGTTTCCATTTCCTTAATCTGTATTTTCACCTTTAAGAAACACCCTTCTACCTATGTGCCGAAAGAGAATATATTTCACAGTTTAAAAGAAGGAATCCAGTTTGTTTTCAAAACCAAGATGATGGTTTGGGCCATGAGCCTCGATCTTTTCTCGGTATTCTTTGGTGGCGCCGTAGCCTTATTGCCTATGTTCGCCAAAGATGTATTTCATTTGGGTTCTAACGGTTTAGGAATGATGAGGGGAGCGGCATCACTGGGGGCTGTGTTAACCATGTTGGCGATGACCTACTTTTCGCCAATGGGAAAACCCTGGCGCAACCTTTTAATTGCCGTAACTGGCTTTGGTTTGAGCATCATCTGTTATGGCTTATCTAAAAACTTCTATTTAACATTGTTCTTCTTGTTTTTAGAGGGGGCTTTCGATAGTGTAAGTGTAATTATCCGTCAAACGATTATGCAATTGCTTACGCCTGATGATATGCGCGGACGGGTTTCGGCAGTAAACAGCATGTTCATCGGATCGTCTAATGAAATCGGCGAATTCGAGTCGGGGCTTTCAGCGAAACTATTAACGTTGGTACCTGCGGTGGTTTTTGGAGGGACTATGACGATCGCCATTGCCGGGATTACCTGGTTAAAGACAAGATCTTTAACAAAGTTGAGTTTGCAGGATATTAACGAGCAGACGACTAAAGCTGTTTAATCGTTTCGTCTTGCTGAATTTATTTCAGCATCTATCAGGCTATAAAAAAGGTTCTTAGATAGGGCAATTTGACATTCGTAAACCAGGTTTATGACAAACAATTTGGGCATGCCCCAAGCTGCGCAAGGGTCGGGCTATCCGTTGCAATCTTTTTTGAAGAAAAATCAAAAAAGGATTTACACTGCTATCCCTCATGCAAAAATCCCTCGTAGCCCGCTCTCAGGTTTAATTGTAAGAAGTTATTAAGTTTTAAGCGCTTGTCCTCGCCACCTAAACCCGATGGCACGGATGCCGATAGCATATCATTGTTTTTGTGAAAAAAAACTATTGGCAGGAGGAACAGCGGGACCGAACCGGGCCTAAGAAACACAGGCACTGCTTTCCAAAAAAATCTACCATGCGATCAGAGTTATCAACTTTAATAGCGGAGCTGTTAAAAAGTTGACAATGCTGAAATTCCTGGTGGTGAAAAACAAATGGTCCGTGTGGACACGGACCATAGTGATTAAAATTTCTTATTCTTCCCCCAGATGAGGTAGATAATCGAACCCAAAAAGGGAGCCAGGAGGATAATGATAAACCAGAGTACTTTTACCGGGAAAACCATGCTGCTGTTTCTGGATATATGGTACAATGCCGCCAATATTAAGGCCAGCCAAAGTATGGCGGCGATAATGATGATCATTGCAATCTGATTGCTCTCAACTTGTGCTAGTAACATAACGATAATTTTTGTTCCTAAGCTTCAACAACTCTTTCGCCAATTTGTTGGCGCCACATGGCCTGATATAAACCATTTTGTGCAATTAGCTCTTCATGGCGGCCCTGCTCAATAATATGTCCTTTCTCTAAAACATAGATTTTATCGGCATGTTTGATGGTTGATAGACGGTGAGCGATCAAAATCGTAATGTGATCGGTTAAATCGGAAACCGAACGGATGGTTTTGGTAATTTCTTCTTCGGTGATCGAATCTAAAGAAGAGGTTGCCTCATCAAATACCAGGATATCGGGTTGGCGTAATAAAGCCCTCGCAATGGATAAACGTTGCTTTTCGCCTCCCGAAACCTTAACGCCACCCTCACCGATTAACGAATCTAAACCTTTATCGGCACGGGCCAGCAAAGTCTGACAGGCCGCCTGGTTTAATACCTTAAAGCATTCTTCATCCGTAGCATTGGGATTAACGAACAATAAATTTTCTCTGATTGTGCCCGAGAACAACTGCGTATCCTGTGTTACAAATCCGATTTTCTCGCGTAAGGCATCCAGATCGATATCGTTACTTGGCACACCATTGTACAAAATCTCACCCTCTTTTGGCTGGTACAAACCAACCAGCAATTTAACCAATGTAGTTTTACCTGAACCAGATGGACCAACAAAAGCAATGGTTTGTCCATTATGGGTCTGGAATGAAATATTCTCCAGGGCATTTCTGTTGGCAGTTTGGTGTTTAAAGCCGACAGTATTAAAAGTAAGGTCTTTTATTTTTGCTATCGAGATCGGGTTTTCAGGTTTCTTATCGATCGGCGTGCTTAAAATCTTTTTAAAATTGCCCAACGAAACCTCCGCCTCACGCCAGGCTAAAATCACATTGCCCAACTCCTGTAGCGGTCCGAAAAGGAAGAATGAATAAAAAAGAAACGAGAAATACTGTCCGGCGGTAATGGTATTGTCGAAAATAAGCAATAGTAGGACCAGCACCATGGTACTGCGTACCAGGTTTACCGTAGTACCCTGTACAAAACTCATGCTGCGCACATACTTTACTTTTTTAAGTTCTAATCCCAGAATTTTGTAAGTGGTTTTGTTTAATCTTTCTATTTCCTGATCGGCCAAACCTAAACTTTTAACCAGTTCGATGTTTCTTAACGATTCGGTGGTAGAGCCTGCCAAAGCAGTGGTTTCGCCAACAATAGAACGTTGGATGGTTTTGATCTTACGGCTTAAAAACCAGCTCACGAAACTGATGATCGGAATGGCCGAGAAATAAACAAGCGTAACCTTATAGCTTACCGAAACCGAATATACGATAACGAAGATCATTCCGATTAAGCTTACAAAAAGGATACTGATAAATGCGGTAATGAATTTCTCGGAATCTAAGCGTACTTTTTGTAAAATACCCAGGGTTTCGCCACTGCGCTGGTCTTCGAAAACCTGATAAGGCAATTTTAGTGAATGTTGTAAACCATCGGCATACATTTTTGCGCCAACCTTTTGAACAATCACACTGGTGAAGTAATCCTGAAAGTTTTTTGCAATACGCGAAACCATGGCCGCGCCAATTGCCAAACCGATTAACCCTAAAGAACCCCAAAGGTATTGGCTATAGGTAAGCGAATCTTTTTTGTTGATAAAACGGTCTAAAATTCTACCGGTGATGTATGGATCTAAAAGTGAAAAGCCAATATTTATACCTGCTAGCAATAGCGCCAAAGCCACAATCCACTTGTGGTGTTTCAGGTAGTTAAGTAATAATCCCATTAAGTTTTGTTGTTTGTTAATGCAAACATAAAAAAAGGGAACGGATAAAAATCCATTCCCCTTTTTTATGACTTTAAGCTAAGATACTTAGCTAACATTTGTTTAAAAACCGTAACGTAAACCGATTTGTGCCTGCCACGGATTACCCGTTGGGATTACAATTCCTGTATTGTTTAATCGGTAGTTGTAGTTAGCGCTTGCAGCATCGTAACCCGTAACCGCATATAGTGCTTGCGTACCTAAAGTTTCTGATGTTCCCCAGGTTTTCTTAAATAAGTTGGCCACGTTAAACAGATCGCCTGAAATTTCAATGCTTTGTTTTTTGCCATGACCAAATTTAAACTGATAGGCTAATCTTAAATCAATCGTACCGTAAAAACCGTTGATACCGCCATTACGTTCAGCAAAAGTACCTTCGTATTTTTTAATGTAATCTTTTAAACTCTGGCTGGCATCACCATTTGCCAATAATGCCTGTAATGAATTTCTAAGTGCTGCTGGTACATTGGTATTTGATGTGTTAAAGATGTATGCCAAATCATTTGTGGCAACAAAATCGCCATTGGTATTGCCGCCAGATAATAAACTATACCGGGTACCACCAATGCCTGAATAACGGATACCTGCTTTAATGCCATGGAATGATGGTAATGTTCCATAAATAATTAGCTTATTCCGGAACTGACCATTTGAATATGTCATTTTACTTAAATTCCTTGGATCATCAACTACTGGCAAAGATAGGGTTGCAGAGTTGGCTACGTTACCGTTGAATGAGGTATTGTCTTTGGCGTCGTTCCAGGTGTAACTTGCCGTAATTTCGCCATCTTTAAAGTATTTCCAGGTCGCATCTACAACAACAGCAAATTGATTTACTTTACCTTTGCTATTCATTTCCAATACACGGCCAAATTGATTGGTTAAACGGCCCAGTTTCCAGTCTGTATTTCCGTTACCTGTATTTATTGAGTTTGCCGGTACATATACACCCCTGTTTCCTTCATTCGATAAGGTGAAGAAAGGATTGGCCACCATATTTCTATCCACATACATATAGTTATTACGGGCTAAAGTTGCATAACCGGTAATGCCGATGCGTATTTTATCGTTGATTAATTTGTTATATGATAAGTTCGCTTTGTAAACCACTGGTACTTTGGCATCATCAGCATAAGTATTGATGGTAGGGATTTGTAATGCTGGCAGCGTTGGTGCTGTAGCGGTTCCATTTCTGTAACCGATAAAGTCTGGAGTTGGTACACCTGTACCAGTAACATCAACTGTAGCTAAGTGTTTACCATCAAATGTTAGGTTGTTAATGGTTACATAATTGTTTACGTCCGATCCGAAAATCCCGGCGCCTAAGCGAAAATAATCGGTATGGTTTTCATTAACATCCCAATCCAGCTGGATACGGGGCTGAATTAAAAATTGCTTTAATTCGTGATCTGTTCTTACACCAATGGCATCAAACAATTGTTGATTAAGTGGAGATGTTGGGTATTTGCTATAATCTAAACGTAAGCCACCTGTAAAATCTAAACCTTTACCGAGTTTGGTTTGCATTTGGCCATAAATAGCAGAGTTCCATAATTTACCCACAACACTTGGGTCGGCAACTAAAGGCACTTCCCTGTAATAGCTTATCGGTATCAAGTTTTCAAAATTTTGCAAGGCCGTTTGCTGGTTCCCCGCTGCTGCGGTGCCAGATCTGTTGAACGTAAAACGTCCGTTCACCTCACTGCCGTATAATGATAAGGCATGGGTATACATAATATCTACCCCAAATGTGTATTTAATTTTATCGGTATTATAGTATAGGTTATCTACCAATTGGAAAACGTTATTGGTAAATCCTTCCTGCCCAAAACGGTGCCCACCAATCTGAACTGCAGTGGTTAATATACTTCCGGTTGGCAAAGTAGATTCTAAGTTAGAAACAACAGCCCTGGGGATAGCAAAACCCAGCTCATCGTTTTGTGTACTGGCCTGATAGGTGTATAAATGTTGCACTTTTAACTCATTGGTCACCTTACTGCTTATGGTAGAACGTAAGGTAGCCAACAAACTGTTGTCGACATTTTTATCCGTGCCGTAACTTTCATAAAAGTTGATCGCGGTATTATCTGCTAATCCGAGCGGGTTCCTGTCGTTGGTATAGTTATCACGTACCGTTAACAAGTTCTTCTCATCAATCTGCCAGTCTAGACGTAAAAAGCCGGCATCTGTTCCTCTTTTCTTATCAAAAGAACCAAATTGCGGTGTATTGGCCACACCATATTTGCTTCTGGCAACCGCTAAAAAGCTGTTTAATGTAGCATTGGTTACATTAAAACGGGCTTCATCTGCTGAAGAGTTGATATCGGCAATAATTAACGGGCGCGAATCTCTCTGGTGATCCCAGGCGGCAAAATAATGTAATTTATCCTTAATAATCGGGCCACCTAAACTAAATCCATACTGGTAGGTAGAGAAATCGTTTACTCTTTTGTTCCCTCTAATATCGTATGTGCTTGCTAAAAAATCAGCTCTGTTATAAGCAAAAGCACTACCTGTAACCTCGTTGGTACCCGATTTAGTTACGGCACTGATTGTACCACCACCCGAACGGCCTAAACTTACATCGTATTGGTTGGTAACCACTTTAAACTCACGAACACTTTCGATGGAGATAGAATATGGCGCACCGCTCCGGCTGGTTGTACTGCCAGAAGATGTTGGGTTTTTTGCAGTCATACCATCAATAGTGAAGTTGGTAGAAGAGCCCAGCTGGCCAGATATACCACCAGGGCCAGACAAAGGTGATAAATCTGTTAAGCTGGAGAAATTACGGCCGTTTACCGGCAATAAGTTCATTGTTTTTGACGAAATCTCGGTAGATGCACCAAACTGTTGCACTTTATTTCTTAACGAAGATCCGTTAACCTCTACACCATCAAGGTTTTGGGCAGTTTCCTGCATGTTAATGGCTACCCTTACCGCATCGCCCTGGTTTAACATAAAACCTGTTCTGTTTTGCTCCGCGTAACCGATGTAAATGGCCTTAACTGTATAAGGTCCACCCAAAGGAAGTTCTTTAAAAGTATACTCTCCCTGTGCATTGGTCGACGTTCTGGTGGTAAAACCTGTAGAATTGTTCCTGATCTGGATAGAAACACCAGGAATGGGCTTCTTTTGTTCATCCGTTACAATGCCGGAGATTGATGCCTGGGTTGTTTGTGCAAGTACCCGTTTTGGGACAATACAAAACAGCAGCAACACTGCAATAAGTAAATTTTTCATCATTCTTTGTGTTTTTAGGGGTGATGAAGCTTGCCTGAGCATTTTTGTTTTTTGCCGCTCAAACAGCTTTCCTCATCGTGATTAGTTTTTTGGTTTTTTATGATCACAAAGATGTTACTATGCTGTTAACTGAATTCTGATTTAATATTAATAATAAGTTTACTCCCAAGCGGTTTTTCGTGCTGATGTTAAAATAAATACAGCAGATAAATTAATATTTGGCCTGTCGTGTTAAAATAATGTTAGCAGTCTCTTCTCTAGCCAAATAGTACCAACTAAATTTTTATAAATTATTTCCACTTCTGTCAATAATTATTAATTTAGTTATACCATTACCAGCAAACGGATCTGCTTTGTAGGTAATATTTCCCTAATAAGGTGTTTGAACACCGAATCTCATCCCCAAAATGGCGAAAGCCGAAATATCCCACATTAAACGTGCTTAGGCGTAAAGGCTGATGGTGCACTATTTTAATGATTTTTTATGCTGAAAGCTGACCAAGATCAGTTGAGGCAAAACAATCTATATGGCAGGGTGCTCACTTGACAGTGAACATCTCGCAATCGATACTGGCGGCTTCGCAAAGAATACTGGAAGGTTTGCATTTGATGGTGAACATCGCGCAATCGATACAGGTGGCTTTGCAAAGAATACTGGAAGGTTTGCATTTGATAGTGAACATCGCGCGATCGATACTGGCGGCTTTGCAAAGGATAGTGGAAGGTACGCATCTGATAGTTAACATCGCGCAATTGACACTGGCGGATTTGCAAAGGATAGTGGAATTAAATCGCTGGAATAGGCTTGCGCAACAACGCATTGAATAAGGGAAAATCACTTAATAATAATCTATTTAAACACGAAAAGCAATGACACAAAAAGAAGAGAATTATCTAACCATGGCGAATGTAACATTAAAAGTTTTGAATACGCATAAGGCGATTTGGGCTGATCAGCCTGCATTCAGCAAAATTGTTGCCGAAATTGAGGAAGATGTAAAGAGTATCAGTTCTGCTATGAACAGTACCATCGTTAAAAGCACCGGGGCTACAGCAACAAAATACCAGGCTGCGGATGCTGCTATTAGCCGTGCGGTTAAATATTCCGGTTTGGCACAGATTCATGCATTGGAGGTTGGCGATACCATATTATTTGATGCACTTAAAACACCTGCCTGGAGGTTAGAAAGGTTATCCGATCAACAATTGATCCCGGCATTGGAAAATATTTATGCCCGTATCGAAGCTTTAGCAGAAGAACTAAAACCCTATGGCGTTTCGAAAGATGATCTTGAAATATTCCGGAAACATATTGAGAATTTTAAACAGCATAAAGATAACCCGAGGATAGTAATAGCCGAACGTAAAGGATTTAACAATGCCATTCCAACCTTGTTGGTAGAACTTAAAACCTCATTTTTTAAGTTAGACCGCCTGATCAGAATCTGGGAAAGCACCCATGAAAAATTTGTGGCCGATTATGAGAATGGAAGAATTGTGATTCCACTTGGCGCGAGGCACAAGAAGGATATAACAGCGCCTTAGCACACCAGAGACGCCTGTGCCAGACGGTGTAAATCAGAAAGCTTATTCGGTGGGTGGAAAACCCACCATTAAAAATATTTACTTAACGTTTAACATCAATTATGACAGCATCAAAAACCATAAGTTCGGGAACCGCATTGAATAATGCAAAGCCGATATTTCAACAATCAATTTTTCAATCCAAATTTTTTACTTTAGGGATGCCATTCCGAATAGGTAAGCATTATAATTTTTTAAAAATATGTTAACAGATCGTAAATATAAATCGGATAAAATATTAAGGCCCGTGGTTATTGTGCTAACCATAGCCATGTTTGTTGTTAACTTTTTTAGTGTGAGAAAAGGTATTTTAACAGGGCTTTTACTAATCTGGATAGCACTTACGTTAGGGATAATGGTTTATCGCTTTAATAAAGAAGGGAACAAAAGACAAACTATATATAGCTTATTAGCAATCCTGTTTTTCATCATTCTTATTTTTTCAGTAATCGTTTTTAAAAAGATCAAGCTATGAAGATGTGGCATATCAAATCGCACAATATCCTCTTATCTGGTGATGGTGAAAATATGAATTCTCTTCAGTTTAATGGCGTTTGGATAAAATTTCAGGAGCAGGGCAGCCGATTATTGATTCAGTTACATCAATGCAGTTTTATTGATACGGTTACCGCCAGGGGAGTGCAGGGTAAAATACAGGCTGGAGAAACTATTCGTACCGACCGTAGTATCAGCAAGGTATTTAATCAGTTAAAAACAATTAGTTTGGGAACCAGGCATGAATCATTGATGAGTTTAAGCCGCGTGAGGCATCTTTTTCCGCAAGGGGTAAGTAACTTTTATAATTTAATCTATAATATCAAATCTTATAACAAGGCGCATTTCGAAGATGGCGGTAATTACTACAATGATAAAAAAGGATATGGCAAAACCTTTTTAGACGGAGCGTTTACTTTAGGCTCTACGGGTCCGCTTTTAGGAAGTACTTTGTCAACTGCAGGTTCTCCGTTTAAAATTTTCAGCTTGTTGGGTACTAGTTCTGATTTTGCTGGTTTGTACTATGATATATCTTTTAGTAAGCTGTACGAAAACCTGGTAAAGCTATCAACAAGTAAACCTGTAATTATTGTTGATTTTGATATTGAGAACGATAGCTTACGCGACTCAGCGGGTCATGTGATCCGTGCCTTTAGTAAAAGGATAATTGAAAAAAGGGATGAAAAAATTACAGAAGAGAATATTCTGCAAAGCATGTGGAATAGTGTTACTGATTATTTAGATGGCTATATCAAAAGAGCCGGTAGCATACGTTAAAAATTTGGCTAGCCTAGCGCACGCTTCCCGCGTGTGCTAGTGGATAAAATTAGCCTGTAGTGAACCACTAAGAAATTAATAGCCCTATTTATGACTGATGACATAACAATAATATTAGAAGAAAATATTCCTTTAGCAGATGCGGATCTAAAATACATCGAAGTCCAGGAAAAAGGCTTTAAAGCTGCTTTGCCTGCGATTTTAGGGGGATGCACGCTTTTACTGATGTTGATTACAACTTTTCTAATATGGGATCACTTTGTGAATTTCGTCTACTATGAATACATTTTATTTGTAGGTGCAGGCTTTGCAATGTATGGTTTTTGCTATTCCTTCGCCTGGCTGATTATGCGGTACGATAGTGCCAATTGGAAAAAGGACAAGGCCCAGGGTAAGAATAAATTAACAAGTGTGGTGATCAACCGCGATAAAACCGAACATGCAGAATATTTAACCTTCGCAGGCCCATCCGAAAATGATAAGATCAGGATCAGGGTAAAGCCTGAAGATTATTCGCGTTACCCGGTAGGCACAAAACTGACCGTTATCTATTTAAAGTTTAGTAAAGAGGCGCTTGAATTTTTTGAATGATAAAATTTCAGCAGCTAGTGTAACAAGCTGGGTTAACGGTTGAATAAATTTTAACAAAGACTGGCGCACGCATCTCGCATGTGTTTAATAAGGCTACACGTGCACCAGCATTGGTCTTGAATTTTAACGGTTAGCCACTAGTGCATCTAACACCGCTTTAGCATAGCCTGTATTTGCGTTATAAGTATATACCATCATACCACCTTTTTTCCCCTGGGTAGGTGTCCATTTGGCAAGCTTAACATCTTCTGCCTGAGAACGTCCACCTTCGGCATAGGCGCCAAATATCATTTTTGAGGCAGGTATTTTGTTTACACCCGTGGCATAATTCATCATCAACTGGCAATTCGCCACTGTCCGATCATAAGATTGGATCTGAAAATAATTAAATGAATTGACGAATCTTGCAGCAATTTTATCCCACGAATACACGTCGATCCCACTTGCGGTTTGTAATTGTTTATTATTAGGAGCGGTAAGACCAAAGTATTTGGTTAATGCCTCAATACAGGACAGGAAATTCGGATTTGCATCCATAGAACTACTATACCAGCTATAATACCCCGTTTTTTCATAGCCTGGAAATGGAGGAATAGGATTTGGTGCCTTTCCGGCATGCTCAATATCCAGACTAATCCCATCGAGGTTATGTTTATCCAGCAATAGTTTTTTTAAAGCCTCAGCCCAAAGTGCCGGCGAGCCATAACCATCTGGTTTGGCATTTTGCCATGATGCATCATCATCTACATTCTGTAACACCTTAATGCCTCTTTTCTGCAGGGCCTTAATATCATTAAAATAAGCACCATAGGATTTATAGCTGCTCATCATGCCCGTACCTGCGGGATATTTTAATGTATCCAGATACTGCCAATATTTTACACCAAACAGAATGACCATATCTACTCCATTAGGGATATCTTTGAGCTTAAAGCTCAGATTACGACCGTCGGTAATGTAATAGGCGATAAATATTTGTCCGGTTGCCTCAGTGGTTGCTGTGCTTTTCCCCGGTGCCGGATTTTGTGTATTAATGCCCGCGAAGTTTTGATCGGATACCGCTGCTTTTTTACAGGCGGAATAAAAAAATAAGCAGCACATACTGCAGATAAGCAGTAAAGATTTTAGTTTTTTCATGTTGTTGGTAGGTTAGATTGTTTATCATGCATTTCAAAATTTGCCGTAAAACGACGGTTCTTTTTGCATTACAAATTTTACCTAAACGATTGGAATTATACAATCACTAATCGATCAATGACATAAATGGTACGGTGGATCTGTCTTTTCATTCTATAAAGCGCTGGCATACGCAGGATGTGCGCGCCACTATGAAAAATATTCAAACAAAAAACGGCCGATAAATCAATATCGGCCGTTTTGGTTGTTTTATAAAGATCAGTTTAAAATAATCTATTTCTTCTCAGCGGTATACTTATCGCTGAATTTCTTATCCAATTGTTTGTGCAGGTTATCTAAATTAATATCCCTGCCCTGAATAAAGGCTTGCTCTACCTTATTGGTACGCATATCCAAAGCATCACCAGCAGAAATAAAGAAAGTGGCATCTTTACCCGTTTCGATACTGCCCGTGGTTTTATCAACGCCCATGGCTTTGGCGGCGTTTAAGGTAATGGTTGATAATGCTTTTTCCTTATCCAGGCCCCAGGCGGTAACCGTGCCCGCCATAAAAGGAAGGTTGCGCTGTTGCCAGTACCCATCGATACTCAACACAACGTCTAAGCCGGCGTTGGCCAATACCGCGGCATTTTTGTAAGGCATGTTAACATCATCATCATTGTTGTTGGGTAAAGCATGTGGCTGTTTTACCACCAGGGTGATGTTGTTCTCTTTTAAGAAATCAATAATCAGATAAGCTTCATCCGCTCCCGTAATCACTGGCGTGATCCCGAATTTCCTGGCAAAATTAACCCCTGCAACAATATCCTTCTGACTTTCGGCTGCAATAAACAACTTTTCGTTGCCAGCGAATACCTTTTTCATCGCTTCGAAACGGGTATTGATTACTTCCGGCTTGCCCATTTCCGAATAGGCTTTGGCTTCGGCAAAGAAGGAAGTTAACTGTGCGATTGCCGCCTGTGTTCTTTCGGCCAGGCTTTCAGGCGATTGTTGTGGACGGCCAAAACCACCAAAACCGCCTCTGAACCGTGGGGTAACCGGCCAGGTCATGTGCATGGCATCGTCGGTTTTTAGCGCTGCATCCTCCCAGTTCCAGGCATCCAATTGTACAACCGACGAACTGCCCGAAACGGTACCGCCCTGTGGGGTAGGCTGTGCCATTAATACGCCGTTGCTGCGCAGAGTAGCCGGCACTTTCGAATCGGTATTGTAAGCCACGATAGAACGGATGTGCGAATTAAAATCGCCGATTTCCTGGAAATCCAGGGTCGCTTTAACCGCTTCAATTTCTGTTAAACCCAGATTTGTCGTAGCGGCGATAAAGCCCGGGTAAATGTGTTTCCCGGTTGCTACAATGCGTGTTACATCATCCTGCGGGACCTGTCCGTTGGCGGTAACCGAAATAATTTTTCCGTTGCCAAACAGGATAGTGCCATTTTCGATCACCGTGCCGTTGCCCACATGTATGGTTGCGCCCGTAATGGCGATGGTTTTGCTCTGTTTTTTAGCTGGCGAAATGTTTGCCTGTGCAAAACACATCAGGCTTGATGCCGAAAAAGCCAGGCTGAATAAATATGTTTTCATGTTAGTGTGCATGTTCTTTCTCGGTTAATTCTGCTGAATAGTTTTCTAATGTTTCGCAATTGTAAAGGCGTGGTGCATCACCCATCGGACGTTGCGTACGGCCACCTTTACTTTTGCTGTCTAACATCTTTTGGATTAAGCGTGCTTTTTCTGCCTGTTGTGTTTTAATAATCTGTGCATCTTTATCAATATCCCAGTAAGCAATACCATCCACAAAGGTTTTCTCTGCCCTGGCATAGATAGAAAGCGGGTTGGCTGTCCAGATTACCACATCGGCATCTTTACCCGCTTTTAAACTGCCCACTTTATCGTCGATATGCAGCATTTTAGCAGGGTTAAGCGTTACAAATTTCAAGGCATCTTCTTCAGGAACGTTACCATACAATACTGATTTACCGGCTTCCTGGTTTAAGTGACGGGCCATTTCGGCATCATCAGAATTGAAAGCAGTGGTAATGCCCACATTGTGCATAATTTTTCCATTGTAGGGGATGGCCTCGGCCACTTCATTTTTATAGGCCCACCAATCGGAGAAGGTTGAACCTGCAATACCATGTGCCTTCATCTTGTCGGCCACTTTATAGCCTTCCAAAATGTGGGTAAAGGTGTTGATCTTGAATCCTAAACTATCAGCCACATGGATGAGCATATTGATTTCGCTCTGCACATAAGAGTGGCAGGTAATAAAACGTTTATTGTTCAGGATTTCTACAATGGCATCTAGTTCTAAATCTTTACGTACACTGTTGCCCTTAACCGAAATGGCTTTTGCATATTCCTTCGCACGGGTAAACTCGTCTACAAAGGTCTGTTCAACCCCCATGCGGGTAACCGGGAAACGGGCACCTGTACCGAAGTTACTTTGTTTTACATTTTCGCCCAGGGCAAATTTGATGAAGCCATCTGCGCCTACAAATTTTAATTCTTCAGGTGATTTCCCCCAGCGGAGTTTAATCAACTGCGACTGACCGCCGATCGGGTTTGCCGAACCGTGTAAAATATGTGACGTAGTAACCCCACCAGCCAGCTGGCGGTAAATGTTTACATCTTCAGAGTTGATGATATCGGCAACGCGAACTTCAGCTGAAACTGATTGTGCACCTTCGTTAATTCCGCCAGATCCTGCAATGTGCGAGTGCTCATCAACAATACCTGCGGTTACGTGTTTGCCGGTGGCATCGATCACTTTCGCGCCACTTGCCGAAAGGTTTTTGCCAACCGCTTTAATCTTTCCGTTTTCTAAAAGCACATCGGCATTTTGAAGGACCCCCTCTTTCTCGTTTGTCCAAACGGTGGCGTTTTTAATCAATACCGTTTCCTGTTTAGGGAGTTCGCTGCTGCCAAAAGCGGAGAAGGGATAAATTACCGGACCTAAGGCCAAAGTGGCTTTCGGTTCTTCCTTTTTAGGCATTTCTTTCGCCGCTTCTTTATAGGTTGCGGTAAACTTTCCGGTAGTGCCATCTGCCAATGCTGATTCGCCTTTGAGGGTAACCGGGTTTGCCGAAGTAATGTAGCCACTCAAACGGATATCGCCCTTAGGGCTTTTCTTTAAGTTGAAATTGATGCTTACCCAATCGCCGTTTCTGGTAAAGGTTGCGGTAGTTTTAACGCTATCTGCACCTACTCTTTCAACTGCCGCGGTAGAACCACCTCCTGTACCCGTAATTTTTAGGATAAGTGTCCCAACACCATCAACATTTAAGTTATAAGTGCCACGAACATCGCTTACATCCATCTTATTAACGATGAAACGTTTGCCCTGTACCCAGTTTTCGAAAATAATGTTTCCGTTTTTGAAGAGGTTGTCTGAAGAGATCAGAAAGTTGGCTACTTTTCCTTTTTCAAGGGAGCCTACTTTATCGCTGATACCCAATAATGAAGCAGGAATTTCGGTAACCGATTGTAAAGCCTGTTTTTCAGTCAGGCCGTTTTCGATTGCCGTGCGGATATTCGCCCAGAAATCGCGGCTGTTTTCTAAACCGAAGGCAGTTAAAGCAAATTTAATTCCTGCTTTTTCTAAACTTCCCGGATTGGTTGGTGCCAGTTCCCAGCCTTTCATCTGCGATAAAGTTAGGTTTCTGGCTTCAGCAGGATCTTCCACATCGTATGCTTTTGGGAAAGTTAAAGGGATAATTAAACTTGCTCCCGTAGCTTTCACTTCATTAATGCGTTGGTATTCGTCGCCGGTAGATTTGATGATGTATTTTTTGCCAAACTCTTTACCGATCTTATCCGCACGGAGGATGTTCTGCCATCCATCTACTTCAAAAATCTGTGGCATGGTTTGCTGTTTGCCAAACTCATCCAATGAGATGTTGTATTCGTCTTTTTGTTTACCATACCATTGTGCATCGTAATAGGTTTGACGTAGTAATGCAATCGAACCCATTAAGGAAGTAGGATAATCGTTTGATGAAGTTCCTTTGTTAAACGAATAATTGGCTGCGGTTTGGTCTTTTAAGATCACGCTGTTATCAGCACCTTCATTTAAGGTTACGGCAGCAGAAACACCACGGGCAATGCCGTCGCGACTGATAACGTTTACGCTTCCGAAACCTGCTTTACGCAATTCATCAGCCTTTTTAGGGTCGGTGGAAAAGATACTTTTAACATAGGTTTCAGGTCTGATGGATTCGTTCCAGCCATAAGCCCCTTTTTTGGTTGATACAAAAATAGACTGACGCTGACCACCAAAACCACGCTGTTGAGCAGGTGCTTCAGCCAGACCATAGCTGGTAAAAGCATCAACTAAGGATGGATATACAAATTTTCCTTTAAGGTCGATCACTACATAACCTTTAGGTACTGCCAATCCGGCGCCCACGCCCTGAATGGTCTGTCCTTTAATTAAAAGTGTGGCATTTGTTAAGGTTTGGTTGGCATTCACTACTATTGTTGCATTGGTGAAGGCAAACATTCCAGGCCGGGTATCGAAAGAACCGTTAACGGGGAAGGTAGTTTGCTGTGCAAACAGAAATGTAGTAGAAATTACCAGCCCGATGGCAAGTAAAATTTTCTTCATAATAAGTTTTAGGTTTAATTTGTTTAAAACTAATATAAATTAGCGTTCATTCTGCTGAATATCCTATATTTTACAATTAATGTCTATTTTTGAAACATAGAAATTTATTAATATGAACGATATTTTAAAAAGTGCCCACTCTGGATGGCGCTATGTGGTTTTTCTTTTATTAATTATTGCTGTTGTTAAGGCTTTATCTGGCTGGTTTGGCAATAAAACGTATACAGAAGGAGATAGAAAACTCAATGTTTTCACTTTAATCAGTGCGCATATTCAGTTATTGATTGGTTTGGTGCTTTATTTTAGCGAAGGATGGTATAAACTGAGCAGTGCAGGCGCACCCGCAGTACGCTATTTTAAAATGGAGCATATTACAATGATGGTGGTTGCAATTATTTTAATCACGGTAGGTAATGCCAAATCGAAAAAAGTTGCCGAAGCCGTTGCAAAACACCGTACCATTGCGGTTTTCTTCGGATTGGCTCTGATTTTAATTATTGTAACCATTCTGTTGATGGTAAAAGAAGTTCCGGGAAGATCGTTTTTTGGCATTTCGTAGTTAACCGCAAAGCACGCAAAGGTTTTCGCAAAAGGGGCGCTGAGCCACTTACCTTGAATCTTAATCTCTGTGTTCTTTGCGTTTTCACTTTGCACCCTCTGCGGTTAATAGATATTTATTTTCATATTTATTTCGGTTTTTCAAAATTCTTTATATTTTTGTCGCTCATGATCAGCAATATACATACATGGCTTTGGCAAAGTAATTCGAAAACGGATTGCGCTGGCTGCGTATGAGAAAAATATAGTTTATCAACCTAAACCTTATAAAAGAACCATTAAAGCCCGGCGTAGAACCACACGCCGGGTTTTTTATTGTTAAAAAATTACGAGAATGCAAACCATAAGCCTTACACCTTATACCATTTTACCTTTATCATGTATAAAATAAATACCACTTACAAAAAAATGCTTGCCGATACCACAACACCAGTGAGCATTTATTTACGCTTACGTGATGTGTACCCCAACAGCATCTTATTAGAAAGTTCCGATTACCACAGTAGGGAAAACTCAATGAGTTTTGTTTGTGCCGATCCTGTTGCCGGAATTATTTTAAAGGGCTCGCGATTGGAAACCTATTTCCCGGATGGAACGGTAGAAATTACAGAAAGTAAAAACCTGATCGAAGAGATCGCTGATTTTAAAGATCAATTCAGAGAAACGGAATTGCCTGAAATCAAGTTTATTTCGAGCGGTCTGTTTGGGTACTTTACCTGGAATGCCGTACAGCATTTTGAAGATATCAAATTTACCTCCGAGACGCCAGAGGGTGAAGAAATTCCGGAAATGCAGTACCATTTGTACCGTTACCTCATTGCGATCGATCACTTCAAAAATGAAATCACACTTTTCAAAAATACTTTTGAAGGCGAAGAAGAGGGTGGACTGGAAAAAATGGAATACCTGATCCAGAATAAAAACTATCCCGAATATAAGTTTCAGTTGCGTGGTGCAGAGAGTTCGAACCTCACCGATCAGGGTTTTATGGATCTGGTAGAGAAACTGCAAAAGCATATTTACCGGGGCGATGTTTTTCAGATTGTACCTTCAAGAGCCTATAAGCAAGCCTTTTCGGGTGATGAATTCAATGTGTATCGTTGCCTGCGTTCGATAAATCCGTCGCCATATCTGTTCTATTATGATTATGGAAACTTTAAACTGTTTGGTTCTTCGCCTGAAGCGCAGATTACCATTAAAAACAATTCGGCCAATATCTTCCCCATCGCAGGGACATTTAAACGCAGCGGAAACGATATTGAAGATGCCGAGCAGGCACGTAAATTAGAGCAGGATCCAAAAGAAAGCGCAGAACATGTAATGCTGGTGGATCTGGCCAGAAACGATTTAAGCAGGCACTGTAACCGTGTGGAGGTAAAATCTTTTAAAGAAGTACAATATTATTCGCATCTCATCCATCTGGTAAGTAAAGTGAGCGGGCATTTGCAGGAAGATGTAAGCGCTTTTAAAGTAGTTGCCGATACTTATCCGGCGGGTACTTTAAGCGGTGCACCGAAATATAAAGCCATGCAACTGATTGATGAAAACGAAAAACTGGGCAGGAATTTCTACGCCGGAGCAATTGGTTTTATGGGCTTCAACGAAGATTTTAACCATGCCATCATGATCAGGACCTTTATGAGCAAGAATAATGAACTGCATTACCGTGCAGGAGCAGGTATTGTGGCCGATTCGGTTCCCGAAACCGAAATGCAGGAAGTGAACAATAAAATCGCGGCATTGCGTAAAGCGGTGCAGATGGCAGAAGCAATATAGTTGGGAGTGATGAGTTTTTAGTTTGGAGTAAAATCCACTAATAAGAAATATAATGAAAGATATAAATAATAAAACAGTTCTGGTAATCGATAACTACGACAGCTTTACCTACAATCTGGTGCATTTAATTAATGAGGTGGGTTACGAGGCCGAGGTTTGGAGAAATGATAAATTCGAGCTGGCCGATGTAGATAAATATCATAAAATTTTGCTTTCTCCTGGCCCTGGTATCCCTGAAGAAGCAGGCTTATTATTGGATGTTATCAGGACCTATGCGCCAACCAAAAGTATTTTTGGCGTTTGTTTAGGTCAGCAGGCCATTGCCGAAGTTTTTGGCGGTACTTTATTGAATTTAGGAAGGCCCATGCACGGAATTGCTACTCCGGTAACGGTTGTAGACGGCGATGAGCCATTATTCTGGGAATGTCCGCAAACGATAAATGTTGGAAGGTACCACAGCTGGGTGGTGAGTAAAGAGAATTTCCCGTCTTGTTTAAAGATCACCGCAAGAGATCACAAAAGTGAAATTATGGCGCTTAGACACGAAACATTAGACGTTCGTGGCGTACAGTTTCACCCTGAAAGTGTATTAACGGAGTATGGAAAACAAATGATGGAGAATTGGTTGACGACCTAACCCCACAGCCCCCTAAAGGGGGAGCTAAAAGCAAGTTGGAAATAGCAGGAGTTAAAATTTAAGCAAAATTTTTATAAAAAAGATATGAACGATGGAAAGTCAAAGCCCTCTTTAGGGGGTGGGGGGTCTATACTAGATAAAATCGTATTACGTAAAAAGGAAGAGATCGCAGATGCCAAAGCTTTGGTTTCAGTTCAGGATTTAGAAAGTTCGGCGCACTTCAACAGAACGCCTTATTCTTTTAAGGAGTTTCTTTTGGCGGGTGACCGTACTGGGATTATCGCTGAATTTAAGCGCCGTTCACCGTCAAAAGGTTTGATAAATGGCGTCGCTGACGTTGCCGAAGTAACACAAGCCTATAATGCCGCAGGCGCATCTGCCCTGTCGGTATTAACAGATGTAGATTTCTTTGGGGGTAAAACCGATGATATTTTGGCGGCGAGGGCAGTAAACGATATTCCGATCTTAAGAAAGGATTTTATGATCGACGAATACCAGATCCTGGAGGCAAAGGCCTGGGGTGCTGATATTATTCTATTGATTGCCTCAATATTAACGCCTCAACAGATCAACGATTTTGGAAAATTTGCGAAAGATTTGGGGTTACATGTGCTGTTAGAGGTGCATAACCTGGAAGAGCTGGAGCGGAGTATCTGTCCGAATCTGGATGCCATTGGGGTGAATAACAGGAATTTAGGTGATTTTACCGTTGATATCCAGACTTCGTTCGATTTAGTAAACAAAATACCAAATGAGTTTTTAAAAATCTCGGAAAGTGCCATTAGCCATCCGCAAACGATTAAAGACTTAAAAGCTGCAGGCTTTAACGGATTCCTGATTGGCGAGAATTTCATGAAGACTGATGATCCGGGAGCTGCGATACAGGAATTTGTAGCGCAGATATAGCCTGTTCAAACCTTATTGGGCTCAAAGACCTCTAAGGTTTGAACAAAAAAAATACACATTCGCAAATTTCGTATATTTGCCTCAATTACATGGGAAAACAAAAGACTTACGATACTGCTGTAGTGCAGGAGCGGGCAATTTTAGTTGGAGTAGTTACTCCTGGCGAAAAAGAAGCCCAAACAAAAGAATATTTAGATGAGCTGGCCTTTTTGGTGGATACAGCCGGTGGGAAGGTAGAGAAAGTTTTTACACAGAAGATGCTTAAACCAGAACGTGCAACATTTGTGGGTACGGGAAAACTGGAAGAGATTAAGGCTTATGTAAAATCGGAAGAAATTGACGTAGTGGTTTTCGATGATGAATTATCGCCCTCGCAATTGCGCAATATCGACCGCGAACTGGGTGTAAAGGTTTTGGATAGAAGTAATCTGATCCTGGATATTTTTGCCAACAGGGCCCAAACGGCACAGGCAAAAACCCAAGTGGAGCTGGCACAATTGCAATATGTTTTACCACGCCTAACGGGTATGTGGACCCACCTGGAACGCCAGAAGGGTGGTATCGGGATGCGTGGTCCGGGTGAAACGCAGATTGAAAGTGACAGAAGGATTATTTTAAACAAAATCTCTTTGTTAAAAGAGCGTTTAAGAAATATCGACCGTCAGAACGAAACGCAGCGTAAAAACCGGGGTCAGTTAATTCGGGTAGCTTTGGTTGGTTATACCAACGTGGGTAAATCGACCATCATGAATATGCTGTCGAAGTCGGAAGTATTTGCAGAGAATAAGTTATTTGCGACTTTAGATACCACTGTTCGTAAAGTGGTGATTGAGAATTTGCCTTTCTTGCTTTCTGATACCGTTGGATTTATCCGTAAACTGCCACACCATTTGGTAGAGTGTTTCAAATCTACCCTGGATGAAGTGCGTGAAGCTGATTTATTGATACATGTGGTTGATGTTTCGCATCCTAACTTCGAAGATCAGATTAATACCGTTAACGAAACCTTAAAAGACATTGGTGCGATTGATAAGGACATGATTTTAGTTTTCAATAAAATTGATGCCTATGTTTCGCCAGAGCTTGAAGATGAAGAAGATGATGGTAAACTCACTTTGGAAGACTTTAAGAAAAGCTGGATGAGTCATGATAAGGTGCCGGTGCTGTTTATATCGGCAACACAAAAAGAAAACCTGGAAGAGTTTAAAACACTATTGTACGATAAAGTAAAAGCTGCACACGTGGCGAGATACCCGTATGATAGTAATTTGTTATATTAGATTAAATTCCGTTTTTGCATTACGGAGAATAAGCCTTATTGTTTTTAATGTAAACCACAGTTTGATTATTGAAATTTCTTTTGGGGTGTTATACTAGGTGTTTTTTTTCTTAGAATTGTTACCCTGAATTTATTTCAGAAGTCTATTTGCAGGAGAGGTGCTGAAATGAATTCAGCATGACGATCCGCCTTAGAATAATATTAATCGAGCTCAGGTTGTGAGGTTTCAAAAGTTTTTACAATTTAGAGTATTTATTGTTGATACCTCTTGATATTAGCAGATTAATTATGGTCTGATAATTGACTATTGGATTGATGATTTTAAAACCTTATCAGTTGAATTTTATCGGCTTTACATGCCTGATAATTGATTATTGGTAATTGATAATTATAACATTATGGAAAGTAAACGTCAGCAGAAATTTGCAGGAGTATTACAAGAGGAGTTGGCACAGGTTTTTCAGCGGGAAGGTGCTGCATTTTTGCCCAATACATTGGTAACCATTACCCGTGTCCGGGTTTCGCCGGATTTAGCCGTGGCTAAAGTTTACCTGAGCTTTTTTAATACCAATAATACCACACTTTCTATCAATACGGTTAATGCGCATTCGGGCGAGATCAGGTATAAACTGGGCAGCAGGATCCGCCACCAGGTTAGGGTAGTGCCAGAACTTACATTCTTTGTTGATGACACGAACGAGTATGTAGAGCGCATGGACCATCTTTTCGATAAGATTGCAAAAGAACCAAGACAAAAAGACGAAGACAGCGAATAATTTTTGTGAGGAAGCTAAGGGAACCTGTTAATTTCTTCACTCATTTTATCCCGGCACTAATCGCGATTCCGGCAGGATATATATTGCTTCAAAAGAGTGATACCCCGATCGAATATACTGCTGCATGGATTTACAGCATCGGCACATTTATCCTCTTTGGTGTAAGCGCAATGTATCACGGCTATCCGGCAACTGATTATGGTGTGCGTTTTTGGCAAAAATTCGATCACTGCTGCATTTATTTAATGATTGCAGGCTCTTATACGCCAACGGCCTTACTGGTTTTCGATGGCTGGTTGCGTTGGAGTTTGTTCGCCATCGTATGGATTATTGCTATTGTGGGTTGTCTGCTTAAAATTTTTAACCGTTTAAAAAGTACAGCAATATCCTTGTCTATCTATATATTAATGGGTTGTTTAATTGTACCTCTGCTGCAAAAAATGCTGGGTACATTACCTATTGGCGCAATTTTCTGGTTATTGTTCGGTGGTATTTTTTATATCGCCGGCACCTATTATTATGCAAAGGACAAACAACTCTTCAGATGGATGCACAGCCACGAACTTTGGCACCTGTTTGTGATCGGTGGAGCTTTATCCCACTATATTTATAACTTCGTTTATATTTTTAAGTAGATAATCAATGCAAACATTCGATCAGGTTATTCAATCAAATACTTCACTGATCCAAAAGGTGGTTGATTTTGATGTGCAACAAGATCAGGTTTTAGCTTTAGATTTTACAGCAGCCAATACGGAGCTAACTGATGAGATCCTGGATGATACCGATCTATTCTCAGATTGGGTTAATGAAAAGCTGGCTAAAAACAATGCCCGTTACGGAATTGGCGGATACAACGAACACCGCACGATTTATTCTCGAAGTGCACATTTTGATGCCGGAGAAGAACCCCGCAGGTTACATTTAGGTGTAGATATCTGGGGACCGGCAGGAACACCGATTTACAATTTTTACGATGCAACCGTGCAAAGTTTTGCCTATAACGATAACCTTGGCGATTATGGTGCAACAATCATCTTAACTTACAAGATCGATGGTTTTAAATTTAATACTTTATACGGGCATTTAAGCCTGGCCTCACTAAATGGACTAAAAGAAGGTAAATTTATCCCTGCAGGAGAAAAAATTGCCGAACTGGGTGTAAAGGAAGAAAACGGATATTGGCCGCCACATCTTCATTTTCAATTAATCGAAGATATGGGCGGGCTAAAAGGCGATTACCCAGGCGTGTGTAAGTTTAGCGAAAGAGAAAAGTATTTAGCCAACTGCCCTGATCCGAATTTAATTCTGAAGGCTACTTTTTCTTAGCTCTAACACCGGGAACACCGAAGGCGGAGAACATGAAAAAGTTTTATTATTAGCCACGGAGGCACAGATCAACAAGGAATAATTTCTGTGCTTTCGTGGCAAAAAACTCTTCTTTGCTCTGCGAAAAACTTTGCGTGCTCTGCGGTTAAAACCGTAAATTAGTATGATGAAAAAGCTATTCACTATTTGTTTACTTTTCTACTGTTCATTGGCTATGGCCCAGGTTCAGTTTAAATCGGGTAAAAGTGGTTTTACCAACTTCCTGAGAGAAAATACGATCTATCCCCGGTTCTCTAAAGATAATTGTATACAAGGAACGGTAAATGTAAGTTTCAAACTCAATGATCAGGGAAAGGTTTATTTTTCGAAAGTGAGCAAAGGCATATTGTCTGATCTGGATGAAGAAGCCCTGCGTTTGGTTCGGATGAGCAGTGGAAAATGGCAGGTGCCAGCTGGTTACGATACTACCGTTTCGATCGTGGCCCCGGTAAATTTTGTGCTTTCGGGCTACAATTGTGAAGGAAAATCGAGCGAAGCCATGCAGGAATCCGTCCGCAGTTATCAGGCGGAAGAAGCGTTGACCAATTCAGTAATCAATTTTTATAAGAACATCGACCAGGCAAAACCCGGACAGGAAATTCAGATTATTCGAATCAAGAACCAGCTGGGGATTGACGATGAATATTTGAGCGATAGGATAAAAATGGGCTTAAAAAAGATAAAACAGGGTGATAAACAAGGTGCCTGCGAGGATTTTACTTTTGTGAAATACATGGGGAGCAAATTGGCCGACGATTATCTATCGAAGTATTGTAAGTAATCATTAATGAAAAACACGACCAGATTTTTTGCTGTATTGGATATCATTAGTATCATATTGCTGGCAAAGCAGTTTTGGCAGATTTTAACGCATTTAAATGAAATCCCCGATCAGATACTTTCACAGGCCAAGGTTATTTTGTTATTGCCCTTATTTGTATCGTTGTTTATTTCGGCCACCGGTTTAATCTTATTTAAGAAATTTGGCTTTATTACCTATTATATTCAATTCCCTTTCCGTTTAGTAGTGTGGGTATTTTCTATCGGTTTTATTACTTATCTGCCAGAAGTATTAAACCTTGGCGATCGCTGGTTCGATATTCTATTCCGTGTTTGTTTTATCGCCGAGTTCTTCAGGTTGTATTTTATTGTGAAGATTCACCGCGCCTTACCCGATCGCTATCGGGTCTGATCCGTTAGGTAAAACTACGGTTATGGCTGCTGGAAGAATGCTTGCTTCAACGGTATTCACACCACCGATATATTCTCCATCCACTTGAAAATGCGCTTTGTGCTTAGAAGAAATTTTTACTTCGGCCGTTTGGAATACTTCCACCTTCTTTGGGTTGAAAGGCAATTTGGTGATCCATACTTTTAATATTTCGAGATAAGAATAATCCTTCACCAAGATCACTTCAAAAAGTTCATCATCCAGTTTTCCATCGGGATTTATTTTTAGTCCAGAACCATACATCGTTGCATTGGCAATGGCTACCATTGCTGCTTTAGAAGTGATTGTTTCATCTTTAAGCTTCAGCTGCACTTCCATTCGGCGGTGGTTCCATAAGGCATGCCAGGTGGCTTTGGCATAACCCCACATGCCACGTTCGGGCAGGGTATCAAACTTCTTCACCAGATAGGCATTAAAACCTAAATCGGATAAATGGATGCAAATTTCATCATTTAATTTAACCACATGAATTTTCTGTAGTTTACCTTCGTCTAAAATAGCCAACGCCGGCTCAATGTCGGTTGGTATACCCAGTTCCTTAGCCATCCCATTGGCCGAACCTGCAGGGATAATCCCGATAGGGGTTTTGGTATTCAGCAAACATTCGGCGACCAACTTTAGGGTTCCGTCACCACCAACCGCTACCACACGGTCTGCTTTCGAGCTGGTAATCTTTGCCTTTATTTTGTCTAAGGAACAATCTTTTGGCAATTCGAAAAGATCGACCTCGGTTTTTTTTGCGCTAAAATGTGTAGAAATTACTTCCTTTAAATTAATATCGTGACTCCCAGAGCCCGGATTGATGATGAACAGTAATTTCATGTGGTTGCCTTATGTTTAATCACAAACAACTTTTAATAAACTCTGTTTTAATAATAATGAATAAATCTGTTAGTGTAAAAGTATATCACGGTTATGGTCATACCCAGAATTTAGTTGTTTATGGCCATGTTTTTAAACGTAAGGCAAAAACGCAGCAGATTTTCAGCAACAATATCTTTGTAAATATCATACATCTGTTTAAGCTTTTTATCTTAAAACCTTATGCTTTTGTTGGCGTGCGGTTAAAGTTTTTTGATCAGACCATTGATAATAGAACTGAAGCGGACGGTTTTTTTAAGTTCGAGTGGAAAGCCGGGCATGATGTTCCGGCGGGCTGGCATGAGGTAAAGGTGGAGGCATTTGATGAACATGAGGGCATTTTAAGCGTAGGAGAGGGGAAAATTTATGTGCCGCACATTACCCAATATGCTTTTATTTCGGATGTAGATGATACGGTGATGATTTCGCATTCGGCAACCATTGGGAGACGACTGCGAGAGTTGTTTATCAAAAATCCACATACACGGAAGACCTTTCCTGATGCCGCCAGTCATTACCAGCAATTAGCACTTTCGCATACCGAATCTCATCAGCCCAATCCTTTCTTTTATGTGAGCAGCAGCGAATGGAATCTATACGATTATCTGGTCGAAACTTTTAAGTTTAACAAATTGCCAGATGGTGCCTTTCTTTTGAATACGCTGAAAAGATGGAAAGATTTAATCAGAACCGGTAAAACAGGGCATGAGGGCAAGTTATTGAGGGTAATGCGCATTTTGGATGCTTTTCCTAATCAGAAATTTGTTTTTTTTGGCGACAACTCACAGCAGGACCCTGAAATTTATTCGTCGATAGTTGAGAAATACCCCAAAAATATAGAAGCGGTGTATATCCGTAATATTCGCCCCGAAAAAGAAGAAGAAACCAGGGATTTGCTTAAAAAAGTTGAGGAGAAAGGGGTGAGCGCTTGTTTATTTAATAGTAGCAATGAAGCGATTGAACATTCTAAGTTTCTAGGTTTGATCCATTAGTTTTCGGAGAGCAGTTGTATTGCTCAGCGGTTTCGATAATCCCGCTTTACTTTCTCCCGACTCGGTCGGCATCCATTCAATCGGGTCTAATTACAGCGTTTTTTGCTCATGGAAACAGGCTATAGTTCAATAAACCTGACAGCAGCGGCAGCCCCGAATTTTTTGTGAGGGCTACAGCGGATGGCAGGACTTTCGGATCCGATTAGCACAGAACCCAGCTTTTCAAAAAAAATGCTTGTATATTTCTTTACTGTGATCGAAAAGATGAAACTATGTAGGTCTATCCAAGTTAAGAAATCGACTTCCCGAAAGGGGTAAAAGCCAGATTCATTAACTTAAAATGCTGACGGCCGAATGGAATACCAATAATGGTAATGCAAAGCAGTATGCCAAAAAATAAATGTGTTAAGGCAATCCAGAAACCACCACAAAAAATCCAGATCAGGTTCATGATGGTAGAAAGGCAACCTGTGTTTGATGAAGTATCGGTTATTTTAACCCCAAAAGGAGCCAGGCCAACAATGGCGAATTTAAAACATTGGATGCCAAAGGGGATACCTACAATGGTTAGGCAAAGGATTAAACCTCCGATAATATATTCGAAGAAAATGAATATGCCGCCAAAAATAATCCAGATAATATTGCCTAAAAAGTTCATTGTGTTTTTTTTAGTTTAAGATTTCATAACTGGTGATTTGTTACAGTCCGTCCTATGCATCATCACGTATTCTTCGTAATTTAGAATCACACACAAAAGAAACACAACATGAAAAAATTAATTCTTGCAGCGGCGACTGTCGCTTGCTTTGGCCTGTCGCGTGCCAAAGCCCAAAATGTAAATGGTGTAAAGCTGACCGATATCCATGCAGATTATATCCAAGTGCGGGCAGTAAAAAGTTTTTTAGCCGATAAACAGTGGATTGCCTTTGAATACGGGCAAAAAGTAGGCGATTATAGCGAAATGTACATCAGAGACGATAATGACAAAAAGCTCGAATTTAATTCTGCATTAGATTGTGTGAATAAGATGAAAAGCTATGGCTACGAGCTGTTTAGTGTTTACACCGAGCAAACCGGTACAGATTCTAACTGGCCTGTTTATGTGCTGAAGAGGAAGTAAGAAAAAGAAGTCAAGTTTAATAGCGCGTTGGCTACTAAACTTGACTTCTTTGGAGGTTTTTATATAAAATCGAGTGTATTAAATTTCTTATTCAGGATATCAGCATTGTTAACATCCAGCCATTTGTCTAAAATGGTACCATAAACCTGCCTGAAATCCAGTTGATATTTTAAATCGCCGGTATCTAAATCACTTAGATTTGGTGCAGCATTAAAAACGCCCTGTTTTTTCAGTTTTCCACCGAAAACAAACATGTTATTTGCTGTTCCATGGTCGGTACCATTACTGGCATTTTGTTCTACCCTTCGGCCAAATTCAGAGAACGTAATTACCAGGGTATCTTCCAGTTTATTGTTCGATTTTAAATCTTTCAAAAAAGCGGCCATGCCTTCGCTATATTGTTTCAGCAGATTTCCTTGTTGGCCAATCTGATTTACATGCGTATCGAAACCACTTAACGAAACATAATAAACCCTCGTTTTTAATCCTGAAGATATAAACTTAGAAACCGTTTTCAGTTGGTTGGCAAAACCCGAAGTTGGGTAAGTTGATTTCGATTGATAAATTTTGGATGTATTCTGAATATAATTGGCAGAAGATGAAGTTTCGATCATGGTTTTATACAAATAGCCCAAATTGTCTTCATCTAAATGTTCTTTGTCGTTCTGCAACATGGCCTTAAAAAAGGGATCGTTGGTGTTACGGAACAAGGCTGCAGGATCTTTCAGGGCGATACCTTTTTTAGTCTGCCCCTTCATAGCTAAGGAAAGCGAATCGTCAACCTCAATTGCCGTATAAGGGAACTTGCAGGTTTGGCAATTGCTATCTAAATAACGGCCAATCCATCCGGTTGAAAGGAATTGGTTGCTATCGCTACCGGTTTGCCAGATATCCATCGAACGAAAGTGAGAACGGTCGGGGTTGGGATACCCCACATCGTTGATGATGGTCATCCAGCCTTGATCGTATATTTCCTGCAGGGCAGCCATATTGGGGTTTAAACCCTGCATATCGTTCAGTTTAATTACCTCTTCCGGTTTAATGGCTATACTTTTTCTTTTTTGATAATAGATATCGTTCCCAAATGGGATAACTGTATTTAAGCCATCATTCCCGCCGGAGAGCTGTACCACAACCAAATTTTTATATAAACTCAGTTCATCAAGTGCCATTGCCTCCAGCGGTTTCATAAACGCCGGAACGAATAGCGAACCTGCAGCAACAAATCCTGTATTTCTTAAAAAATTTCTTCTGTTCATCTTGTTAGTTTTTAGCTAATTGCCCATGGTTCATGGTTTATAGTCAATGGCTTAGGTAATCAGCTTATTGGCTATTGACCATCAACTATCGACTGTTAACACAATTGATACTCGGGCATACTGGTAATTTCGACTGCCGTACTGCGCAGCCCCTTATTATCGCTCACCATTGTAGTAATTTTTGCATTTAACTTCGGTTGTAATAAAAATTCGGTCAATGCCAATGGTGTTAAACCTTTTGGTAAAGTATCTAAAAATTTAGGCCAGTTGGCATTTGCATTTACATACGATTTAGGTTTCGTATTGGCATTTGCATTGGTGGTTGCTGTGCGGCTTAAAGCAATTACGGCTTCATCTTCAGGATCGGCTTTACCGCTGAAATCGATTTCCCCATCATTTAAAACCAATGAAGGGATCCGCATCCTCAACATTAAAGAGGAACTATCGATCCAGTTTTGTCCACCTGGCCAGCCCGCCACATTTGGTGGATTAAATAAATACTGGCCCAAACTGCTTTGCAACTGAATTAAAACCTGAGGTTTGTTGTAGGTAACATAAAACCCGCGGCTTAAACCCACCAGAAATTCAGCTGGTGATTTAATTTTGGTGCCCACATTCTCCGGGCTATAGAACCAATCGGATGTAAACATTTTTTTCATCATCGAAGCGATGTCGTACTTCGAATTGTAAAAATGGGTAGCCAATTCTTTAACGTGGGTTTCATTTAGATTATCATTAACAAAGAATTTGTATACTTTCCTGGCGATAAATTGTGATGTTTCAGGCTTCTCTAAAATAATATCGATGATGTTTTCCCCTTCAAAATTTCCGATCTTTCCGAAAAAGTTTTTTGTTCCGGTATCATGTAAATTCTGTCTGAAAATAAAGGTTCCATCTTTATCATACATCCAGCCGGTAAAAGAACGGGCAGATTCCTTGATGTCCTGCTCTGTATAATTCCCTCTACCCAGTGTGAAAAGTTCCATAAGTTCGCGGGCGAAGTTCTCGTTGGGCTTCCCTTTTCTGTTTTGTTGGTTATTCAGGTATTGCAACATCGCGGGCGACTTAGAAACCTCAACCAGTAAAGTTTTAAAGCTCCCCAATGCGTTTTCTCGCTGGATGTTGTTTAACTGTTGCGCAAAAAAAGGGTTGTTGCTGCGGCAGGCAAAATGGCCATGCCAAAAGAGCGTCATCTTTTCCCTTAATGGCGCATCGGTATTGATCATCTTATTGACGAAAGCAATGTTCAGATCTCGGCTCACTTCGTTTTGCTCGCGGATAATCTGTTGGCGCATTTTCTTTTCTTCATCATTCAGATCTTTTTTTGAATATAAACCTGCCTGTAACAAAAGCTGTCGCCTTGATTCATAATCATTCACTAAAGTGATTGGATCGTGCTTTTGAGAATCTTTAAGCAGGTTATCCACAACCTTATCGAGATTTTTTCTGCTTAATTTTTCAAGGTCTGTATAGGAGATACCGAAGCCGGCCCGGTTGTAAAGATGTTTTACTTTTACGAAATTATCTTTTGCGCTCATAGTAGGCTGTTTTACTTATGACATATTTAAAACGCCAGGGTTTAATCTTTGTTTTCTTTCTTTATTTTTGTTGATGTTTTTTCAATTACTAGATGATAACCCTGGTTTCCCGGATCCGGCATTGGCAGAAGAAGATGGTTTATTGGCCATAGGGGGTGATTTAAGTACAGAAAGACTGTTAATCGCCTACTCGAACGGCATTTTTCCCTGGTTTAGTGAAGGAGAGCCTATACTCTGGTATTCGCCACATGAGCGTTGCGTCATTTATCCTGATAAAATCAAAGTCAGTAAGAGTATGCGAAAAATTTTAAAAGAGGAGATTTTTAAAGTCACCTTCAACAAAGCTTTTTCAGATGTAATTTTGAACTGTGCGAATACCGAAAGAAAAGGACAGAACGGCACCTGGATTACGAATGAAATGCAGGATGCTTATATCAAGCTTCATCAACAGGGCTTTGCACACAGTGTAGAGGTTTGGTTGGATGACCGATTGGTAGGCGGTTTATATGGTTTAAAAGTTAACCGCGTGTTTTGCGGCGAAAGTATGTTTAGCCATGTGAGTAATGCTTCAAAAGCCGCACTCATTTTTTTAAGTAAGATGAATATCGATTTAATCGACTGTCAGCTACCTAATGATCATTTAATGAGTTTGGGCGCAGAAATGATCAGCAGGGAATTGTATACCAAAACGCTCCAGACGGCTTGATGCCAGCGGGTATTTGGGATTATCTTATTTATGTGAGTGCCGATCTTCATTTTCCCCATCGATCAAACCCTGTTCGCGCATGGCTTTTTCGATCCTTCTATCTGGGATAAACCAAATGCAGGCCACGGTAGAGTAAAGTGCCACACCAATCCACGGGTTTATAAAACTAAAGCCGACACCGGCAATATAAAAAAGGAGTGAATATTTGCCCTTTGCATCGTTCCCGATAGCATTTACGACCAGTGAATGTTGCCCTTCTGTCTTTTTAATTACGATAACTAGAAGCGTGTAGGCAAGTGCAGCTAAGAAAAGCACGACACCATACATCATAACCGGCCATAAGGCAAAATGATGTTCGCCCATCCAACCGGCAGCTACAGGAAACAGTGATAGCCAGAATAGAAAATTAAGATTGGCCCAAAGCATTGATCCATTTACTTTTTTAACCGCATGCATTAAGTGGTGGTGATTGTTCCAGTAAATGCCTACATAAGTGAAACTTAAGATGTAGCTAATGAATTTCGGGATAAGCGGTTTTAAGCTGGCCAAGGTATCGCCATGTTCGGGTACCTTGATCTCTAAAACCATAATGGTGATAATAATTGCAATTACACCATCGCTAAATGCTTCTAATCTGCCTTTGTTCATAAAAACCGATGCTAATTTGATGGTACAATTATCAGTCAAATTATTTTATAAAACAAAACCTGCAAGTTTTTGGCCTGCAGGTTCCTTATTGTTGTTTTGTTGAAATTATAATTCTCTAACCCAAATGTTTCTAAAGCTAATGGCCGGACTTGGGTCGCCATGATCTTGCAACTTAATTGAAGACGGGCCGTGTTTTTTGTATTCAGGCGCTCCGATATACCGGGTTTCACCTTTTAATACGTAACCGTTCTGTAAAAGTACTCCATTTAAAAATAGCGTAACGCTTGCTGGTTTTTGTACTGTTCCATCTTCATTAAAACGTGGTGCATTCCAGATGATATCGTAATATTGCCATTCACCTGGTTTTTTGTTGGCATTTGCCAATGGAATAGCTTGTTTGTAAACACTACCTGTTTGTCCGTTTACATAGGTTTTGTTGTTATAAGCATCCATGATCTGGATTTCGTAACCGTCATCACCTCCACCTGTTGAAGCTAAAAATACACCGCTATTTCCGCGTGCTTGGCCTTCGCCGGATATGTTTTCAGGAATTTTCCATTCCATGTGCAATTGATAATCGGTAAACTTTTTATTCGTTTCGATATTTCCTGTGCCTTTTTTTACCGTAAAAAATCCATCATCGATTGTCCAGGCAGCTGGTTTTGAAGGATCTTTAACCGAATGCCATGCATCCAGATTTCTACCGTTAAAAAGAATGGTTGCATCAGATGGTGCATCCTGAGGCAATTTGCCTGGTGTAACAACTTTAGGAACGGGTTCCCAAACCTCAGTTGTTTTTGGGTCTTTGGCAGGATCTGGTTTTTTATCTTGTGCCATAGCTTGCCCTGCGAATAGCACAGGAATAAATAATAGTGTGTACTTGTTCATAATTGTGGTTTAACTTTTTAAAGTTAACCAGTTTATTAAGAAATGGAAATTTAGTATTTAAAATTTTACCCCAAATCGTCAACAACGTAGGTTTCACTTATAATTACTTCATCAGGGGCCAGTTCTTCTTTTCGTTGTTCGGCCAGATCGCGCATTGGGCAATAACCCGTAATGCCGCGGTATAATAGTCCAGCGCCAATTGCTGCACCTGTTAAGCCAATTACCGGGTGCGAAAAAATACTGGTAATGCCTTTAAATAGGAGATAAGTGCCTGCTGCACCAGATAACCAACGCTCAGATTTTGAAACGTTTTCGAACAACTCAGGGTATTTCCAGGCTTCTTTAACGTTATTTACTGCTCTATTAAAATCTTGATTTGTCATGATGGTAGAATTTATGTTCTATTGTATAACAAGTAAGGAGGGAATGAGTTTTGAAAAGAAATTTAATTGTGAAATCCATAAGATTTATCGTCATTTCGAGCGATGTGCAACGCCATCGAGAAATCATTATGATAGATCTCTCCATTCCACTGCGTTTCAGTCGAGATGACGAGTTAAGTATTGGATGCTAATTCAGTATATCCCTGATATCCTCTTTACTCAGTGATTTAAAGAAACTTTCCTCGGTAGTAATCAAAGAGTTTGCTAAAGATTTTTTACGGTTTTGTAAAGCAAGGATTTTCTCCTCTACCGTATCTTTGGCAATAAATTTATAGATGAAAACCTTTTTGTCCTGGCCAATGCGGTGCGTTCTGTCAATGGCTTGTTGCTCTACGGCTGGGTTCCACCATGGGTCGAGGATAAAAACATAATCGGCCTGTGTTAAATTTAAACCTACGCCGCCCGCTTTGATCGAAATCAGGAAAACCTTGAGGTCGGTATTCTGCTGAAATTCAGAAACAATTTCGCCGCGGTTACGGGTCGAACCATCCAGATAAGCGAAAGGAATATTTTCGGCCTCGAAATGTTTTTTGAAGATATCAAGGTGTTTTACAAACTGAGAAAAAACCAGAACCTTATGCCCGCCTTTAAGCACGTTATCGAGGGTGTGGATCACGTTTTCAAATTTCCCCGAATCGGAGATGTATTCTCCGTCAATCATTACCGGATGGTTGGCCAACTGGCGTAAAGCCGTTAGTCCCTGTAAAAGCTGAACCTGTTTTTGTGCAAAAGTTCCATCGTCCATACTTTGCAACAGATCGTTGCGGTATGCAGACTTAGTTTTTTCGTAATAGGCTGCCTGATCTTCGCTCATATCGCAATAAATGACCTGCTCCGTTTTAGGCGGTAACTCTGCTGCCACTTGTTCTTTCGTTCTCCGGAGCACAAAAGGTTTAATGATCGATTGCAGTTTGCGCGCTTTTTCTTCGTCTTTTTTCTTCTCAATCGCCTGCACATATTCTTCATAGAAAAATGCCTGTGTACCCAATAAACCCGGATTCAAGAAAGTTAGTTGCGACCATAAATCGCTTACCGAATTCTCTACAGGCGTACCGCTCAAAATCAGTTTGTGCTTTGATTTTAAACTTCTAACGGCTTTAAAGGATTTTGATGCCGGGTTTTTAATGTTCTGACTTTCATCCAGGATGATATAGTTGAAATAGAAGTTTTTCAATTCATCTACATCTACCCTGGTTACACCATAAGTGGTAATGATAATATCGTAATTGGCAAAATTGGCCACATCCTTATTTCTGTTGGTACCTGTATGGGCCAGGATCTTAAGCTTAGGGGTAAATTTTTTTGCTTCCGTTAGCCAGTTATAAATTAAGGAGGTTGGCATCACAATCAGTGAGGTTGATTGGGTCTCCAGCAACTGATCATCCTCCTTCACTTTTTGGAGCATGGCCAATGTTTGGATGGTTTTACCCAAACCCATATCGTCGGCCAAGCAACCGCCGAAATTATATTCGCGCAAAAAGCTAAACCAGTTATATCCGGCTTTCTGGTAATCGCGTAAACTGCCTTTAAAGTGAACGGGCATCTGTGTGTCGGCAATATCTTCAAAATCGGATAGGCGCTGAAGCTTGCGCTCCAGGGTAATATTTGCTAAACTATCTTCAGCCAGATCGTTTATTAAACCAATATGGTGTTTCTTTAATTTTAATGTTTTTCCAGCTTCTGCAAGACTGAATAAACTGCCGTATTGAGTAAACCATTTATCGGGAATAATGGCCACTTCGCCATCTGGTAATAAGAACTCTCGTTTTTTATGTAAAATATGTTGTTTTAACGATAGAAAAGGGATCTGGTATTTGCCAAACCAAACCACAGCATTAATATCAAACCAGTCGTTTCCTTCTTTAACTTCGAGATCGATTTTACTGGCCCCGAATACGAATTTTTTCTGCCCGGTAGCCTGTTCAATTTCGAAGCCGGAGGCATGTAAGATCTCTATGTGTTCGTTTACCCAATTAATAGCACCATAACTTGGGTTTTCTTCAGCCGAAGCCACTTCTAAATTGCTGAATAAAGAACTCGTTTTTTTAAGCCCTAACGATAACAACAGGTTGAATTGTTTTTTCTCCCATTCTGCCGAGCGTTTTACCCGGTGAAAAATATAGTTATCGGCCGTTTTTTCTAAACGTACAGTTACTTTATGCGCATTTTCTATCGGGAAAGTATATTCGCCGTATTTGAAATACAGTTGAATTTGAGAGAGACCGCCATCAACATATAAAACTTTAATTACGGGTATCGCCTCAAATTGCTCTGTTCTAATCTCGAAACCCTCTGCATATACGTGGTGTTTCTCGATTAAGGGTGCCACAAATTTCTCGAAATAAGTTGCTTCGGTAGTTTTAGGTATGGCAATAAAACGTTTATTTAAAAAGGGTTGTAATTTCTTACCTTCTATATCCTGATCGAAAAAATACAATACATCATTTAGCAATAACCAGGCAGGTTTATTGCTGATGATCTGCGCTTCTTTGAACATAAATTCAATGCGCAGGTTTTGATATTTGATGGTCGGGAAATAACGTGTTTCGGTTTCGTTCCTCCGGAAATGGAAAAGAATAGACGCAGGTTCGGCCGCAAGTTCGATCTTGCGCTCTACTGGCCAGCCATCTTTATCCATTACATATAGCTCGTTTTTAACCTTTAATATTTCTAAAGCTTCTGCAAGTTTCTTTTCAATTTTAGGACGTACATTTTCATAAAACTTATCGTCGAAAATTTTGGTAAAAAACTCTGTAGGCCTGATTAATTTTTTATAATACTTTTTAATCAGCGAGTCTTGCTCGATATCATCTAGAATTTTGATCAGCTTATAATCAATTTCGCTTAAGCAGGAATTAAATTCTTCTGCGGTATGGGTGAAAACCCGCTGATAGGTAAAGGAGAAATCGCCCTGTGGATTAAGCTGAACTACATGTGGTTCAATTAAATAGCCCAGGTACTCATGCTTGCACAAAGAGTACACCACTTTACAGGCTTTAGAACTATCGACACGTAACATTGATTGGATTGAAATTTTTGTAAGCTAAGCGCTTAAAAAACTTTAAACTTACAATATTTTGAGGTCACATCAAAAGAACTGGCCTTTTTTGGAATAAAAATTATACTTTTTTTATGAAAATGAAAAAAGCGGATTGGATTACAGCAAATTAGTTAGCTCAGCTACCCGAACCTGTTAATTTTTAACATTTAGCCTATCTGAAATATTATTTATGGGCAACAGAAAGATGCTCAGGGGATAAAGTGCTATTAATCGTTCGAAGCCTGAACCACTGATCAGCGGCATTGATAGAGAACAAAAACCCGGAAAATTTCCTTCAGAGCTGAATTATAAGGAATGCTGATTAAACAAATTTGCACGGACCGAGTGAGTTCTCGTTTATAACCCCGTATGTTGCAATTTTATCTTTTTAACGCTAAAGTGGTACAATTCAGTCATAATGCCATTCAGCATCCGTTAAAAAACGGGTACAGGCTGAGAACTAGCGAAAACACCGCGTAAAATCTTTCGCAATTTCTGTGTTCACGTGGCAAAAAATAAAGGCATCCTGAAAATCAGAATGCCTCAAATGTGCTTGTTAATTGTAGTTTATTTCCAGCCACCGCCTAATGCACGGTATAGGTTCACTACCGATTGCAATTTCTGCAATCGATCGTTTATCCCATTTAACTGCGCGGTTAACAAACTCTGTTCTGAAGTTAATACATCCGTATAGTTTGTTGCAGAGCTGTAACGTAATAATTCTTTGGTAAAATCGACAGCTTTAGTAAGTGAAGCAATCTGTTTTGCCCTTGTTTCTTCTTTTTCTGCAGCCGTTTGGTAAGCATACAGGGCGTTTGAAACTTCCTGCCCGCCGGTTAAAAGGCTTTGTTGGAACGCATAAAACGCGATCTGCTGATTGGCTTCGGCGGTTTTTAAACGGGCCTTATTTGCGCCTTTGGCAAAAATAGGTTGTGTTAATCCACCAACTAAATTATAGAAGATCGATTTGCTAAAGAAATCCTGTAATTGCAAACTCGATAATCCACCGGCTGCGGTAATGGTTAAAGCCGGATAAAAATAAGCCTTAGCTACATTGGTATTTTCGAAAGCCGATCTGAACCCGAATTCAGCAGCGATTACGTCCGGACGGTTTTTTAGCAATTGTGCAGAAACTCCGGTTTTTAAATCTGCATAAGGTGTTTGTTGATCTAAAGTAGTACGGTTAATAGCATTTGGTGCTTTTGCAACCAATACGCTTAACGCGTTTTCTGCTTCTTTAATACTTCTTTTTAAATCGGGCAAGGTTACCTGTGCAGCATATAAATTGGCTTCACTTTGTACCACCGCAGCACCATTTACCACAGCACCCTGCTTCAATTCTTTCATGGTTTCCACATCCTGCGTTCTCACCTTAATGGTTTGCTCCGTTATGGCGAGTTGCTTATCAAGTGCCAATAAAGTATAATAGTTGTTGGCAATGGTAGCGATCAATTGGGTTTGAACGGCTCTTTTTGCCGCATCACTTTGCAGTAAAGTGGCATAGGCACCACGTTTCGCACTGCTTAATTTTCCCCAGATATCAGCCTCCCAACTTGTGCTTAGCTGTGCCTTGTAGGTTTGGGTTTCTAAATTGATGTTAATCCCTGCCGGAAAATTTTGTGCAGCAGCAGAAGCTTTGTTGTCGGTTACGTTTACATCAGCCTGCAGACTTGGCAATAAGGCTCCACGACTTTGGATCAAAGTAGCCTCTGCAATTTTGATCCGCTCGATCGCCTGTTTCAGGTCTAAATTTTCATTTATCCCCTGTTGGATGAGCGATTGTAGCGTGGTATCCGAAAATAACGTTTTCCATTGCAGATCGGCTATAGTTGTGGTATCGGTTGTATTATTGTCCCGGTATAAACCTTCGTTCTTCACCTGTGGGCGTTCGTATTTTTTAGTTACGCAGGCACTAAGGCTAAGAATGGCTAAACCGGTTAAAATGGAATGCTTATATCTAAAATTCATTTTCTTAATATTAATGTTTGCTGTTAGCAGTAGCCAATTCGTATTCTTCTGGTGTTTGCTCATGCTCAATTCCTTCGTTAAAAGGTGATTTATTGCTTACACGTTCTTGCAGAGATTGGAATATGATAAACAAAGCCGGAATTACGAAAACGCCAAACAAGGTACCAATTAACATCCCCCCAACGGCACCAGTTCCGATTGATTTATTTCCTGAAGCACCTACTCCCGATGATAACATCAAAGGCAATAAACCTAAAATAAAGGCGAAAGAAGTCATTAAGATCGGGCGTAAACGTGCAGTTGCGCCATCAATAGCGGCATTAACAATGCTCATACCCTTTCTTCTCCTATCTACCGCGTACTCTACAATCAGAATTGCATTCTTCGCGAGCAGTCCCACCAGCATAATCAAGGTAATCTGGGTATAGATGTTATTGTCGACCCCAAAGATCTTATCGAAAACGAATACACCTGCTAAACCAATTGGCAGCGAAAATAATACCGCTAAGGGCAAAATATAACTCTCATACTGTGCCGCAAGTAAGAAATAAACAAAGATTACGCAGAGTAAGAAGATGAAAACAGTCTGGCTTCCACCGGCCATCTCTTCACGTGATAGACCCGAGAATTCGTAACCATAACCTGTAGGCAAGTGGATTGCCGCTTCTTCCTGTACTGCTTTTAATGCATCACCTGAGCTATATCCTGCATTAGGGTTACCAGTTACCGCAATTGAGGTAAACAAGTTGAAACGCGAAATAGCCTGTGGTCCGTATACTTTTTCCAAATTGATAAACTCAGAAATCGGTGCCATTTTTCCACTTGTATTACGGACATAAATGCTTGTTAAGCTTTGTTGATTGGCGCGGTATTGGGCATCTGCCTGATAAATTACCCTGAACTGCTTTCCGAATTTATTAAAGTTTGAGGCATAAACACCACCATAATAACCTTGCAGTGTAGCCAATACATCACTTACGGTTAAACCCGCTTGTTTAACCTTAGCCACGTTTACATCAATCTGATATTGAGGGAAATTAGGGTTAAATGAAGTTGATGCGTATTGAATTTCAGGACGTTTACTCAAGGCAGCTAAAAATGAGTTACCCACATCGTTGAATTTTTTAATATCGCCGCCGGTTTTATCCTGTAACTGGAATTCAAAACCACCACTGGTACCAAAACCTTGAATGGTTGGCGGAGCAAAGAAAATAATTTTTGCACCTTTTATACTTGCTGCCTTGGCGAAAAGCTCGCCGATTATGGCTTTCACATCGCGCTTACGTTCATCCCATGGAATCAACCTGCCGATAACCATACCGTAAGAACTTCCTGAACCACTGATTAAACTCCGGCCCACAACTCTTAACGAGTTTTTAATTTCTGGAACGGTGTGTGCAATACTGTCGATTCTTTTGATTACGAGATCAGTTTCTTCTAGGGATGTTCCTGCTGGTAATGAAATATCAGAGAATACGGTTCCTAAATCCTCATTTGGGACGAAACCTTTTGGCGTGGTATTCATCGTCCAGATTAACAATCCAGTGAAAAACAGAATCCCTACACCAACTATCCATTTTGTTCTCGAAAGGAAACCAACCGATTTTTTATATTTTCCGGTTACCGCATCAAAAGAAGTGTTAAAGGCATCATAGAAACGGTTTAAAAAATTTTTAGATTTTTCGTGCTCTTCTTTGTGTGGTTTTAAGAAAATCGCACACAAAGCCGGACTTAAGGTTAACGCATTGATCGCTGATAAAATGATCGAAATAGCAAGTGTTAAACCGAACTGTTTGTAAAATACCCCTGATGAACCGGAAATGAAACTCACTGGAATAAACACCGCAGCCATTACCAATGTGATTGAAATGATCGCACCACTGATATCGTCCATGGCATCTATGGTAGCCTTTCTGGCATCGGTATAACCCTCATCCAGTTTCGCATGGACAGCCTCTACCACCACAATGGCATCATCTACCACAATACCGATGGCGAGTACGAGTGCAAATAAGGTTAAGAGGTTGATGGTAAATCCGAATAAGCTCAGGAAGAAGAATGTTCCGATAATGGCCACCGGAACACTGATGGCCGGAATTAAAGTAGAACGGAAATCCTGCAGGAAGATAAACACCACCAGGAACACCAGGATAAATGCCTCGATCAAGGTATGAATTACCTTTTCAATAGAAGCATCCAGGAAATCGTTAACGTTTACCAAGGTGGTATAATGCACACCTTTAGGGAAAGATTTTTGTGCTTCATCTAAAGTTTTGATCGAATTTTCGATAACTTCTTTTGCATTCGATCCTGCCGTTTGGTTAATGGCGATACCCAAAGCCTGTTTACCGTTAAACTTAACCGTACTGGCATAACTTTGCGCACCTAACTCAATTCTTGCTACATCTTTTAAACGCAGAATCTGTCCGTTGGCATCGGCCTTGATAATGATGTTGCTAAATTCAGACTCATCTTTTAAACGACCGGTATATTTCAAGGTATATTGAAAGGCCTGATTGCCCTGCTCTCCAAACTGACCTGGAGCAGCCTCTACGTTCTGTTCTGCTAAAGCAGCATTTACATCACTTGGAATCAGACCATAAACGGCCATCACATCTGGCTTAAGCCAAACACGCATGGTATAATCCATTTGTCCGAAAGCACTTGCATCACCCACACCGTTAATCCGTTTAATCTGCGGAATGATGTTGATATTGGCGTAATTCTGTAAAAACTTCTGATCATAAGAAGGATCGTCGCTATAAATACCAAAGATCAGTACATTACTCGCCTGTCTTTTTGCGGTAATTACACCCGATTTTGTTACCTCTGCAGGCAATAAACTTGTGGCACGGGCTACCCTGTTCTGTACGTTTACCGCAGCAAGATCGGGATTGGTACCCAGTTTAAAGTTTACGGTAATGGTTGCGGTACCATCATTACTGGCCGTAGAGGTCATGTAAGTCATGTCTTCCACACCATTTATTTGTTCTTCAAGCGGAACAACAACGCTATTCATTACCACATCCGCGTTGGCACCCTGGTATGAAGTAGAAACTTGCACCGTAGGCGGGGCAATTTCTGGATATTGTGAAACCGGCAACGTCGCTAAACCTAAAACACCGAGAATTACGATGATAATGGATATAACAGTTGATAAAACCGGTCTTTCTATAAATTTCTTAAACATAATTAATATTGATTACACTGCAATAGTGTGATTGGCAAGATTATATTGTTATTTCTTGATATCAGCATAAACTGAGTCGGCACTTTTTTCTTCAGGTTTGATTTTTGTTCCATCCTTTAACGACTGGAAACCTTCCAGAACAACCTTGTCGCCAGTTTTTAGTCCTTTGGTTACCACGTAGAATTTGCCTTTGGCCAATTCCATAATCTGGATCTCAGTACTGATTGTTTTTGCCGAATCGCCTAAAACATACACGAATTTCTTGCCCTGTAAATCGATGGTTGATTTTTGGGGAACTAAAATGGCATTTTCAACATGCTGAGGAATCCTAACTGAAGCACTTGCGCCATTTTTTAACAATGAAACCGGATTGGGGAAGGTTGCCCTTAAGCTTGCCGAACCAGTGCTGGTGTTGATCTGACCATTAATAGATTCGATTTTACCATTCTGCGCATAGATGGTACCATCTGCCAAAACCAGGCTCACCGCAGGGATGTTTTTCATCTGCTGTGCCAGGGTATTTCCTTTATAGATGTTCGCAAAATCCAAAAGCTGTTTCTCATTTAAAGAGAAATAGGCATAAACCTTTGAGGTATTGGAAACAGTTGTTAGCGGTTCTGTGCTCGAGCTGCTTACCAAACTTCCGTTTCTGAAAGGGATACTGCCCACTACACCATCAACCGGACTGGTAATTGAGGTATAACCCAGGTTAACCTGAGCATTTACCAGTTCTGCTTTAGCCTGGGCCAATGCAGCTCTTCTGCTTTGCAGTGTTAACTGTGCGGCATCCAGATCGTATTTACTAATGATATCTTTTTCTACCAGTGGCTTCGTTTTATTTACCGTTAACTGGGCGGCATTTACGTCAGCTTCTGCACTGCTTATTGCTGCCCTTGCTGTTCTTACCTGTTGTTCATATTGAGGGGCATTAATCGTGAAAAGTAACTGGCCTTTTTTTACCACGGCGCCTTCATCTACAAATATCTTTTCGATAAAGCCATCAACTTTAGGGCGGATATCGATATTTTGAATCCCTTCAATAGTTGCTGGATAGTCAGAATCTAAAGTGGTATTTTGTGTGCTTACGGTAAAAACCGGATAGGCTTGTGGGCCCGCGGCAGCAGCTGCGGCAGCTTTTTTAGCTTCGTCGTTATTTCCGCAGGATGCTAAAAGCATACCAATGCTCACGCTAAAAAAGAGAGTTGTTACTTTTCTCATGGGGGTATTTCTGTGTGTTTAAATTTAAATTTCCGGGATTAAGGGCGTTGTCAAAATATAAGACTTTGATTTTCGCCAATAATGCCCAAAAATAGAGCCTAAAAAAAAATAAATCTGTCCGAGTTCTGTCATTTAATCAATCGATTGATTTATTTTCTGATTGAAAACAAGCCTAAATAGGCCTAAAATGTTGTTTTATAGTGTATTGATATGCTTTTTCCCATAAAAATAAGAGTGTAAATATCTTGCGACAGATGTTAAAAGCTGTTAAATTCAAAGGAAATATACGATTTTTATTACAATAAATGTTGTGTATTTTAGCCAGCGGAACGTGTTGTTGATGTCTGTTTACACGAGAGATTTTAGATAACGGTTAAACCTCGCAGGCTTTAGAAATCTACGAGGTTTAAAAAGAAAATTATGCTATCTTACTTATTCCAGGTCTGTGTTGCCATAGAACGGGAAGAATATTTAAAGTGGTTTGTTGGGACACAAACATAGTTTTTTTTAGAACCTATGAGGTTAAAACATAATTAGTCTACTTCTCCCTCAAAAACCAATTTCGCGGGGCCGCACAAAAATACATTGGTAAACGCTTTTCCATCGTAATCGAATTCGATCTTGATATCCCCACCCAGAACTTTAATATCTGTTTTGATATGGCCGGTTTGGTTTTTATGTTTTGCCATGGCCATAGCCACTGCAGTTACGCCTGTACCACAAGCGTAGGTTTCATCTTCCACACCGCGTTCGTAAGTGCGTACAAATAAATGATCGCCTTTATCCTCTACAAAGTTTACGTTAATGCCCTTTTCTGCATAAGTGGCATTATACCGGATGTTTTTTCCTGCGGTAAAAACATCAAAATCTTTTAATTCGCTTTGCAAAGCTACATAATGCGGCGAACCTGTATTTAATATATAAGCGTCAGCATCTTTGGTAATGGTGTCTACATCAATCATTTGTAAATCAACCCACTCGCCATTTTCTGAAATTCTGGCATAATGCGGTCCGTCAACTGCCAAAAAGTTGGTTTCACGGTCAATAATGCCGAGCTGTTTGGCAAAGGCTACGATACATCTGCCACCGTTTCCGCACATGCTGCCCAGTTTGCCGTCGGCATTAAAATAATGCATCTCAAAATCATAATCCTCATGCTTGGTAATGAACATTAATCCATCAGCACCTACACCAAAGCGTCTGTGGCATAGCCGTTCAACTAATTGGTTATCAATGTTTTTTAATGGACTCAGAGTATGGTCAATCAAGATAAAATCGTTGCCTGCGCCCTGGTACTTATAAAAATTAATTTTCATGAAAGCTTCATTTTTTAATGCAATATTTGAATTGCAAAAGATAATAAGCGGTTTGTGTTTTTTAATTTAACATTTTTTAACACAAAACTAAGTGCTTTGAAGATACAAATATCGTTTATATGGTATTAAATTTGAATAAAATACAAAAGAAAATTTGAGCAGATAAAAACTGCCGGAGCATTCTGCTTAAATCAAAGTGAATATGCTCCCGCAATTATTACATTTAACAAAATGAAATATTATAAGCTAACCAAACAATTCGCTAGCAAACCAGCTTATAATAAATCATGGCTTTAAAAAACAATATATAAACACATGAAACCATTAAAAGCGATCTATAAAAGAAGGCAACGTTCAGCTTTTAATAGCTTCATGACCATTAAAAAACAATATATAAACACATGAAAAAAATACTAGGAATTACCGTGTTGGCTGCTTTTATAGGTGGGGCAGCTGCAATAGGGGGTTACAAACTATTTGAGCGTAACCAAACAGGCAGTACAATTTCTGAAAAACAGAACTTATATTTTGCCAACAATCCACTTAAAGTAACATCAGCTGGAGCAACCGATTTCACACAGGCAGCAGCAGCGGTTGCACCGGGGGTGGTTCACATTAAAACAACTTATGCGGCATCGAAAGGCCAGGGTTCTTCTTCTCCTTTTGATATGATGGAAGACTTTTTCGGTGGTGGCGGTCGCCAGATGCAGCGCCAGCCTAGGGCAGCGTCAGGATCGGGTGTAATTATCAGCCAGGATGGTTATATCGTTACCAATAACCACGTGGTAGAAAATGCAGAGAAGGTTGAGGTGGTGTTAACGGATAGACGTAAAGTGGAGGCAAAAGTGATCGGCCGCGACCCAAATACAGATTTAGCTTTAATTAAAGTGAATGCAACGGGTTTACCAGTAGTGAAAATGGGTAATTCAGATAACGTTCAGGTAGGCGAATGGGTGTTAGCCGTAGGTTTCCCACTGGACTTAAATACAACAGTAACAGCTGGTATCGTGAGTGCCAAAAACCGCAGTATCGGTATTATTGGCCGCGAGCAACAAGGCAATGAAATTACAGAAGAAGAGTACCGCGAATATCAACGCACAGGCAAAAGACCTGATCGCCCGGCAAATACCAGTATAGAATCTTTTATCCAGACAGATGCGGCCATTAACCCGGGAAACAGCGGTGGTGCATTGGTAAATGCAAATGGTGAACTGGTAGGTATCAACTCCGCTATTGCTTCACAAAGTGGATACAACCAGGGTTATGGTTTTGCAATCCCTGTTAATCTTGCCCGTAAAATTGTTGACGATTTTATGAAATATGGTTCCGTTAAACGTGGTTATATTGGTGTTAACTTTGTGCCTTTAAGCGGTGAAGAAAAACCAGAAGGCATTAAAACCAACGAGATAAGCGGTTTATATGTGAATGATGTGGTTGCCGGTGGTGGTGCCGCGGCAGCAGGTATCAAATCAGGCGATGTTATCAAAAAAGTAGATGGTGTAGTTATTAACGATTCACCAGATCTTCAGGAAAGAGTTGGCCGTTTAAACCCAGGCGATAAAGTTAAATTAACAGTGTTACGTGATGGTGCGCTTAAAGATTACAGCGTAACGTTAAAAGGCGAAGCTAGTGTTGGTTTAACTGCAAAAAATGCGACATCAAAAGGTGCTGAAGTGTCGAAATTAGGTGCAACTTTTGCTCCTGCAACTCAGGCACAAAAATCGAAATATGGCATTAACAGCGGTGTAGTCGTAACTTCGGTTACCACTGGAAAAGCTTTCGATAACATTGGTGTAGAAAAAGGTTTAATCATCACTAAAGTGAACGGACAACCGGTAAATTCTGTGGCTGATGTGCAAAAAGCATTGCCTTTAGGCAGAAACAACATGGTGAGTATTGCTGGTGTTGGTGAGCAAGGTTCGTATAACTACAGTTTCCCTGCACAATAATCAATTGGAATAAAATAGTTTAAAAAGCTTCCCGGGCTAAACCTGGGAAGCTTTTTTGTTTTAGTCTTGCTCAATAGGTTCATGATTGGCATGGCAGGCATCAGCGCATTCTTCACAGGCTACGGCGCATTGTCTGCAGTGTTCATGGTCATGCTTACCGCATTCCGCGGCGCAAAGTCTGCAGATTTCTTCGCAAAGCAATAAATATTGATGCGCGATAATGGAATCTCTTTGCAATAGCCTCGCCGCCTGGGTGCAGATATCCGCACAATCTCTATCAAGCTTAATACAATCAATCATCATATTGATGTCTTCTTCTTTTAAGCAGGATGATGCACAATGTTCGCAAGCTAATGCGCAATCTAATAAAGCCTGGATTAAGCCATGGTTGTTTCTCGTTTCCATACCGTTTAATATTTTGGTTATATATGTTTTGTATAGTAATAACCTCCTGAAATTTAAACTGTTTTTAAAATTGTGAACAACAGCCGGTAAAATCAGATGAACTGTAAACATTTTTCATTACCAGACAGACCGTAAACATATTATAGTATAGGACATCCTGATGGTTAGTCATTGTTCATCATTTCGTTCATGATCAGACCCTAATTAAATTAATCTCTCTGGTTTCGACATTACATTTCGGACTGCTGACACCAGACTTTCCGACCGTCCAATTCCATCTTCCATTTTTCCCTTTTTAACCACAGCTCGTTCATTATTCTGGCCGCAGTTAGGGTTATATGTTAAAATATCTTAAATCACAGTCAATCGGTCTCATTTCTTGTACTCAAATCAATATTCATCCGTTTTTCATAATCAAGATTTAGTTTCGCATTTACCGATTGATAATCAGTGTTTACCGATACTCTATAAATTAATTTTTTTTATTGTCCCATATTTGAATCAGCAACCAAAACCGAATATTATGGCTTTAGCGCATATTAACCTTAGTGTAAAACAATATTTCAATTTCATGTGCAAAACCGATTTTGAAAGACGGATATTCCATGATACTTACAAAGAATTTCAAAAAAGGTCAAAAATATATAGCTTAGACCAGCATCTTCATACCTTTTCGCAAATGCAAAATGCCAATGAAAAGGCAAACTCATTGCACCAAAAACTTCAGTATTCGGTAATGAACAGTATTGCTGCCCTGGATTATAAAATGCCTGTTTTAAACGATCTCGAAGATCGTCCGATTCTATTTGATTGGGCAGAGCTGCACCTAGATGATTCAGATCTGTTAAACAAAGGTGCCCATGTGGTATCCATTACCTATACCAGTCCGAAATTAATATTGCACGAAATAATCGGCGACTTATTAATTTTAAGCTACAGCGGTACCCACCAAACATTAATGGTTAAAATTACCGAGAACCTGGCGGTGAATTACGAGCAGCGCGAAAATCTGGTTTATAGCTGAATTTAACCATTGCTTCTTTCCAGATGGGCAGAAAAAATATCATTAATTTGTAGCATGCAACAATTTAAAACACCAACTTTCATTATCCATGTGGCAGGTTGGCTTTTATTTTTAACCTTTCCGCTATTGTTCATCAATAACGAACAATCGGGGCAAAGCAGTTTTCTGTTGCTGGCATCGCCATATTATTGGCTTTTCTGTCTTACGTACATGCTCATGTTTTATTTCAATGCCCTGATTCTGGTGCCCAGACTCATGTTTAAAAAACGGCATGTAACTTACATTGGGACAGTTTTATTGCTGTTTAGCTTTGTGTATTATGCGCAGCCCTATGATAATTTATTAGGCCACAACAAGAGTGTAATGGCTGAATTAAAAGGCCCGCCAGATTCGCAGCCTAAAGGCTTAAATCAATCGCTACAGCCAGGAAAAGATTCGACTATGGGCCCAAATGTGGAAATGCCTTTTGGGCCTTTACCCAACGAGGATTTAAGGATGCAGGATCCGAATTTGAAAAAGCCGAACGGGATTTTAGACCTGCACCAGCCCATGAATATCGATGTGATCAGTCTTTTTATTTTCTTTATGATTATGGGGCTAAGCATTGCTACAAGCACCGTACAGCGATGGCAAACAGCCGAATCGAAAGTGGTGAAGGCCGAAGCAGAAAAAGCTACTGCCGAACTTTCTTTCCTTAAAGCGCAGATCAATCCGCATTTTTTGTTTAATACCTTAAACAACATTTATACGCAATCCGTTATCAATAGTGAACATACTTCAGAAAGTATCATGAAACTCTCTAACATCATGCGGTATGTTACCGATGATGTGACGCAGGATTTTGTAATGCTGAAAGATGAGATTGATTGCGTGCGCGATTATATCGAATTGCAAAGGTTGAGGCTGGGTGCCGATGCAGAGATCAATTTCAATGTACGAGGTAAACCTGACGGAAGAAAAATAGCGCCGCTAATTTTCATGACTTTTATCGAAAATGCTTTTAAATATGGCGTAACCAAAAAGGAGAAAACAGTGATTCATATCAATTTGCGCATTGCTGTCGAAAGCATTGATTTTTCATGCCAGAATAAAATTTATCACCATAAATCCAACTTAGAGCGTTCGGGGATAGGGATTGCAAATACCCGCCAAAGGTTATCTCATTTGTATCCCCAGAAACACCGGTTGGATATGCATGATACTGGCGAAATATTTACCGTTAATCTTTGTGTAAATTGCTAAATTAACAGCATTATGGCCTTAAAATGTGTAGCTATTGATGATGAGCCGTTGGCGCTCGAACTCATTAAAACGTATGTATCCCGCTTTCCCGACCTGCAATTGGTTCAGGTTTTTGAAGATGCTTTATCTGGCGCAGAGTATCTGAAGCAAACACCCGTCGACCTGCTTTTTGTCGATGTAAATATGCCTGATATTACCGGTGTGGAACTTGTGCGGAGTTTGGTAAACAGTCCGATGATTATTTTTACTACTGCCTATCGGAATTATGCCTTTGAAAGTTACGAGCTTCAGGCGATCGATTACCTGTTGAAACCAATCGATTTCAGCCGTTTTACAGCTGCGGTTGAGAAAGCCGTCGACTACCACAAATATAAAAACGCTACCCATGAGAACACCAGCGACGAAAGTATTTATGTGTATTCGGAGTATAAAATGATTAAGATTTTGCTCCGCGACATCGAATACATCGAAAGTATGGGCGATTACCTTAAAATTTACCTGAGCAATATCGACAAGCCTATTTTAACTTTAATGACCATGAAAAAGGTTTTAGAGAAATTGTCGGAAGATCAGTTTGCGCGTGTGCACCGGAGTTTTATCGTAGCACTAGCGAAAATAAAATCGATACATAACAGAAAAGTAAACCTAAACTATGCAGAGCTGCCTATTGGTGATGCATACAGTGGTTTCATCAATCAACAAAAAAGGATATGAAGTTAAAAACAAATATTGCCACCAGCGAGAACGGGTTTATTTTCAATCCGGCAACTGGCGATTCATTTACGAGCAATGCCCTCGCAGCCGAGATATTGGGCTATCTGAAATCAGGAGAAAGTGAAGCGGAAATCAAGAATAAAATATTAAACAATTATGAAGTAGAATTATCCCAACTGGAAAGAGATTGGGATGATTATATGCTACAATTAAAGGAAGCGAATCTTTTAGATTTGTAACAAAAAATAAAAACTAATCATGTACGTTTCTCCAGATCTAAACAAAGGCATGGGCCTAACGATTGCAGTTACGGGTTTAAATGCCAACGATAATCCTGGCCCGGGGCTGGCGGTTATACGGGCATTGCGTGCTGGTTTTGGAGAAGATTTACGTATCATCGGTTTAGCTTACGAAACCTTAGAGCCGGCAATTTATTTAAGAGATCAGATTGATAAAACCTATCGGATCCCTTATCCAACAGCAGGAGTTGACGCGCTAAAGGGACGGATAAAGGAGATTCAGAAGGTGGAGCAGATGGATGTGCTCATTCCGAATTTCGATGCAGAATTATATAATTTTATAAAAATAGAGCAGGATCTTCTCGCGATGGGCATCCATACCTTTTTGCCCTCGCACAAACAGCTGGCGCAAAGAGATAAGGTAAACCTGAGTGCATTTGGCGAACAATATCAATTCAAAGTACCGGCCAATGAGGTGGTTTTTACAGCAGTAGAGATCGATAACATTGCCCGTAAGTTTGGATTTCCGTTAATGGTGAAAGGTAAATTTTACGAAGCACAAACTGCTTTAAACATCGCTGATGCGCACAGGGCCTTTCATAAATTGCATGCGAAATGGGGTTTGCCAATCATTTTACAGGAATTTATAAAAGGAACTGAAATTAATATTGCGGGTTTGGGCGATGGGGAAGGTAATGCAATTAGCGTAATCCCTATGCGTAAACTGTATATCACAGAAAAGGGTAAAGCCTGGGCAGGGATTACGATTGACGATGAGCGTTTGATCGCATTGGCTAAAGATTTTGCAAAAGCAACGGCCTGGAAAGGTGGCTTTGAACTCGAAATAATGCAGGAAAATAACGGTAATTTATACATTATGGAAGTTAATCCGCGCTTTCCTGCATGGGTATATTTAACTGCCGCCGCAGGTCAGAACCAACCAAAAGCCTTGGTAGATCTGGCTTTGGGCAATCCGGTAGCAGAGATGAATACTTATAAAGCAGGAAAAATGTTTATCCGTTATGCCTGGGATAATATTGTTGATGTGGAAGAATTCCAAAAGTTATCAGCCTTTGGAGAACTTTAGGAAAGGGGGAGAGTAAGAGGTTGAAGGTAGGGTTGTGGAAGGCTGGATGGTAGAAAGATGATTAGGCTTCAAATCCATCTTGATACCAGATACTATTATTTGATACGAACTGCTTGCTTCTCAATATTTGACACCAACTGCTTGACACTCAATACTTGATACTATTATATTAACGCTAGAATGATGAAACAAAAATACGAACGGCCAACCATAAGGAAAATGAATACCGGACTGATGAACAAGTTTGGTACACGTACCGATTTTGATCCTGTGGAGGCGATTGATGGTGTTCCCGTTAAAAATTTGGTGACAGAATATGGCTCGCCGGTTTTTGTTTTATCAGAAAAACAGATCAGGCGCAATTATCAGGCAGCGGTGCGTTCGTTTAAAACCCGTTATCCAAAAGTTCAGTTTGCCTGGAGTTACAAAACCAATTATTTAAACGCGGTTTGTAAGATTTTTCACCAGGAGGGAAGCTGGGCTGAAGTGGTTTCCGGTTTCGAATACCGCAAAGCACTAGGAAACGGTGTTATGGGTAATCAGATCATCTTCAACGGACCAGATAAAAAAGAAGCAGATTTAATTCTGGCAATAGAAAACCATTCACTCATCCATATCGATCACTCCGACGAACTTTATCTGCTTATTGCTATCTGTAACCGATTGAATAAAAAGGTAAAAGTTGCGGTTAGGGTGAATTTTGATACCGGCGTTTATCCTATCTGGGACCGCTTTGGTTTTAACTACGAAAACGGCCAGGCCTGGGCGGTGATCAATAAAATTGTAGCTGCCGAACATTTAGAGTTGGTTGGGTTGCATTGCCATATTGGTACCTTTATGTTATCTACCGCCGCATATTCAGTTGCCGCAACAAAACTTTGCGATCTGGCCATGCGTACTAAAAATGAGCTACAAAACCCCATACAATATTTAGATTTAGGCGGAGGCTTTCCTTCAACAAATACGCTAAAAGGCGCTTATCTGCCTGGTGTTGATACCGTACCATCGGTAGAAGATTTTGCTGAAGCCATTAGCAGTACCATTTTAGATTTTGGCTTTGCCACAGGCGATCTTCCTCTTTTGATCTTAGAAAGTGGGAGAGTGCTCATTGATGATGCCGGTTACCTGATCGGAAGTGTAATTGCCAATAAACGATTAAGCGATGGTAGGAGAGCCACAATATTGGATTTTGGTGTTAATATCTTGTTTACTTCCAATTGGTACGATCATAAAATAAGCGTAGCCAGGGAGGCAGGACAATATACTGAAGAAACAGTGCTGTTCGGGCCATTATGTATGAATATCGATGTGGTACGGGAAAGCATCACTCTGCCGCTTTTAGAACGTGGAGATCAGTTGGTGGTGCATAAAGTGGGCGCCTATAACATGACCCAATGGATGCAGTTTATCAATATGCGGCCAGCAGTAGTGCTGATTGATTTGCAAGGTAAGAGCCACCAGATTAGAAAACCTGAAACATTGGCCTATTTAGAAATGATGGAAGAAATGCCTGAGTATTTAAAGTAAGCCTTAAAAAAGAAGTCAAGTGTCAAAAAACTTGACTTCTTCAAAATAAACTGGATTTGAAAAAACACCTGCAATATTACTTTAACGCAGCTTTAAACAGCTATGCGATTTTGTTCTTCTCCCAGAATAAGATTTTGGGCATACTATTGTTTGTTGTTTCCATGTTCAATTTTAATGCGGGGCTTTCCGGATTGATCTGCGTAATCGGCTCTTTGATTTTAGTAAGTAACCTCGGTTTTAGTAGAGAAAATATTAAATCGGGCCTGTACAGCTTTAACTCACTTTTGCTGGGCATTGGTTTTGGCACATTCTTCAATTTTAATTTTACTTTTTGGCTTTGGTTGGCTGTTGCTTGCTTGCTCTGTATTGTGCTCAGCGTAAACCTTGTCTCATTTCTGGGAAAATACGGTTTGCCAACTTTATCCATCCCGTTCGTCATTACATTTTGGGTATTGCTCTTAGCTGTTAATGGATATTCGGGCATGGGCCTGATGCAAAAAAGCAGTTCTTTGTTATTCGAACTTAATACCAATGCACCATCACATTTTACAAGGCTCTGCCATTTCTTTGATAACCTAAAGCTGCCCGCTTACCTGCTGCTTTTTTTCAGGTCGTTGAGTGCGGTGCTGTTTCAAAATAGTGTATTGGCAGGCATTCTCATTAGTACCGGTGTTTTTATCCATTCGCGTATTGGTTTTAGCTTATTATTGATCGGTTTTGTTCTGGCCTGCGTGGTAAATAAGCTCTCCGGAACTTATCCAGACGGAATTAGCAACTATTATCTGGGAGCTAATTTTATGATGGCAAGTTGTGCAATCGGTGGTTTTTTTCTTATCCCATCATGGCGTTCCTATCTATGGGCAATTGTCGTAATACCATTTATCTTTCTGGTTTTAAACGGATTTACAAGGTTGCTTGGTCTTTACAATCTTCCGGTATTCTCAATTCCGTTCTGTTTCGTTGCCATTGGCCTGTTGTATTTTTTTATGTTGAGGAAGAATGCTGGGAAACTACGGCTTACTGCTTTACAGCACTATTCGCCGGAAACCAATTTGTATCAGTTTTTAAATGGTGAAGAAAGACTTAATGATTTTAAGTATTTCAATCTGAGTTTGCCATTTATGGGGGCATGGACGGTTTCGCAAGGTTATGAAGGCAAAATTACGCACAGGGGCGACTGGCAGCATGCGCTTGATTTTGTACTGGAAGATATCGACCATAAAAGTTACGAACTGCCGGGCACTAAACCCGAAGATTATTATTGTTTCAATAAGCCTGTGCTTGCTGCAGGCGATGGGTTTGTTGCAGAAGTAATTAATCACATTGATGATAATGCCGTCGGTCAGGTCAATCTGCAGCAAAATTGGGGCAATACTGTGGTCATTAAACATGCAGCACATCTGTTTAGTAAAGTTTCACATTTAAAAAAGAACAGTATAAAAGTTAAACCTGGTGATTATGTGAAACAGGGCGATATTATCGGTTTTTGTGGCAATTCGGGACGCTCGCCTGAGCCGCATTTACATTTTCAAATCCAAACTACACCTTATATCGGTTCTAAAACCTTAGCTTATCCATTTGCTTATTTCACATCAAAAAGCAATACGGAGTTAAAATCTTTCGATGTTCCAAAGGAAGGTATAGATGTTCAAAAGCCAGAGATCAATCCATATCTGAGAAACGCCTTTCATTTTCAGCCAGGATACATCACTACCGTAGTGAATGAAAAGGGAGTAAAGGAAACCTGGGAGGTATTTACCGACGATTTTGGGTCAACCTATTTCTTCTGTCACGAAAATCAGGCTGTAGCCTATTTTGTAAGCAATGCGAACGTGTTTTATTTCACCAGGTTTTATGGTGATCAAACCGCCATGCTTCATCTTTTTTATCAAGCCGCCTATAAAATCAATTATTCCGCCCATTCTGCGGCCGATCATTATGCGATCAATGTATCAAACTTTAAACCCGAACTGTGGCTTCAGGATCTGGTTGCTCCCTTTTTCACTTTTACGCAAAGTACCTATGCCAATGATATTGAATTTAAAAATGATGGATTAACGATAAATGCATCAGCTCAAAAGAGGGTTTTTAGCCATCGTCAGATATTCCTTACTGCTAAAATCCATATCAATAGTAAAGGCATAGCTGAGCTGGAGTTCGGCTGTAAAAACAAGAAATTAAAAGTAAAATGGGAAACAGGCTTAGTTTAACCGCGCTGCTTTTAATGGGACTGATCATGATTGGTAAAGCGCAGACTAGCTATCAAAAAACAGATAGCACTTCTTTGGCGCTGTTTGATGCTGCAGAATGGCAAAAGCTGATCCTTTTTGGCAAAGAAGCGCTTAATAAAGGGGAGGATTTTCCTTTGCTGCGGTTGCGGATTGCCTATGCGGCTTTTGTTCGCGAAAATTATGTTGATGCTTTAACCCAGTACAATAGGGTTTTAGATCTTGATCAACACAATCAGATTGCCGTTTATTACGCTTATCTGTGTAATATCTATTTAAACCGTGAAGGAAATGCTGCTTATCTGGCCGCCAATTTAGATAGCAGTGTGGTAGAGGGAGAACCCATAAAATCTTTTAGATTATTAGCCGCGGGAGCAGAGAAGGGAATAAAGTTGACTAATATTTACGAACGGGGCAATTCTTCCTTTTCGAGGGCTTTCCTAAACATGAGGCTTAATTATAAACTAAACTTGTCTACATCTTTTTCTTATTACAATCAGCCGATCCATAACGACAATATTAGCCAGCCGGGTTATTACGCCAAACTCAATTACACCCCTTTTAGGAAAGTGAGTTTTATTGGGGCCTATCATTATATGCGGTCTAATTTGCGGCAATTGGTTTATCAGAACCATGCTAGCCTGATCGGGATCAATTACGCTGCTGCCGGCAGCGACTTGCAGGGTGATTTTATTTTAGCAAATATTGGCAATGAAAAAACAAGACAGTTCAATTTGCGGTTTGTAAAGTACCTGTCAAGTAACTTAAATTTTTACAGCACCAGCCGATTTTCACTCGTTAACGTGTTGAATGATAACAATCCCGTTTTTCAGCAGTTGTTAGGTATTAAGCCAGGCAATAATTTTTGGCTGGAAGGGGTAGTTACATTAGGGAATCAGTATAATTATGCAGAGGCCGATGCTTTGTACATCTATAACGGATTTGATAAAACTAAGTTTAAAGCAGCTGCAAATTGTTATTTTTTGTTAAAACACCACCTACTATTGAGTTTGAATTATACATTTGAGCGTAAATCTGATAATATATTTAAATTTAACTATTTACAACATTCAATTAACGGAGGCATTACATGGAATTTTTAAGGCGATTTACCGTATTTGTTATGCTGGGCCTATCTGTATTTGAGGTAAGTGCCCAAACAAATGCTGCCTTACAAAAAGCTTTTCAGAACAGTTATAACGAAGAAAGTAAAAAGAATTATGCTGAGGCCATTAGTGATGTGATGCCTTTTTATGCAGAGAATAATTATGAAATTAATCTTCGTATCGGGTGGTTATACTATCTGGCGAAAAATTATACAGCCTCCCAAAATTATTATAACCGGGCTATAAACGCCCGTCCCAATTCGGTCGAAGCCAGATTTGGCTTGATAAAACCACTTTCTCTTTTAAGCAGTTGGGATAAGGTGATGGAACAGTATAATAATATCCTTAAAATTGATGTACAGAATACGCAGGCCAATTATTGGGCAGGCATCATTATTTACAATAAAAAACAATATGCAGCCGCTTCAAAATATTTTGCAAAAGTAGTGGCCTTGTATCCATTCGATTACGATGGCAACCACATGTTGGGCTGGGCATTGCTTTTTTCAGGCAGAAAAGCTGAAGCGAAGGCCTGTTTTGAACGCGCTTTATTGATAAAACCGGGCGATACATCAAGTACTGATGGGGTAAATCGGGCAGCTAAATAGGGCTTAAAGGGCAAATAGTCAATATATTTAGCATTTATTTATATAATAAAAAATAAAAAATTGATTTATAGGTATTTAACTCTATCTTTGAAACAAATTAAAATACAATATAATGCAACAAGGAACAGTAAAATTTTTTAATGAAACTAAAGGTTTCGGATTTATCACTCCATCTAATGGCGATGCCGAAATTTTTGTTCATGCTTCAGGCTTAATCGACAACATTCGCGAGAATGATACCGTAAACTACGATGTAGAAGAAGGTAGAAAAGGCCTAAACGCGGTAAATGTTAAAGTAGCTTAAGAAAACTCGAACACATAAATCGTTAAAAGTCCCGATGCAAATCGGGACTTTTTTTATGTAATTTCGGATTAGATTTTTTTAATTTTACCTTCCCGCCAGATTTTTGCTGATTTCGCTATCAACAAAATCCAGAGCAAGATCATTATCACTTAATACCGTGCCGTTTTTATCCACTAAAAAGAAGTATGTAACGTTATAATTGCTCAGGTTTTTCGCATTTGGAGATTCAGCGCCTTTAAAATCGGCATATTGCGGCCAGCTTAGTTTGTCTTCTTTTATGGTTCTTAACCATGAATCGCGCTTCTTATCAAAAGATATACTGATAAATTCAACATCCTTATTTTTGTATTTTTCGTAAAGTGAACCTAGTGTTTGGTTATCTCTGCGGCTCTTACCACTATAAGATGCCCAGAAACTGACCAGATTTATCTTCTTTAATATTTTTAAGTCGAATTTGTTCCCTGCCGGGTTTTCTCCCTCAATTGTGGGCATTTTACTGCCTGCCATCATTTGGTTGGCCTGTTTAATTTCGGCTAAAAGGATTTTGCCCTTTTTACTTTCCTGAACTTCCTGATCTAAGCCATTAAAAATCGATAAGTAGTTTTTTGCCTCCGCTTCTACTGTACCTAAACGTTCCAATAAAAAAAGTGTGTGTGTTGAGCCTGGATACTTTTTGGCAAAAGCCTTTATAATTTCTAATTTAAGCCGAAGCTGTTTCTCTCTCCACACATCTGCTTTTTTAGCCCTTTCCATAATATTGTCTGGATTGGCCTGATCCAGCTCTAACTCTGCCACATTCAAACTATCGAGTATATCCTTACTCATATGATCTGAAAGTTTATAGAAATCGACAAATTCTTCCCCCTCTTTGCCAGGAACGCTTTTAAAGGGATAGGCGTTCGTGTTTTGTCCATCAAGCACGCCCTTATAATGGCCATCGTCCAAATAGAAAAGATATTCTCCTTTATGGGTGCCGTCTTCTGTCTTCAAAATAGCATAACCTTTTTTGGGAATGTTGATTTTGAAAGTCTGGTTGCTGTTGGTGATGTTTTCAACCTTTAGTGTTTCGCTGTTCTCAGAACTTTGGATAGTGATCACGGCATTTGGGCCAAAATTTTTCGTTTCAAGATTAAATGTTGCAGGAGCAGGATCGCAGGCTGTAGCTAAACTGGCCAGAAGTGCAATAAAATACAGCTGTTTTTTCATTATTTGCAATTTGATAATGCAATATAACGAAAAGATTAGTTGTTTTTTGGCTTAGGTTGTCATAATATTTTACTGAGGCATTTGCCACCTGAGTATTCAGATCACCTCATTATTGTTTTGGCCTTAATTGATCAATATAAATCGCTTTATCCCAAAGGGATCGTCATCCTGATTTTATTTCTGGGTCTCTATAATATATGATGGATGCTGATCCCGAAGCTTCGAAGTCAGCATGAAGATATTAATTATGGTTATACGATCAGAAGTGAAAAAATACCTGTTGTAATAGTACTTCTTATTACTAAACTGATTTAGTTTAATTGCCAATCTGCATATCGAAACCATAAATAATCTCATATTCTTTCAATTATTTCCGAATATGCTTTAGAATGTTTCTAAATAAATGTTTTATCGTTGTTTTGTCATAATCGTTTATAAATTAAACTCATAATTAGATACTTTTGCAAGAAATTTAGATATAAAATCCTAATCAAATGAGTGGTTTCGGAAATGCATTTTCTTCCTCAATAGGGAAGAAATTCATCATGGGTATTACAGGTTTGTTCCTGATACTTTTTTTAATTGTACACTGCGGTATTAACGCTTTAATTTTTATTAGCGACGGTGGTTTAACATTTAACGTAGGCGCACATTTTATGGCCACCAACTGGATTATCCGGGCTGGCGAGATTGTGTTGTTTGTTGGCTTGCTTGCACACATTTTTCAGGCTTTACGTTTAACGTTGGAGAATCAAAAAGCAAGACCGGTTAAATATGCGGTAAACGATGGTAAAGCAAATAGTAAATGGTACAGCCGTTCTATGGGCTTGCTGGGTACGCTTTTGCTGATCTTTTTGGTGATCCACCTGAAAGATTTTTGGGTAGTTTCCCGTTTTACAGGAATCCCAACGGTTGATGCCAACGGGCACGAAGATCTGTATGCAGTAATGAAAGAGAAATTTCAGGATCCGGTAAGGGTTGTGGTATATATTTTGGCGATGTTTTCTTTATGTTATCACTTGTTACATGGTTTTGCTTCGGCTTTCCAAACATTAGGATGGAACCACTCAAAATATAACGGTATCATTAAAGGCGCTGGCGTTTGGTATTCGGTTATCATTTCGATCCTTTTCGCAGCCATGCCGATTGCAGTTTATTTCGGTCTTATTCAATAATTTTTAGCACAAGAGATATGTCAGATATTAATTCAAATATTCCAGAAGGCGAATTAACCAGCAAATGGACAAAATATAAGTCTTCTGTGCCTTTGGTTAACCCATCGAACAAAAGAACTATTGAGGTAATCATTGTAGGTTCGGGTTTAGCAGGTGCTTCGGCTGCTGCTACTTTGGCTGAAATGGGTTACAAAGTGAAATGTTTTTGCTTCCAGGATTCACCACGCAGAGCGCACTCTATTGCTGCTCAGGGTGGTATTAATGCTGCAAAAAACTATCAAAATGATGGCGATAGTACTTATCGTTTATTTTACGATACCATTAAAGGTGGTGATTACCGTGCCCGCGAAGCAAATGTGCATCGTTTGGCAGAGGTAAGTGCCAATATTATCGATCAATGTGTGGCGCAAGGTGTTCCTTTGGCCCGCGAATACGGTGGTTTGCTAGATAACCGTTCATTTGGTGGTACACAAGTTCAGCGTACATTTTATGCTGCAGGTCAAACTGGTCAGCAGTTATTATTAGGTGCTTATTCTGCATTAGAACGCCAGATTGGTATGGGTAAAGTAGAAATGTATACCCGTCACGAAATGCTTGAGGTTGTTAAAATCGATGGCAAAGCGCGTGGTATCATTGCCCGTAACTTAATCACAGGGGAAATTGAACGCCACTTCGGCCATGCAGTGGTATTGGGAACGGGTGGTTACGGAAACGTATTCTATCTTTCCACCAATGCCATGGGAAGTAATGTAACTGCGGCCTGGAAGGCGCATAAACAAGGTGCTTATTTTGCAAACCCTTGTTACACGCAGATCCACCCGACCTGTATCCCGGTTTCAGGCGATCACCAGTCAAAATTAACCCTGATGTCGGAGTCGTTGCGTAACGATGGACGGATCTGGGTACCTAAAAAGAAAGATGATAACCGTAAAGCTTCAGAAATTCCTGAAGATGAAAGAGATTATTATTTAGAACGCCGTTACCCTGCTTTTGGTAACCTGGTTCCTCGTGATGTGGCTTCCCGTGCTGCAAAGGAGCGTTGCGATGCAGGTTATGGAGTTGGTGCTTCTAAATTGGCCGTATACTTAGATTTTAAAGCCAATACTGAACGTTACGGTAAAATCGAAGCTTCGAAGGCTGGTAACCATAATCCCGACAAAGAAACCTGTATGCGTTTAGGTACAGCGGTAATTAAGGAAAAATATGGTAACCTGTTCGATATGTACGCGCAGATTACCGGTGAAAATCCTTACGAAACGCCAATGCGTATCTATCCTGCGGTACACTATACCATGGGTGGTTTATGGGTTGATTATAACTTAATGACGTCTGTACCTGGTTTATATTGTACAGGTGAGGCTAACTTCTCCGATCACGGGGCGAACCGTTTAGGTGCATCTGCTTTGATGCAAGGTTTAGCTGATGGTTATTTCGTTCTTCCTTATACTATTGGTGCTTACTTATCGAAAGAGATTTCTGTAAAAGCAATTCCAACTGATCACCCAGCATTTGCTGAGGCAGAAGAAAGAGCGGTTGGTATTTTAAATACTTTAATCAACATCAAAGGCACTAAATCAGTAGATCATTTCCACAAGCGTTTAGGCCACATCATGTGGGAGAAATGTGGTATGGCACGTAACGAAAAAGGTCTAAACGAAGCAATTACAGAGATTAGGGCTTTACGTGCTGAATTCTGGAGTGATGTTCGTGTGCCTGGAACTGCTGATGAGTTGAACACCGAACTGGAAAAAGCTGGCCGTGTTGCTGATTTTATCGAACTCGGGGAGTTAATGTGTATTGATGCTTTAAACCGTAATGAGAGTTGTGGTGGTCACTTCCGTGAAGAGTATCAAACTGAAGAAGGTGAGGCCTTACGTGATGATGTAAATTATGCATACGTAGCCGCCTGGGAATTTAAAGAAGGTGTAAACTTCGAACTTCATAAAGAAGAACTGAAGTTTGAAAATATAAAAGTAGCACAAAGAAGTTATAAATAAGATGTGAGATATGAGGTGTGAGATGTGAGATGAAAATTCTCAGTTCTCATATCTAATGTCTCAAATCTCAAATCTGAGATACTATGAGTACAGGAAATATGAACTTAACGCTAAAAGTTTGGCGTCAAAAAAATAACAAAACCAAAGGTGCATTGGTAGATTATAAATTGGCCGATATTTCACCGGATATGTCTTTTTTAGAGATGTTCGATGTATTGAACGAGCAATTAATCAATAAGGGCGAAGAGCCGGTTGTATTTGATCACGATTGCCGCGAGGGAATCTGTGGGATGTGTTCGATGTTTATCAACGGCCGCCCGCATGGACCAAAAGACTTGGTTACGACCTGCCAGTTGCACATGCGTTCTTTCAAGGATGGCGATACCATCGTGGTTGAGCCTTGGAGAGCTGCAGCTTTCCCGGTAGTAAAAGATTTAACGGTAGATCGCTCTGCATTTGACAGGGTTATTGCTGCCGGTGGTTTTATTTCGGTAAACACGGGTAATGCCCAGGATGCAAACAACTTGCCAATACCTAAAATGCAGGCCGATGCAGCTTTTGAGGCCGCAGCGTGTATCGGTTGTGGAGCTTGCGTGGCCACTTGTAAAAACGCATCAGCGATGTTATTCGTGTCGGCTAAGATCTCTCAATTGGCATTGCTGCCACAAGGTCAACCTGAGCGTTACCGCAGGGTACAGAGCATGGTTGCCCAAATGGATGCAGAAGGCTTTGGCAACTGTACCAATACTGGAGCTTGCGAAGCAGAATGCCCTAAAGGAATCTCTTTAGAAAACATTGCGCGTATGAACCGTGATTTTGCATCGGCAAAATTCATTTCAGAAGAAACGGTTTAAAAAATATACTGTGCATCCGGTTTAACCGCTGGATTCTTGAGCCTCCACGTTGTGGGGGCTTTCTATTTTTATAGGCACATTGTCATGATTGCGATTGCAAATTGTTTTGAGAGCTAGAATAAATAATCAATTGGGTGCTGATGATTTCTTAGATACATTGCAGTTGAAACTAATACAAAATTTAACATTTGTTTCCTATTTTGAAAAGATACGAAAGCCTAAACTTTAAATTCGAAAGCTTGAACAACATACGGCTGGCGAAATAAAAGTTTGCGAAAGTTGTAATAATCTTATGTTGGCATATTAAAATTTTGCTTAATTAGAAATTTTATTCTGTAATATTTGCATATACATTAAAATTTTTCTAAATTTAGTCTTCCGAGACAGGAGAGAAAACATAAAACCCCGGCAATTTTTGCTGGGGTTTTGTGTTTTTAAAAGGGTGAAATCAGAATGGATTTTTAAACCATCGTAAAATTAACCGCAATGTTATATTTTACACGAACCGGTAGCCCCTTCTGCAGAGCTGGTTGCCACTTTGGAGATTTTTTTAAAACTCTTACTGCTTCAGCATCGGTTTCTGTGCTAAGCCCCCTGATCACTTGTACATCTGTTAAACTACCATCTTTTTCCACAATAAAAGACGCAAATACTTTACCCTGGGTTTTGTTTTTCTTCGCTGCATCAGGATATTTCATTTCCTTACCTAGGTATTCATAAAATTTTGTAATCCCCCCCGGATAGGCAGGTTGTTTTTGAACGGATACAAAATCATAAACTTTGTTCGGATTTTCTTGTGCCTTTGCCTGATTTACGCACATGGCGATGCCCATTAGGGCTAAAAAAATTAGCTTTCTCATCGTTTTTTATTAAAAGGGTTTAACTATTTAGTTTTTCTTGGATGTTGCTTTTTTAGTCGTGATAATGACTACGCCATTTTTGCCTTTATCGCCATGTAAGGTTGTAGCGGTAGAATCTTTAAGTACTTCGATCGATTCAATGGATGCCTGATTTAAACCACTGATATCCGATACTTCTTTTCCGTCAACAACATATAACGGTTTTGCCTTAGGGTCAAAATCCCGGTTCAGCAGGTATCTTTTTTGAACCGGCGTTCGGCCATTGGGTGTTGGGCGTATGCTAAATCCTGACACTTTTCCATTCAAATTCAGATCTACAGGTTTTATCGGTTTGGCTTTTAACAGGCTGGTTCCCAACGGCTTCTTTTTGGTCTCAATCTCTATTACGCCTGCAAAGCCATCAGCACCATACTTTGCAATAGCTAAACTGTCTTTTAAAACAGTAATTGCTTCAATATCGTCCTGATTAATCTCGTCTAGCGATGATGTACCCCTAATAAATTGTCTGTTCCCGTCGATTACCATCAAAGGTTCATTACCAGCTATTGGTTTACCCCTGAGCGTAATTTTAGGTGTTTTGATACTATCAGCCTTTTGGGCAAAACCCGCTAAACTAAAGCCCATCAGTATGGTAAATACGATTACATTTTTCATGTTCAATTTTGGTTAGAATTTTCTTTTGAGTTCGAAAAAATTGCTCATTTTATCTATCGAAAGCTCTTTTGAATCGAGTGGACGGAAAGCATTACTTTTTGTGCCTTTGCTTGTAATTAAGATTACTCCGGCTTTAGCCCTCGGACCATAAAGATTCATTGCCGTTTGATCTTTTAGTACTTCTATTGATTCGATGCTGTTTGGATTTATCGTATTTAATTGACTATTTTCCGATAATTTAACACCATCTAAAATGATTAATGCGTCAAGATTTGCACCACCTTTGAGTCTAATCCGGTCGGCAGGAATGCTTCCTGTTTTAATTTCTTTGGGTGGATCATCATTGAGCGTGAAATTAACATTGATATTGTACTTAACCCTAACAGGCTGACCGTTTGAGATCCCGGGATTCCACTTTGGCGATTCTTTTAAAACTCTTATCGCTTCTTCGTCTGTACCGCTTCCCAAACCACGCGTAATCTGAATATCAGAAAGGGAACCATCTTTTTCAACGATAAAACTGAGAAAAACTTTGCCCTGAACATTATTCTCCTGAGCCATTTTGGGATACTTAATACTTCCACCAAGATATTTATAAAACTTAGCTATGCCGCCTGGAAATTCCGGTTGTTTCTCGATCGAGACGAAGTCGTAAACTTTATCTAAATTTTCCGATTTAATCGCTGCGGTTTCTTTGTTTTTAGGAAGATAAGATACAATGGTAATTTTGTTCAGGTTCACATATCCCAGCGGTTTAGGCAATAATTTATTCTTAAACTCTTCTGTAGATTCGGGAATGCTAAAGCTAACCGTTAATGCATATTTGCCGTCTATTATGTCCTTAAATCCCTTGTAGGATAAAATGGCTTTCATCACTTCTTCATCACAACCGGCTCCTAATTCTACATTTGAAATCATATTCGTTACCCTGCCGCCTTTCAAATTAAATTTTATCTGGGTATTTCCTTGAATTTCATCGCTATTGGCCGCAGCCGGGTATTTGATGTTTCTTCCCAGAAACTGATAAAATCCTTTCCAGCTTATGTCTGTTTTTCCATCAACCGAAACTCTGGGGTCGGGAATTACCTCCTTTGGTGTTTCCGTAACCATTTCCTGCACCATTTCGATCGGTTTATCTAAGGGGATCTGATCGGTGATAGAGATTAATTTTTCGCTTTTTCTTACAGTTGCAGATGAAAATACAATTAAAACCGCAAACAGGGGGATGAAAATTCCATACTTCATAATCGCAATCTTTTTTGACCGCTCTTTATGAAGCATGAAAATTCTTTTTTTAATCAGTGATTTTTCCAAAAAGCCGTTTGTTAATGCATTTGGCGAAATACCAAAGGATTTACTCAATAACAATAAGGCATATTCGGCCTTATCGCCCTGAAATTCGGCAGCCAGTTCATCGGCTAAAAACTCATGGATGTTTTTTATCGCTTTTTTATACAGGTAAATTACCGGATTTAACCAGGTAATAATGCCTATGATTTCGAAGAATAAAATATCAACAGTATGCCATTGTTTAATGTGGGCTTCCTCATGGATATCGATCACATCCATCTGTGGCAAGTCCCGATCAATTATTTTTTTTCCGAAAAAGGAAAAAGCAGCGCCAGTTTTGCTTGATGCGATGAGTTTTTTAACCATTAATAAGTTAAATATCAATCTACCTAAGAAAAACAATATACCTGCACAATAAATATAAACAAAAGCATTGGCCCAATTAAAGCCTGAGCTACGTTCTGTTACTATTGTTGCTTGTTGCAATACGGCTTCCCAATTAACTGAAGTATAAACCTGTTGTGCTGCCTTTTGCTCCGTTAGCCATTCTAAACGGATAAATGGTATACATAACGATAAAACTCCCGCTGATACCAGGTAAATGCGGTTTAACGTAAAGTAGGTCTCCTTATCTAACAGTAATTTATAAAAACCGAAAAAAACAATTAAGTATAAGTTCACCTGTAATAGGTAGTGGGCAAAACTCATTTTGGTTGATTTTTAATTTTGTTAATCATTTTTAAAATTTCATCAACATCACTTAAATCCAGTTTTTCTTCTTTAACAAAGAATGAGAACATACTTTCTACCGAATTTTCGAAATAATTGCCCAGCAATTTTTCTGTGGCGTGGCGCTTATATTCTTCCCTGCTAATTAATGGATAATACTGATGTGCTTTTCCGAAAGCTTCGTGACCAATGAAGCCTTTGGTTTCTAAAATTCTAATGATTGTTGATACGGTGTTATAAGCAGGCTTAGGGAGGGGAAGTTCATCAATAACTTCTTTAACGAACGCTTTTTCCAATTGCCATAAAACCTGCATAATCTGCTCTTCGGCTTTGGTTAAATCTTTAATTTCCATAATAGTTAATAATAATAAGGATGATAGCAAATTTTTTGCTTTAACTAAAGTTAAAACTAATTAGTTAGTTATCCAAATTTTATTTGATAATTTTTTTAGAAACCAAAGCGGTTGCGCCTTATATATAAATTAAGATCTATAAGGAGGAAAATAAGGCAAAAATAAGTTATTTATTTATCTGTAAATGAGGTATTTGTGTGTGTTTTGTTAGATGGTAATGAGATTGTTTTTGATGCCATATACCACTAATCCGGTGCGCGATCTGATGTTAAGCTTGGCAAAAAGAGATTCCCTGTAGTTGTCGACCGTGCGTGGACTAACATTCATAAGGTCAGCAATTTCTTTGTAAGTGAGTTCGGTACTGCAATGTTGCAGAAAGGTAAGTTCCCTTGCAGAGAATGTGGGTTTAACATCGCTGTCTTTTAAGGCAACCAGGAGCCTGCCAGATACCAACTCGTTTACATAGAATCCCTTATCTACTACAACTTTAACGGCGGTAAATAAATCTTGCGGTGTAGATTCCTTAAGCATATAACCCCCAGCGCCTGCTTTGAGCATTCCTATAATTGCTTTTTCATCCTCAAGCATACTCAGGGCCAGTATATGAATGTGAGGATGGTTCGTTTTAACCCATTTAGTCGCAGCAAAGCCATCCATTACAGGCATATTAATGTCCATTAAAATAAGCTGGACTTCCGGGTGTTGGTTAATTTTAGCCTGGAGATCCACTCCGTTAGTGGCTTCAAACAGCACATTTATTTCATCAAACTCCTCTAATAAGCTGGCTAATCCCGAACGGAAAAGGGTGTGATCATCAATGATTGCGATAGAAATACTTTGGTTCTGCATAAATTATGGATAAGGGATTTCGATAGAAATGAAAGTACCTTTGTCTGGAGCCGAATTTAGCGCTAATTTTCCATTGATCATCTCCATTCTTTTATAAATAGAATTAAGTCCCATTCCCGACTTTTTAGCCTTGGTTTCTTCCATATTGAAACCAACTCCATTTTCTACCACCGTTAAGTGTAAAACGTTGTTTTTTAGAAAAGTATCGATCTGTATGTGTGTGGCCTGGGCGTGCTTTATAATGTTATTGATGATTTCCTGTAACAACCGAAGAATGATCAGATCTTTGTCTGAGGAAGTGATCTGAAGATCAACCAACTGATTGTTAACTTTTAACTCATATGCGCCAGCTTTATTCAACCAGCTAATTTCCTGATCTATGGCATGCCCAATGCCGTTTTCTACCAGTTGTTCGCCATGCAGCAGTTTGGCGAGCTCTCTCAGTTCTTTGATGGATTTATTAACAAGTGAAAGCGAATTGTCGATTTTCTTTTTGGCTTTTTCCCCATCGTTTATATTGATGGAATTTAAGGTTAAGGTGGTAAGGCTCAGCAACTGACCTACATTATCGTGCAGCTCTGTGGCAATGCTCTGCATGGTTTGGTCCTGTACTTCTACACGTGTTTGAAGCATTTCGGATTCGAATCTTTGCTGCATATTCTGTTTCTCTAAAAAGTGATTCTTTTTATGCCTCGCATAAGATCTGATATATAAAATCAAAAACACAGGCATAAGAAGAAATACCAATGTTGCTATGGCAACTAAGATTGCAATTTTTGTTGTTTCATTCTGCATATAAAGGAATATAACCAAAAGCTATATAAAATAAGGTTTAACAGGACATAAATCGTATATTTCAAGGTAATGAAACCTATTATTTTAACCACAAACAATCCATCAAAAATATTCGCCATTGTACTCCCGAAATAGTAAAATAAAACACCCGAGACCCACCAAAATTGGGGATGTGTTTTAATTTCAACAAAGCTTTCATCTTTTAGCAGCAAATAATAGTAGTAGAGGCAATAAAGGCTAAAAATAACGGACATCACACTAATGGTAATGACGTTTAAATCAGTAAACGGCTTGGTGATCAAAAAGAAAACATAAGTGATCACTATAATTCCCAAACCTATAGTAAATATGGGTTTGGGATTGGTATAAGCTCTTATGCAGTGGTAAAGGCCATATAAAATTGCGCTGATCTCAAAAATGATATAAATGTTAAATAGCCATAAATTGTGTATGCTCCTTATCGCAAGATAAACAGCAGCCTCTTCGGTAACTAATGCAATGCCTAGATAGCAGGTAATTACTTTCCCAAAGGCATATTTGTCTTTCCATATGATCGCAATAGCAGCTATAAAACAGATTACCTCTGCTATAAATATTGGAGATAGGTACCTCATTCCTTATAGTTGTGTGCCTCCACAAGATTCTGGGCATCCCTGCCCCCGGTTTCCAATATGATCTGTATCATCCTCGTGCTCGTTATCATTGCTTTTACTGCAAAATGTAGGAACCAATAGCAGGGTGTTTTTACCTTCATATTCTGCCGGAACACCTTCTGCCGAACTGTCGGTATATTGTGCGATATAAATTCTTAGTCCATCGTATTTTCCTTCGCCGATTGATTTTGCAATGTCCAAGATCTGTTCTGCCGAAAACCATACAGCCTTGGTATAAGATTTGGGAAATTTGGTTGCTTCTTTGGTATAGGCATTTACCATTGCCTGCGCAACCTTCTTATCGATGGGTTCCGAATTTAATTTTTTGCTCATAAAAGTTTAAAGTTTGATTTTGTCTAAAAATCGATAATAATAAGTGTCCCCGCAATAGAGATACGCAATTTAAATACCGTAAAAATACCCTTTAATTTAGGGCGTTTTGCGCTATAGCTGAATTGCGGTGTACCACTACTTTTGGTATACAATAACAGCTCAATAATTTGCAGTTATAACATATAGTGCTATCTATCCTACAAAAACAAGTATTTTGAACTTGTTTGAAAACAAGTCTGTTTAGACATAAGATTGATAATAAAAGCATTAGGCCACTTAATTCTTTCAATAATGACAAACAATATCCTGCTAAAGGAAAACCACAGTTCGATCAGCGAAAGGGAAGTTGAAATTGTACATCTGTTATCGATGGGTTATAACAGTAAAGAAATAGGCGAGATGCTTTTTATCAGCGAGCATACTGTTAATACGCACCGGAGAAATATGGTGAGAAAACTCGATCTAAAAAACTCTTATCAATTAATTGTCTGGGCATTTAAAGAAAGAATATTATCCCTTTAAGGATTTCAATGCACATATAACCTCTCACTCTAAACAACAAAGCCTGCTATTTGATCCTAAAGTCAAATGAGCAGGCTTTTGTTTGATGCGTTTTTCTGGCTATGGTCTAGCTGGCTGTGGAGCTGGTAATTCTTTTCGTGGAATTTGTGCCTCGCGCTGTGATGTATTATAAACAAAAGAAGCAATAATGGTTGCTGCCTGCTTTATGTCATCTTCAACAAGCCTGTCGAAAGTGTCCATATTGCTGTGGTGGGTCCGGGTATTATAATCTGCAGGATCCTGAATAAATTGAAAACCTGGGATGCCTACCGCATCAAAAGCCTGGTGATCGGTACCGCCTGTATTATTAATGGTGATGGTTGTTGCGCCTAAATCGTTGAAAGGTATTAACCAGCTTTGGAAAATGGGACCAGCAGCTGCATTGCCCTGTAAATAAACACCGCGGATTTTCCCTGTTCCATTATCCAGGTTGTAATAGGCTGATATTTTTTTCTGATCTGGTGTTAATACCATTGTTTTCGGATCGCCGAAATGTTTTGCAACATAACCCCTTGAACCAAATAAACCCTGCTCTTCCGAACTCCAGAGCGCGATACGGATGGTACGTTTTGGCTTAAAATCTATCGCTTTTAAAATGCGCATGGCTTCCATCATAACGGTAGAGCCTGCAGCATTGTCTGTTGCGCCTGTTGCTGCGTGCCACGAATCGAAGTGACCGCCAATCATCACTACTTCTTCTTTTAATTTTTTATCTGTACCAGGTATTTCTGCAATTACATTATAACCCTGCGGATCCTGATCATAAAAGGATGTTTTGATATCAGCCTCAACTTCTACTGGTTTACCTGCACGTAGCAAACGTAAAATATGCAAGAAATCTTCTGCTGCTACTTCCAGTTCTGGTGATACCGGTTTGGCATCTAAAGCATAGGAAGCACCGTTGCTGGTGAAAAATGTTCCTTGTCCGCCACGGGCATAAGTTAAAATTAGGCCGACCTTTTCTTCTACCAGCATCGCATTCATTGCTGCACGAACCTCACGCATTTTCATCATCTGTGCCATCCGATCGGCCATTGGTCCGCCGGTTGGGCGTTGCCTCGCGCCAGCAGCCTGTGGTTTTGCTGCAGCCATCTGTGCCAAAGTTGTATCTGCATAACGTGAAAAATCAGCTTTGGTGCCGCTTGTTAGTGGTATGCCTTGATCCATCATGATAATTTTTCCGGCCAGTTTGCCTTTATATTTTGCTAAATCAGCAACACTATCGGCTTTAATTAAGATGACCTCTGATTTAATTGGACCATTGGTGCCAGGCGTCCATGCTTTTGGTGATGCGATGATGGCATGATAATAGGGGATTGTAGTGGCAGCATAATACTTGTCGATTTGCCAGCCTTTACCGAAAGTTCCCCATGCTTCGAGGTGCGCGTTTTTTAATCCCCAATCGCTAAGTTGTTTTACTGCCCATTCCTGTGCTTTTTTTAATCCGGGAGAGTTTGATAAACGTGGTCCGCTAACATCGGTTAAATTAAAAGCAATGTCCATTGCTTTCGAATTTTCTAAACCTTCCTTTCTTATTTTTTGTACTACAGCTGCATCTGGTATATCTTGTGCAAAAGCTGAAAAGCAGAGGCCGAAGGCCAATGCTGTAATGGTAAATCTTTTGATCATTTTCTGAATAATTAGTTGGTTGATTTCGATCTAAAATACACTTTAAACCACTTCCAATTATTTTCTAATGAGATTTTTACATGAATATTCTATTTTATGCTCTTTTTAGTGACGATAAAATAACCGATGATAAAAAGAATGGTGGCATAAATTAAACTTGTCCATATTTCCTGTGTGAAAACGGGAAAATCTAGCGGATCGGAGCCTTTTTTAACTTTCGTAATTCTTAATGCCAGCGTAGGTAGAGAATACGGGTTAAGATAAGCGTATTTCCAGCCCACATTGGCAGTGATAATGCCCATGATGGTACCAACAAAACCGATGCCCATTGGTTTAAGAAAATCGCCCCATACTAAACTCAGGATAAACTGAAGAGATAAAATGCCCAATGAAGATAAGAACAATTTAATATAGGCGTTGATCAGTATAGCGGAAGGATCGTACTGGTTAAAATTATACCCGGGGACTAAAACCTGTAATAAATGGCCAAATGCGTAGGTGAGGGTAGCAAATAAAAATAAGCAGATGAATATTAAAAATACAGCATACAGGTATTTCGCAGTATAAATGGAAAACTTATTCAAAGGCTGCGCAAATAGCATTTTCCAGGTATCGTTTTTATGTTCGATATTATTGACTGAAAAAGCCATAAATATCACATAAAAAGGCATAATCAATAAACCCATTACACCCAACGCTGCACCGATGTAATTGCCCCAAAGCATCATGGGAGGGTAATGCCTTTCTAAAATCTTTTCAGCGCCCGAATAAAACCCAAAGCTGATCAATCCACATATAATCACTGGCAACAATATCGCAGCCCAAAAAGCAAGGGTTTTTCTTGATTTATAGAATTCGGATAATAAAGAGATGTAAAGCGCGCGCATGTTAGTTTGTTTTGGTAATATCCAGGAATAAATTTTCGAGATCTTTTCTTTGTTGGTAAAGGCTGCTTACTGTAAAACCGCTTTTGATGAGCAGCGTATTTATTTCGCCACTATTTTGAGCGGAAATAAATGGAACAGTAATTTTTTTATCGGTTTGGGTAATAATTTCATAACCCGATTTTGTGATCAGTGCGCCCGCACTTTCGATATTGTCTACTTCAATTTCGAGCACAGGTTTGCTCAGTAAATGAAGTTCATCGATCGTGCCCTGGAATAATAATTCACCTTTATTGATGATGCCAACATGCGTGGCTGTTCTTTCTATTTCTGCCAGCAGGTGGCTGGATACCAATATTGTTTTTTGATGTTTTGTAGCAAGATCGATCATGAGATTGCGTACCTCTATGATGCCATTTGGATCAAGACCATTGGTTGGCTCATCCAAAAGCAATAGTTCCGGATCAGAAATCAGTGCCTGCGCAATGCCCAGACGTTGTTTCATGCCTAAAGAATATTTACTGGCTTTTTTGTTTGCTGCATCGGTTAAACCAACAAGGGACAACATTTCGTCGGCTTTGGCTTTTTTGATACCGAGCAGGATGCAGCGGTTGATCAGGTTTTCCTTACCCGTTAAATGGCCGTAAATCGCAGGTTGCTCTACCAGAGCGCCCACACGTTTTAGAATGGCTATACGGTTACTGTTTATTTCTTTCCCAAATATAAAAACCTGATCTGAAGGCGACTTCAGCAGGTTAAGCAAAATTTTTATAGTGGTTGTTTTTCCGGCTCCATTTGGCCCCAAAAAGCCATAAATACTGCCTTTTGGCACCTGTAATGAAAGGTCTTTTACAATGGTTTGATTACCAAAGTTAAAATTTAAACCTACGGTTTCGATCGCGTAATTACCCATGCTATTATTTAAAAATAGCGGTGGCCTTTGTTATAATGGTATTTGAAGTTTTCGCAGGTTTAACCACTATTTCTGCATCATTTTGATTGGTGCTTACTGTAAGTGTTAAAATGATCATCATAAATACTGGTAATAATAAAAGTAAAAATGGCGATGTGTTTCCTAACTTTTTCATGATGGTTTGTTTTAATTGAGCGGCTGAGAATTGAACATCAGCCATTACTGCTTGATTGTTAAAGTGGATTGCTGATGTAGTTTTCATATTGTTATCGTTTTGATGATTCAAAGAAACTCAAGAAAATCAACCTGCTAAAATCTATTATACCAAGTGTTCAAGATTCTAGATCAACAGCCATTTTTGGCGTTGGTCGATAAAATTTGCCCATTGGGCCGTTGGTAGAAAAAAAATGCCCGTTGGTAGATTGTGTAAGTAAATCGGTAAAACTTTATTTATTTTGTGGCTTGAATAATATGCGTTAGTTAAACGTATATCAGCTTCACCATTATTTAATACATTTCGAATGAAACAAAGCAGGGGCCCTTTAATATTACATGCTATTTTTTGGGGGGTAATATTTCTTTTTATTATAGTTGTAAGTATGCTAGATAAAGAGGTGCATACTACAAAAGATTATTTTCTGTCGTTTTTTGTTTTTGGGATTTTAAACGTTTCGGTATTCTATATTAACTACATTTTTCTTATTCCATCATTAATCAAAAAGCGGAAAAAATATTGGTTATATATTATATCGTTTCTGCTTTTAATTGTTGTTGCGGCGTTTGTAAAGACGGTTATAGCAGTTTTAAATCCTGAAGAACTTCTTCATTATACTAATATGGAGGGCAAAAAGGCAGAAATGTCAGTAAATAACTTCGCGCTAAACCGGGTTTTTGTTCTCGGCTTTTTTCTGGTTTCAAGCTGTATTATTAAATTCACTATCGATTGGTTTGCAAGCGAAAGGATCCAGCGTAACTTAGAAAGTGAGCGCCGTGAAATGGAACTTCAGTTTTTAAAATCGCAGTTAAATCCTCATTTCCTTTTTAACTCCCTTAATAATATCTACTCATTGGCTTATCAAAAGTCGGATAAAACTGCCGATGCCATTATGAAACTTTCCGAAATTATGCGTTACATGATTTACGAGAGCAATACCCCAACAGTGGCACTGAGCAAAGAAGTAGATTATTTAACCAGTTATATCGAACTGCAAAAAATACGGTTTAAGGATGGGGCTTATATCGAGCTTACGTTAAACGGCGAAATTGATAATCAGAAAATTGTACCTTTAATGTTGATTTCGTTTGTAGAAAATGCGTTTAAACATGGCGTGGTAACCGATCCGGCTGAACCGGTAAAAATCAATATTATTGCTAATCAGAAAATTCTGCATTTTAGTGTCATCAACAAAAAGAACCAGCAGAATAAAGATGCACAAGGTGGTGTGGGTTTAACCAATGTAGAACGAAGATTACAATTGGTTTATCCCGACAGATATAAATTAAATGTTGTAAATTCGGCTACTCATTATACCTGTGAACTGATGATTGATATCTAATCCGGAAACCGGATATAGATGATCATCATGAATTAAAAATAATAACCAAAAATGAACTTAAACTGTATTGTTGTTGATGATGAGCCTCTAGCGCTTGATATTTTACAGGATTATATTTCTAAAGTACCTTTTTTAACCATGGTTAAAAGGTGCGAAAACCCGATTGAAGCTTTGCAGATTGTGCAGGGCGGAGGGATTGATCTTGTGTTTTTAGATATTCAGATGCCTGAGCTGACAGGGATCCAGTTTTTGAAAATTGCTGGTAATAAATGCCACTATATTTTAACTACCGCTTACCCGCAATATGCTTTAGAAAGTTATGATCTGAATGTTTCGGATTATTTATTAAAGCCCATTGCATTCGACCGTTTTTATAAAGCAGTAGAAAAAGTACATAATCAGGTTAAGCCTGTTGAAACTCCGGCTAATGTTGCACAGCCAATCGTTACGCCTGCCCCATTTTCGGGATCACCAAACCCGGTTCAGGATTATATTTTTGTAAAAACAGAACATAAGATCCAAAAAATCTATTTGCACGACATTTTATTCATTGAGGGTTTAAAGGATTACATTTCGATCTTCACCAAAGATGAGCGTGTAATTACGCTGCAGAGTATGAAAAAGATGGAAGAGGCACTACCTCAAAGTCAGTTTATCAGGGTACACAAATCTTACATTGTTGCTGTTGATAAGATCGAAAGTATTGAGCGTAGCCGCATTACCATTAACCAAAAAATTATCCCTGTAGGTGATACGTATCGTGATGAATTCTTCAGGGTAATTGGGAATAAGAATATTTAAGGCGTTTGGCGCCAGATGTTTAACGCTGAACCGGATCAAACAATTCACCTTTTTTGCCACGGAAACACAAAAATCACGGAATATTACCTTTGATTTGTCATCCTGACCGGAGTCAAAGGACCTTCTCAGAGAGATTGATGTGAATCATGTTTTTAGAAAAGGTGAACACTACAAAGTTGCAGGCTGCGCCATCGGCTGACCTAACACTTTCCTGATTTCATTTTCTACTTCCAGGGTAATATCATTGGCTGTTTTTACACCTGGTTCGATGGGTTTTAGAACCGTCCATTTTAAGGCGTTGCCTGTGGTTAATGGAAACATGCCAAAACGCACAATTTTCCATGAATTTTCTATGGCTACCGGAACTACGAGTGCATTGGGTACGACCTTTAAAATGGTGGCAATGCCTCCAAACTGGAAGGTTTTTAACTGACCATCTTTTGCACGCGTTCCCTCCGGGAAAATAACGGTACTCCAGTTGTTCTCTTTCATTCTGCGGCCGAGCTTAATAATTTCGGAGATGGCCTGCTTGTTGTCTTTACGGTTGATATTTGCGCCACCACCCAAACGTAGGTTAATGGAAATAGAAGGAATCCCTTTAGTAAGCTCAATTTTGGAGATAAATTTAGCACTGTGCTTTCTTAAGAACCAGATCAGTGAAGGGATATCGTACATGCTCTGGTGGTTCGCTGCAAAAATAATCGGCCGATCCGTTGGCAGATCGTATTCGTTTTTAAAACTGATCGAATTAAAAAGAAAGATCTGGCAATAGGTGAGAAAGAAATTAAGGATATCAACAGAAACTTTATGCGCCTTATAGCCAAAAAGCTTAAAACAAAGCCATTGTATAGGGTGGAAGATGCAAAGGGTTAATCCGAAGAAAATATAAAAAATAGGGCTTAAAATATATCCAAAAAGCTTGCTCATCTGGTTGATTTAATAGACCGCAAAGATAATAATAAATTATTCTGGTTCTTTGAAGATGTATTTTTCTTCGTAGGCGATCTCAAATGTTTTTAAGAAACGGCTGTACTCCTGCAGGAAGGTTCCCTTTTTATGGTGATGCTCTTGGTTTTGAATATATTGAATAACTTGTTGAACATGACTTTTTGAATAGGAGAAAGCGCCATAACCCTCTGGCTTTCTTGGATTGTAAATGGTTTTCTTGCAATCGTGAATTAAATTAGAAATTATTTATCGATTTTCATAATACGCCAGATTTTTGATTAGGTCACGAAACGTTCCTACGGAACGAAAATGGACAACTACGTTATTTTTCTACCCAGGATTTGTTCCTACGGAACAGATCAGCAGTTCGTAGGGTGAATTTATTAATGGAACGCTGGATTTAATGACGATTAATTAATCAAATTTAATAGTTAGATTATTTTAAATTTCTTTCAATGTCCCATCCGGACATATCATGGGTAGAAAAAAACAGGTAATCTTTTTTACGTTCCGTTAGGAACATTTGGGGGGCGTCATGATTACAATTCACCATTGATCATCATCAGTTTTGCTTTTAAGATTGCGGCAACACTCATCGAATCGGTAATTTTGCCATCCAAAACCATTTGATAGGCTTCATCAAAGGGCAATTTTTTAACCACGAGTTCTTCTGTTTCCTCGGGCATAGCAATGCCCTGAATCAAATCAGTGGCCACATAGATGATGCTGAGTTCGTCGCTTACGGAATTGGATAGGTGCATCCTTTGGATCTCTTTCCAGTTTCTGGCACTCATACCCGTTTCTTCTAACAATTCCCTTCGGGCACTTTCTAGCGGTGCTTCATGAAATGGCCCACCGCCTTCCGGAATTTCCCAGCTGTAAGCATTTAAGGCATATCGGTATTGACCAACCAGCCAGGTATTGTGGTTTTCATCTAAAGTGAGGATTCCGATGGCCAGATTCTTAAAATGAACCGTACCATAAATTCCCCTTCCGCCAGATGGATTAATAACCTGGTGTTCAGTTAGGCGGATCCAGTTGTTATCATATTTTACATCGCTCTCTAGCGTTTTCCAGGGGTTAATCTCTTCCATGCCGCAAGATACAAATATGATTTATTACTGTGGTTTTACTGGTGGTGGCGGAATTTTATTTACTGTAATTTTAGTAAAGCGATAATTCAGACTAAAGGTGAAGTTTTGCGTGTTATTGGTTGAATAATTCTCCAATCTAAAATTCTGTCCTTCATTGTAAAAAGTATTTGTTCTGTTTCCTAAAATATCATTTATGGTTAGACGGAGGTTTAGCCTGTTATTAAAAAAAACTTTTCGTGCCGAGAAATTAGAAGTCATAGAACCTTTGTTCCTGCCTTGTGCATTGGTATTATTCGCATAATTCAGGTTCGATTCGAAAGCAGTTTTGAGGGGTAACTGCATGGATAAGCCAATTGCAGCCCTAAAGCTTAAACCATCACGGTTTAGTGAGCTGTTTAATTGCGATTTGTAGTTACTTTGGATTACACTGAAATTTCCATTGGCTGATATCTTGTTATTAGGACGGTAATTTCCAATTAGGATGAGCGAAAGTGAATTATTTGTGCCCACATTGTCAAAGGTGCTTTCAGATCGTGCAGTATTGGAGCCTGGGATTAAAGTAACTGTACGATAACGTTCTATTACCCCTTGACTGGTGGAGTAAGAAAGCCTCGGGTTAAAAGACCATTTTTGACCAAATGCACCGAAATTAACATCAAATTGATGCGTATAAGCCGGAGAAAGATTGGGATTTCCGTAAGATATATTAAGTGTATCTACATTGTTTACCTGCGGATTCAACGTGTTTTCCCGCGGACGGTTTACTCGAATGCTATACGTAGCGCCAATGTTGTAGCGTTTGCGGTAAAAGCGGTTTAAAGATAAATTTGGAAAAATGCTCAGATAAGGTTTTACATTGTAATTCTGTCCGGTAGATAAATCAAAGGCTACATCGGTAAGTTCGGCTCTTACACCCGTCTTTATACCCCAACCTACATTGCGATAATTGTAAGAGGCATAAGCGGCCGCTATATTTTCATTGTATAAAAACTGGTTCGATAATTTCTCGTTCCGTACAAATTGCTGGGAGGTGAAATTGAAATTCTCAATCCGCAGGTCATTATCATTCTTTCTGTAATTAAAGGCCAGGCCGGCTTCGATCCGGTCGCGCTTTTTAAAGATGGGTTTTTCATAGTCAAGGGTCATATTTAATCCCCTGTTCCCTGTATTGTTATTATTTTGCTGTAAGGTAGGTGCCGATGTGCCTGGTTGCGCGTAGGTGGTACTATACTCTCGGAAATCAATGCTTTTATTGGTGTTGAAGTTTAAACCTAGCGATATTTTGCCACCACTAGTGTCTGTTAGCAGATCATAATCGGCGTTAAATACAAAATTATTGCTATGGCCTTTTCCGGTGTTTAGCTGATTACGCAAACGACTTTCTATACGGTTTTCGTTTAAGTAATGAAGATCGGTTGCGGCATTTGAATTGGAATTGTTGAGGTTATAATTGCTTGATAAGCGTAAACTTTGCTTCGGACTGATGGCCCAATCCAAGCCTGATCTAAAGTTCCCTCCGTTATTGTGGTTGCGGTTAGCGCCATATTGGTCGTAGTAAAAGGTAGTATCGGGAAAAAAGTTTTCTCGGAAGTTATGGCTATCACTTTTACCAACGTTATACCGGTATGCTGCACTTCCGTTTAATGCGTAAGATTTTTTTCTGTAAGAAGCGTTTGCATTGGTATTGCCATTACCCTGCAGTCCGCTTGAGACGCCCACATTTCCATTAAAGCCTACCTTGAAACCTTTTTTCATCACAATGTTGATAATCCCTTCGCCATCTCCACTATATTTAGATGGTGGATTGGTGAGTACTTCTATTTTATCAATGGCGTCAGAGGGAAGCACATTCAGCAGATCGGCAATGTTCGATGTCATGTAATCAGAAGGTTTGCCATCGATAAAAATCCTGGTGTTTCTTTTTCCGGCAATAGTGGCGTTGCCATCAATATCAACCTGTACCATGGGTACGTTTTTCAACACATCTGTGGCGGTACTCCCTTCAGCCAGAAGAGTGGAGCTTACATTATAGGTAACACCATCAGCACCAAATTCGATAGGTGGCTTTTGAACGGTAATGGTTACTTCCTGTAAGGAGTTCTGATCGGAGGTTAATTTTAAAGCCCCCAGGTTTTTATCGAAATCTTCTTCGGTAATGGCGATACCATTTACTTTTAGCGGCACATAGCCCACAAAACTTACCCTAATACTATAATTGCCTGTTTTGAGGTTTTTAATGCTGAAACGTCCCTCTTCATCGGTGGCAGAGGTAATAACGGGCTGTTCAGATCCTTCAGGATAGACCGCAATTATGGCTGATGGAATAGATAATCCCCCAATTTCTTCTACCACTTTTCCGCTGATCACGCCTTTTTCTACCGCAAACGCAGCAATGGCGTTGAGTAAAATAAACAGGGTAAAGCAAAGCTTGGGTAAAAGTTTTTCCAATATCCGATTAGTTAAAAAAAAGGAGCTTAGAAATAATTTTCTAAGCTCCCTAAGTTATTAAAATGATCCTTCATCAGGTCGGTTATCCTGATCTTCTTTCTTCTTTTTATTCGTGCCCGTAAAGGTGGTTTTTCCAAAACGGTAAGAGAAGGTAAGGTTACCCATTGTGCCCTGCATCTGTCTTTCAAAATCAACAATTGTGGCCCTATCTTCGGTGGTCATGCTCCATCTTCTGGTGTTAAATACATCTCTAACATTGAAACTTAAGGATGCCTTTTTATTCGGGAAATCATATTTGGCACCGCCATCAATGCCATACATGGCGTTACGTTTTCCTTGCGCCATTACCTCTGGCGCCCTGTAATCGCCACGTACCTGTAACGATAAGTTTTTAACTACGGTTAAATTTCCGGTTAAGTTGGCATTCCAACTAAAGCCACTGCTTGATGGGATATCAAATCGCGCATCGCCGGCAAACTTGGCCTGATACAGGTTTACGTTGGTTGTAAAATTCAAAGCTTTGATCAAGTCAAAACGGCCGATTAGTTCTAAACCACTATTGATCTGATTGGTCAGGTTTTGAGGGGTTGAAGTAATAATTCCATTAACAGGTGTACTTCTTACCCGTTGAATCACATCATTGGTTTGACGGAAATACAAGCTTGATGTTAAGGTTACTTTTTTCCAGTATTTACTATAGCCCAGCTCAAAAGAGTGTACGTCCTCCGGTAATAAATTCGGGTTACCACCTCTGTAGTTTAAAGGATCAGAAACATCCAAAAATGGATTGGTATCCCAAGGGCGTGGACGGTTTACCCGGCGTGTATAACTCAATTGAAGTTGATTATCACCTTTCAGTTTCTGCGTTAAAAAAACACTTGGATATATTCTTTTATAGTGGATGTTTCCTTCGGCAGTAGTTAATACATTGCCCGTGTAACCCTCTAAATGGGTGTCTAAACGTGCATCTTCTCCTCTTAAACCTATTTGGTAACCAAAATCTTTAATCTGGTTCTGGTAATTGAAATATAGTGCATGTACCTGATCCTTACTATCGAAGCCATTAATTAACTTATTATTACTGATATAAATATTTGTATTTGTAGGGATCGAATCTGCATATTGATCATTTTCGCCCAAGCGGATCTGGCTGCGGTAACCCACTTCAATTTTACCAGCTTTACCAACAGGCAATGCATAATCTGTTTGGATGTTGTAATTGGTATTGTTGCCGGTATTAAATACGCGTTGTAAGCTTAAGGTTTCATCAATTGGCATACCGTTACGGTTGGTGGTATTGGTGCTGTAGTATTGATCGCTATTGTTTGTGCCGTAAGAGTAACCAAAGTTAAAAGTCAGTTCTTCTTTTGGTTTTTTAAACTTCTGTACGTAATCTAAATTTGCATCATAACTATTGCCATAACCATCAGTACTATTGGTTCTGTTGCTCAGGAGTACAGGCGAATGATTTACATCTAATTGTCTGATATCGAGCTGTTCGTTACGCTCATTTTCTCTTGAGTTAAAACCACCTGACAAGCTGATCACACTTTTTGGTGCCAGATAATAATCAATACCTGCTTTGGCATTGTGTCCTTTGTCCAATGATCTGGAAACCGTATTTTGATTGGCAAACCTTGTTCTTAACGAATCTGATTTATAAGTAATATCCTGAAAACCGCCACCAATACGGTTGCCATAACGGTATCCGTAGTTACCATAAATGTTTACCTTACTGTTCTGAAAACTTAGATTGGTATTGGCGTTATAGTTATCGCGGTTACCAGCAGTTAAGGCAACTGAACCGTTAAAGCCCAATTTTGTATTTTTCTTCAGTACAATGTTGATGATACCCGATTGGCCTTCAGCGTCATATTTTGCCGATGGATTGGTAATTACCTCAACACTTTCGATAGAACTTGCCGGGATAGACTGAAGAATCTGCGCTACGTTACCACCTGCAATTAATGATGGTTTGCCGTCAATTAACACTTTTACACCGGTTGAACCGCGTAAACTTACATTGCCATCCATATCGGTAGAAACTGATGGTACATTCTGCAATAAATCTCCTGCTGAGCCACCTTCGCTGATCACGCTCTGGTCTACAGCGAAAATCTTTTTATCAATACCCATCTGCATGCCCTGTTTCTGGCCGGTAACGGTGATTTCGCTCAGTACATTTCCTTTTGCCGGGTTCATCTTGATCTCGCCAAAGTTTAATGTGCCCGTTGTAGCAGTAATGGCCACATTATCCCTAACCATGGTTTGGTAACCTACAAAACTTATTTTAAAGGTAAATGTTCCTGTAGGGATATCGGTCATCACAAATGCACCATTTACATCTGTTTGAACGATTTTGGTATTTTTTGCAGTGGCTTTATTGATTAGAACAGCTGTAGCAAAGGGAATGGTTTCTTGTGTTTTTGCGTCTTTAAGTACTCCGGTAATTTTTGCTTTCCCACCTGTTTGGGCGAAAAGGCTAAATGATAAGCTTAAAAGTAAAAGGGTAATCTGTATTGTTCTCGATTGTAAAAGTCTCATTAAAAAATAAAATTTCGTGTGTTTTTGTAAAGGGAGACAAAGTAACGGCAACTAAGTTTAATTAAGGAGGCGTAACTGTTTTATTACAGCCATTTTATAGTAATATTTTTGTGGGTAATCTTCAGCTGACTTTAAAGATTGCGAATTCCCGGTTTTGGCAAAACAATAAGGAATATTACAATTGAACAATTTGCAAAATGTTACTTTTGTTTATTATGAATAAGATATTAATTGTTGATGATCTTCACCCTGCATTTAAGGAGCAGGCCATTGCCATGGGTTATGAGGTTGATGATGAACCACAGATTACGCGCCAACAAACATTAGATAAAATAAAAGATTATACAGGCATTGCCGTTCGGACGAAATTTAGGATTGATGCCGAAATTTTTGCTGCTGCACCAAATTTAAAGTTTGTGGCCAGGGCAGGGGCGGGACTGGATAATATTGATGATAAAATTGCTTTCGAGCGGAATATTGAATTGATTAATGCACCCGAAGGCAATTGCGATGCGGTTGGCGAACATGCCACAGGTTTGCTTTTATCGTTGATGAACAATTTCCGCAGGGCCGATATCGAAATCAGGAATGGCATTTGGGATAGAGAAGGAAACCGTGGTTATGAACTGAAGGGGAAAAAAGTTGGGATTATTGGCTACGGTTTTATGGGGCAAAGTTTTGCAAAGAAGCTTGCTGGTTTCGAGGTAGATGTAATGGCTTACGATAAATATAAAACCGGTTTTTCTGATGCTTTTGCGCGTGAGGTAAGCATGGAAGAGATTGTGAAACACAGTGATGTATTGAGTTTGCATATTCCACTAACTGCCGAAACCAAACAAATGGTGGATGATGAATATTTCTTCCATTTTAAAAAACCTATTTTCTTTATCAATACGGCGAGGGGAGAAATTGTAAATACGCCAGCGGTGCTAAATGCCATAAAAACAGGAAAGATTCTAGGTGCGGGCTTAGATGTATTGCAAACGGAGAAATTTCCGGCATTAGCCGAGCAAGCTTGGTATGATGAATTAAGGCAGAATGATCAGGTGATTTTAACCCCGCATGTTGGCGGCTGGACGTTTGATTCGTACCGCAAGATTTCGGAGGTTTTAGCGGAAAAACTAAGTGGACTTAATTTTTAGCGGGTATGATCCTTATTTATTTTGATTGTGGAAAGCAGGGGCATTGCAAATAGTTGGGTTCTGTCCCGCTTTTCATTACAAGTCCTCGCTGCGCTGTGGGTTTTTCATTGCATCCGATAGCTATCGGATCGGGTTTATGAACAGGGGTTTAACGCTCCGCATCCTGATTTTTTTTCATCGGGCAGGACTTGAAGCGATAGCAGGACTTTAGGAGCCGAAGGGCGCCAGGTTATGCTTTTCAAATAGGATTGAGCACCAAAGCGATGGGTTTATTTTTTGCTACGAGATGATGTATTGAAGGTTTTTAAAACCTCATAGGTCTAAAAAAGAAATAAATCTCAATTTTATTTTCTTAAATTGGCTATACAATCTAACCAATTTTACCATGCCGAAAGATCATTTATATTCAACTACAGTTACCTGGACGGGCAATAAAGGCTCGGGCACAATGGATTACCGTTCTTACGACCGCGATTATGTAATTTCAGTAAAGGGCAAGGCCGATATTTCAGGTTCATCAGATTCTGCCTTCCTGGGTGATAAATCTAAATACAATCCCGAAGATCTTTTACTGGCCTCGATTTCGAGCTGCCATATGTTGTGGTATTTACACTTATGTTCTAAAAACGAGATCGTAGTCATCGATTATAAAGATGAGGCTGTTGGTACGATGGAAGAACTGGCTGATGGAAGTGGCAGGTTTAAAGAAGTTACACTACACCCACAGGTATTAATAGCAGATAAGGCACATTATGAGCTTGCCGCATCACTGCATCACGAGGCCAATAAAATGTGTTTTATTGCCAATTCATTAAATTTTCCGGTTAAACACGAGCCCGTGCTCAGTTACTAGTCCGCAGTCTCAATTAACAGTTTTCAATTGGCGGTCGACTTTGGCTGAATCCACACCATATTTAAGGTTTTTCCGCATTTTTATAAGTTGCAGGAGCGTTATTGATAATTGCAGGAGCCTTGTTGTAAATTGAAGGGACGTTGTTGCTAATTGCAGGAGCGATATTGCAAAATGCAGGCGTCTTGTTGTAAATGGCGGGTGCCTTGTTGCAAAATGCAGGCGTCTTGTTGCAAAATGCGGGCGTCTTGTTGTAAAGTGCAGGTGCATTATTGCAAAATGTGGGTGACTTGTTGTAAAAGGGACTGATAATCTTCGTTATTCTAAGGGAATCACTTTGTGACAAACGAGGGCTATTAAATTTTCAGTTGGTAGCCATATCGAACCGCCAACTGAAAACTGTAAACTGCCAACTATTTAGCTGACCAAACATTATCCGCTGGCGTGGCATCCATGTAAATGCCATTATCCAAACTGATCGATTTTACTTTTTTAGAGGAGTTAACAATTATACTCACTTCTTTCTGGTTCGCTTTCCAAACCGCAGGGTTTTTGTGGATAGTATCTGCTTTTCCATCTGTATAGGTAACTACCACATCAAAGGGAATGGCAAAACCGCCAATATTTTTAATGGTTACGGTCGATTTTCCTTTTGCGGGTGTAACCTTGGTAATGGCCAAATCGAGGTAATTGTTGGTGAAGAACCAATTTTGAAAAAACCAGTTTAAGTTTTGTCCGGCACCTGCATTCATCGAGTTAAAATAATCCCATGGAATAGGATGTTTGCCATTCCAGTTATTCATATAATTATGCAGCGCTTTTTTAAATAAATCGTCACCAAGCATGTCTTTTAAAGCTAAATAAGATAGTGAAGCTTTTCCGTACGAGTTATTTCCATAACCAGCGCCCGAAACCTGATCAGACATCGAAATTATAGGCTGGTCTTCTTCTGTCGATTTATCGTTGATATATTGGTTTACCCTGAAGTTTTTATAAAATTTGTCGGCAGCTTCCTTACCATGTTCGGCAATACCGATTAAATATTCGAATGTGGTGGCCCAACCCTCATCCATATAGGCATAACGGGTTTCATTAATACCCATATAAAAAGGGAAATAAGTATGTGCCACTTCATGGTCCTGAACCAATTGTGCAAAAACAGGATCGCCAAATTGCGAATCGTTTACCATCATTGGGTATTCCATATCTGCAAAACCCTGGAAAGCAATGGTTTTTACATAAGGATAGGGAATGCCCGGCCAATTGTTCGAAAACCAGTCTAGAGCATTTAGGTTATATTTAACCGAGTTTACAAAATCTTTTCCTGTAGTTGGATTATAAGCGGCCTGAGCACTGGCCCTGCGGTTGGTCTTTTTATCAACGATTACACTTGCTCCATCCCATACATAATGGTTGCTTAAAGCAAAGGTAACATCGGTAATGTGCTTAACTGCGAATTTCCAGGTGTTCCAATCTTTTTGCTGTGTTACCTTGCCATCTTTCATTTCCTGCTCGGTAGCAATGTGGATTACTTCATCACTATTGTATGATTTTTTTAAACGCGTAGCAATTTCAGGTTGTAGCACTTCATCTGGATTTAAAAAATCGCCTGTGGCATAAACCACATAATTTTTAGGCGCTTTGATCGAGAATTCATAATCGTTAAAGTCGTTGTAAAACTCTGCTCTATCGGTATGTGGGATGCGATCCCAGCCATTATAATCGTCAAATACCGAAATTCGTGGATAACTATAGGCCACAAAGAACGAATTTGGATCAATCTGCCCTTCACGACCGCTTTCTTTTGATAATGGGTAATCCCATTCTATTTTAACGGTAATTTTCGATTTTGGAGCTAAAGGTTTCTTCAGTTTTACATTGCCAACTGTTCCCCAGCTTTTGCTATCTACCTTATAGGTTTCGCCATCTACCGAGAAAGCGGTGATGTTTAAACCTGTGCTCAAAAAATCTTCACTAACCGCGCCGCCTCTTGGAGAGGTAGGTTTATGCAGGTTGTTTACAAAACGGATGGCCAGGGTTTTTAAGGTATCTGTACTGTTGTTGCTGTATAAAATTTCTTCTTTACCACTCACTACTTTGGTTTCGGCATCTACCTTAATGTCCATATTGTACTTGCCATGGTTTTGCCAATAATTTGGTCCTGGTTTTCCACTCATTGAACGGGTGCCTTTAGTATATGCCGCTTTAATGTTGCGGGGCATATAAAGCTCCTGGGCAGATGCCATATATCCACCCAAACAGAAGAGTAGGGCAATAGAGAATATCTTTTTCATTTTTTTTACGAATAATTTTAGATAAAAATAGAATTAATGATTGAATTAGAAAATGATTGGATGATAGATTTTTGAATGCGTGATGATTTAATATTACGTTTTTAGTGCTTAAGTCTGAATATATTTATAAGGTAGGCAGGGATGGCATCTGTTCTCATTCACCCTATTTTAGGGGGTTATTGAATCCTATTCATCCTTAAATCATAAAAATCATTAGTATTTATTTGCTTTTGTAATTTCCACAATTTATCTTCGTTATAATTGAAGCAAGACTATGTAGCAAACCAACTATATAGTCTTGTTTGTTTTTTATAGCGTTTGAATAAAAATTAATAGAGCAATGACAGAGGTAACGTACTACACCCAAGAGGGGTTAGATAAATTAAAAGAGGAAGTTCATTATTTAACTACCACCGGTCGTCAGCTGATATCTAAAGCAATTGCAGAAGCAAGGGATAAAGGTGATTTATCGGAGAATGCAGAATACGATGCAGCCAAAGAGGCGCAGGGATTGCATGAAGCAAAAATTTCAAAATTAAAGAATACGTTGGCGAATGCACGTTTAATTGATGAGTCCAAACTGGATTTATCGAAAGTGCTGGCATTATCTATCGTAAAGATAAAAAATGTTAAAAACGGTGCAACCATGACTTACCAATTGGTAGCCGAAACAGAAGCGGATTTAAAAACAGGAAAAATATCTGTTAAATCGCCTATTGCACAAGGTTTACTGGGTAAATCGGTGGGCGAATTCGCCGAAATTGAAGTTCCTGCAGGTAAAATGCAGTTCGAAGTTTTAGAGATTTCGAGATAAGCGGATCGCGTTTGGCGACAAGCGGCTAATTGCCTTTCGCCAAACGCTTAACCCTTACCACCCAGCCCTATAAATTTAACCTTCTATCTCATGACTATCTTTTCAAAAATCGTTGCAGGCGAAATCCCTGCACATATTGTAGCCGAAACCGTAGAATATTTAGCTTTTTTAGATGTTCAGCCCTTAACTGCGGGCCATGTTCTGGTGATCCCGAAAGTGGAGATCGACTATATCTTCGATATGGATGAAGATTTATATGTTGGCCTTTGGATGTTTGCCAAAATTGTAGCTAAAGGTGTAAAGATAGCTTTCCCATGTAAAAAAGTGGGCGTTTCGGTAATTGGATTGGAAGTACCGCATGCACATATTCATTTGATACCGATGAACAATGTAAGCGACATGAACTTTAGTAAAGAAAAACTAAAGCCAAGCGACGAGGAATTGGCCGGGGCGGCCGAGAAAATTAAGCAGGCTTTATTAGAAGTATAAAAAAAGGCCGGCTGTAAAAGAAACAGCCGACCATTCTACCCGCCTAACCCAAGTGTTTTATGGTGCCGGAGCAACCGTTGCGTTTAACTGTAATACCGGCCATACCGAGCCAGGCGTTTTCCCCACTAAAAAGCCTTGATTATCTCCTCTATTCACATCAGGTACATAATAATATAAAGGCCACCCTTTATAGGTTAACTGTTTTTTACTAATTGTGGCTACAGTAATTACACTGATATCGGTTTTTGTTATGGCCGAAGGCAAATTGAGTACTTCAGATTCGTAAACCGGCCAGATACCTTCTTGTGTGGCACCTTTTGTGTAAGTATTTAGGCCGTTTTTATCTGGTGCAAAAGCATACAAGGTGCGTCCTTTGTTATCGGTTAGGTAAACGGTTTTACCATCTCCTACGGTATAAGTATTCGTGAAATTGGTGCTTACTCCAGCTACCTTTCCTGTTAATTGCGCATTAGCCAGCATTAATGAATAATCGGGCTTAGCTACAAACCAGATTCCACCCACACCATCGCCTTTAATTTCACCTTTTGCCGCGTCGCCTGCAAAGTAGTACAGCGGGTAACCGCGATAGGTACTTTGTTTACGTCCATCGGCTCTGGTCACTTCACCAACCTCAGCTTTGTTCAGGTTTAAATCTGTACTCGCATCAGCAGAATAATAAAGTGGCCAGGTTGTTTCGCAACCTCCTGTACAAGTTGGCGCACCGGCGGCATCAGATGAAAAGAAATATAAGGTTTTACCGTCTTTATCCGTTAGCACCGATCCAAATTTTGCGTCAGTGGCCAATTGGATTCCCTTATTGTTATTGGTAACAGGTGGAGTTGTAGGCTCTTCGGAACTGTTTTTCTTGCAGGCAGTAAATACCATGGCTACACACAATACAGCCAATAGATTTTTTTTTAAGTAGATTAGCATAGGATTTTTGTATTTAATTTTAAATTAATAAATTGATATGCCGCTATTACGCCGTCAGGTTGTAAATGGTTGCTTGCAGAAAGAAGATTTTCAGCCAAAACGAACAAAATAAAATAATTATCAAAAAAATATTTTTTGAAGCAACCTTTTGTTATTTCTTACCGTAAAGTGTTTTGAAAGGAGAACTTGTGACCACTAACCGCGATAGTGAAGATTTAGTACAAAAGTATATTCAGGGATGCATTAGGAATGAAAGAGATAGTCAGAAAGCACTATACAAACATTTCTATAGCTTTGCCATGGGTATCTGTTTGCGCTATGCAAATGATCGGTTGGATGCTGCAGGGATACTGAACGATGGTTTTTTTAAAGCCTTTAAAAATATAACCAAATATGAAACTTCGAAGGCCTTTTTACCCTGGCTTGGGCGGATCATTACCAATACAGCTATAGATTATTACCGCGCCAATTTAAAATTTGCCGATCACTTAGATATTCAGGATTACGAAAATATTTCCCAGACAAATTCGGTGTACGATAAACTGGCCTATCATGATCTGTTGGCATTGGTGCAAAATTTAAGTCCGGCATATCGAACGGTTTTTAACCTTTTTGCGATAGATGGATATGCACACGAAGAAATTGCCGACATGTTGGGGATATCGGTAGGAACATCAAAGTCGAACCTGTTTAAGGCGAGGCAAAAATTACAGGAAATGCTAAAAGCTACCGATGCGAAAACTTACCAGGTAAGGAGTTCGGGGGTAGACAGAAACCTTTTACAGGTGAGGTTAAATACAAACATGCAATGAAAGAGGGAAAAGATATAGATAAATTATTTAAGGATGGGTTGGAAAATCCCGATCTTCCTTTTAATGATTTAGATTGGGATGATCTGGAGGAAAGATTGCATCCAACACCAAAAAGGCGTATTGTGCCTCTAATATGGCTTACTGCTTTGGCTGGGATAGCCGCAATGTTATTGGTAGTGTTTTTACTGGTTAAGCCAACCGTTGATAAAACTGATGTTAAAGCTGTGGTGAAAACCGATAAGGGTGATCAAAATAACAATCAACCGAAAAATAATGCTGGAAGTTTAACCGAAGCGCCAGGAAGCGGAACTGATCAGACAGGAATTATAGATTCAACTTCTGTAGCTGTAAGGCGGGGCGGTAATGAAGCAATTGATAAAGGGGAGCAAAAAGGCCTTGCTAATATAGAAATTGGTCAAAATGCAATCGGAACTGAAACCGGTAAAGCCAATTTATTGGCCGATATGGTATATCAACCAAGCTTAAGCTCAGCAATCGATCCTGTTGCATTTAATAAAGATCAGAACTTGACTACGAGTGTGGCGGCAGGTAAGCCTGAGCGGATTAAGGCACCGGTTGTGAAACAAAAATCGCGGTTTGTACTGAGTATTTTAGCGGCACCAGATTTAACCAGTGTACAAAAATCGGGGCAAAGTAGTTTAAGCGGTGGTTTTGGTGTGGAAGCTACCTATCTCATCACCAAAAAACTGAGTATCACCACAGGGGCATCTTATGCAAAGAAAATTTATGATTCGGATTTTAGTTTATATAATCCAAACAGCAGTTATGTTTTTAAAGTAGCACCATCAAATATTCACGCCAATTGTGATGTAATCGATATTCCTATAAATGTAAATTACAAGGTTTTTGGAAATAATAGAAATTCGGTTTCGGTGAGTACAGGACTTTCGAGTTATTTAATGCTGAAGGAAAAATACAGTTATTCCTATGCCGGAGATTATAAAGGCCCTCAGGATTTCGAGGTAAAAGGCCAAAACCAACATTATTTAGGCATCGCTAACGTGGGCGTGGAGTTTCAGCACAAAATAAACAATAACTTAAGCATCAGTGCCAAACCTTTTATGAAAATCCCCTTAACAGATATCGGTTACGGAAATTCTAAATTGTCCTCAACAGGTGTGGCGGTTTCGGTAAATATGAATTTATTTAAAAGGAATTAATGTTTAATGTTCCTGATGGGATCGGGTAGGGGCACAAAATCTGTCTCACCGGGAACTGGTTTAAAGCTTTGATCCAGCCATTTTTTTTTGGCTTTCTCAATTAATTCCTTATCTGATGCTACAAAATTCCAGTAAATAAAACGTTCTTCGGGAAAAGCTTCGCCTCCAAATATGTAGACTGTGGTATTTTCGTGCATGGTAAACTCACACAGTTTGGCATCGTTTGCGATTAAAATCAGGCGCGGTTCGAAAATATGGCCATCACTTTCAATGGCACCTTCTAAAATGTATAGTGCACTTTCACCAAAAAGATAATCGCCAATGCTTACTTTTTGTAGTTTGGTGCTTTTCAATTCTAAAAAGTATAAGGGACTATAAACCGGAACGGGCGATTTACGGCCAAAAGCGTCGCCCGCGATCAATTTGATCTCAACACCATCTTGCGTCCAGGTTGGAATATCCGCACCTTCAACGTGGCAAAATTCAGGATCCATCTGTTCTAAGTCTTTAGGCAGTGCCACCCAGATCTGCAAACCATGCAACATCTTATCAGTGTGGCGAAGATATTCCGGTGTTCTCTCTGAGTGTACAATGCCACTACCAGAAGTCATCCAGTTTACCTGGCCAGGTTTAATTACGATATCTGAACCTAAACTGTCTTTATGTGTAATTTCTCCCTCAAATAAAAAAGTAAGCGTAGATAAACCGATGTGTGGATGCGGTGGAACATCAAGATTTTCATGGTCACTCATCGCGGCAGGCCCCATATGATCGATAAAAGAAAAAGGCCCAACCATACGTTTCTCTCTAAAAGGCAGCAGCCTGCCAACCATAAAATTACCAATATTCGCAGGTCTTTCTTCGATAATAAGTTTAATATTCGACATGGGATGATCAATTTTTTAATGACGTGAATTTAAGGAAAAATATCGTCAATGCGAGGTATGAAGCAATCTTATAAATATCACTAATAGCCAATTGACAAAGATCTCTTCATTCCGTAGATGTGCAGTCAGATGTTACCATCTGACTGATTTATTAGGTTTAAAATCGTAAATAAAGAGAGTTTTTTAAATATTTAAATCAAAAATGTAGGTTAAATGGATTGAGGATTAGGCCTTGTGCAGTCAGCTAGCAATATCCGACACTACGGGAAAATGAATTAAGATTTTTTTGGAAAGCAGGTGCTGAAGCTTTTGGGTTATGGTAGTCCCGCTCCCGCTTCTGCCAATTTGAAGGAAATTAGCATTTCGCTTTGATCGCCTGCCTGCTGCAGGCAGGGGTTTAGGTGGCAACGACAGTGCTGCTGTTAGAGGTTAAATAAACCCGGCCGACAGCGTTATCCCGACTTTTCAGTCGGATTAAGCAAAGGACGGGACTGGCGCAACCGAAGTATCACAGGAATTGCTTTCCTTAAAATAAGGCTAGAAATCTTTTAAACTCACTCAGTTTTTCCATTTCGCCTGTCCTTGTGCAGTCAGATGGTAACATCTGACCTCACAACCAACAAAAAAAGCATCCCTTTCAGGATGCTTTCTAACTTAAAAAGAAAAAATATGGTTTTTATACCAATTCCATTAAAGCTTCTTTACTAAAGCCTTTTAATTCTTCAGTACGGTTATATTTAATTTTTTCTACCCAGTTCGGGTCTGCTAAAAGTGGACGGCCAACGGCTACCAAGTCAAAATCACCTCGGTCCATTCTGCGTACCAATTCATCTAAAGAGCTTGGTTGGGAACTTTGACCTGCAAATGCACCAAAGAAATCCCCATCCAGGCCAACAGAACCTACTGAGATAGTGGCTTTACCAGTTACTTTTTTAGCCCAGCCTGCAAAATTCAAATCCGAACCTTCAAACTCCGGTTCCCAGAAACGGCGTTGCGAACAGTGGAAAATATCAATTCCGGCTTCAGCCAAAGGCGTTAACCATTGTTCTAGTTCCTGTTCGTTTTTAGCGAGTTTAAAATCGTAAGCGGCAGGTTTAAATTGCGATAAGCGGATAATTACAGCGAAATCTTCGCCAACTCTTTTGCGTACTTCTTTAATCACTTCAACACCGAAACGGGTGCGTTCGGCCAAAGTTTTGCCACCATAAATATCGGTACGGTTGTTTGTTCCATCCCAGAAAAATTGATCGATCAGGTATTGATGTGCACCATGTATTTCTACGGTATCAAAACCTAAAGCTTTGGCATCTGCAGCAGCCTGGCCAAAAGCCGCGATGGTATCAGCAATGGCAGCGTCTGTCATCGGTATCCCGTTTTCGAAACCCGGTTTGTTTAAGCCAGATGGGCCTTCGAATGGGGTGCTTGGCAACCATCCTGAAGCATGATTATCCATTACGCCCTGGTGCCAGATCTGAGGGCCCATTTTACCGCCAGCCTGGTGAACACCTTTAATTACATTTTCCCAGCCTGCTAATGCTTCAGTACCATAAAAATGAGGGATGTTAGGATCTGCGGATGAAGATGGGCGGTTAATTACCGTTCCCTCTGAAAGGATTAAACCCACTTCACCAGCTGCTCTTTTTGTGTAATATGCTGCAACTTCAGGCGTTGGTACGCCACCAGGAGAAAACGACCGCGTCATCGGGGCCATCACGATTCTATTTTTAGTATTTAATGTTTTAAGGCTAAAGGGCCTGAATAAACTATCTGTGTTCATATTTTTTGAAAATTATAATGCTGTATTGATGATTTTACTTAATTTCTCTAAACCTTCTTTATTCCGTTTATAGTAAGTCCATTGCCCAACACGGGTAGAACTGATTAAATCGGCACGTTGCAGAATAGAAAGGTATTCGGAAATGGTGCTTTGAGATAAACCACTTTTGATCTGGATCTGCCCCACACAAACTCCCACGGTATCAAAATCAGCATTTGGCTGTTCAGGAAAATTCAGCTCTGGTTCTTTTAACCAGCCTAAAATCTGTAAACGTGTTTTGTTCGAAAGGGCTTTGAATATTTCTACGTGATCCATGCCACAAATGTATATCGACTTTTCCCGATATACCAATTAAATACTAAAGTTTACAATTGTGTGTAAAACCTGAAGAGATGAAAATGCGATGAGATAGAAGCTGAAAGATTCTTTACTCGTACGATCTGTTATTGATTTATAGAAAACAGATCGCCTGGAATAAGAATTGAGGATCAGTGTTCTCCGTGCTTCCCTGGCAAATGATAAGGGAAATAGATAAAGACGAAAAGATCCAAAAAAGAACGGGGATAAATCATACCGACCTATCCCCGTCATCTAAATTAACGCTCTCGTATATATAAACAGCAAAAAAGCCGATTTATTATATTCGATGTAAATTTTTTTGAATTAATCCAAAATGGATTTATTAAATGGAAGAAAAGATGCTGTGGGCGTATTCAATTATTGGGTAAAATTTGTCAAAAAAGAACGGGGATAAATCATACCGACCTATCCCCGTCATCTAAATTAACGCTCTCATATATATAAACAACCAAAGAGGCGATTTATTATATTCGATGTAAAATATTTTTTATTTTTTTGTTGCAGGCTTTTTTACTGCGGCTTTTGCTTTCTTTTCAAGGGCTGGAACTTCTTCTACGGCCTCTGCTTTTTTCTTTGCAGGCACTTTTGCTTTTTTCACTTCAGCAACTGGTGCTTCTTCAGCAGCTTCAACTTTTTTCTTGGCCGGTGCTTTTGCTTTTTTCACTTCGGCAACTGCTTCTTCAGCTATTTCAGTTTTCTTTTTTGCAGGTGCTTTTGCCTTTTTCTCAACAGCAGGAGCCTCTTCAGCCACAACTTCTTTTTTCTTAGCCGGTGCCTTAGCTGTTTTAGCTTCGGCAACAGGTGCTGTTACAACTACCTCTTCTTTAACTTCAACTGCTTTTGGAGCGTGCTCTTGTTGCAGGTAATTTGCTAAGATCTGTCTTAAATATACCTCTGGTTTCGGCATATTAATGATTGTTCCAGGCTCTTTATCCTGCGATTGTTTAATATAAGCTGATTTTATTTTGCCCCAATCTTTAGAGTAAAGTTTGATAAACATCTCTACAAATTGTTCGTCTGTATATTTTTTAGGCAACCTACCCAGCACTGCCTGAATTTTTTCTTCTTTTTTATGTAATACCGCCATCGATTTTATTTTGTACAAAGATAGCCGAATTTTATCATTATCAGGTTTTTGCTTTTTTAACGCAATATCATGCCGTTCTGGCTCAATTTAAGAGGATTGATTAGGCGCTCATTGCCTCCGCAACAGGTTCAGATCTTCTGTTTTTAACCAATCTTTCGCGGTGTTTTAATCCCCATTCTCTTAACTCGTTAATCACTTTGTCCAACGATTCGCTATAAGGCGTCAATTCGTAAGTTACCGTTACTGGCGTGGTCGGAAATACCCTGCGTACCACAAATTCGTTTAATTCGAGGTCTTTTAATTCCTTCGATAAAATTTTAGGTGTAATTTCTCCAATAGATTTCTGGATTTCATTAAACCGCATCGGCCCTTCCTGTAATGAAATTATGAGAGGAAGTTTCCACTTACCATTTAATACATACAGCGCATCTTTTACTGCGTTTAAGCTTGCAGTACAGGTTTCTTTATTACGGTGTTCTTTTCTTGGTCCCATGGTGCAAAGGTATAAGCTTTCTTAAAGGATAGTACTATCCTTTGGGATACTAGTATCTTTTAGATAGCAAAAGTGCATATTTTGCACCAAAAAAAGAATATGAAAACTAAAACGAACAAAATTATCTATTGGGTATCAACTGCTTTAGTGGCTTTGATGATGACTTTCTCCGCCTATTCGTACCTCACAAACGAAACCATTAAACAAGGTTTTCATCACCTCGGCTTTCCGGATTACTTTAGGATTGAACTTGCCCTTGCTAAAATTTTAGGAGCCATTGTTTTATTGGTTCCGCTAAAAGGCCAATGGAAAGAATGGGCCTACGCCGGTTTTGCAATTACGTTTGTTTCGGCATTTATCGCGCATAGTGCTTCCGGCGATCCAATCAATAACCGCATCGGTCCGGTTGTATTTCTGATCGTGTTACTGCTATCGTACTTCACTTACCACAAGTCGAAAAGGGTATCGCTTTAACGATAAGGGCCAGGATAAACCTTGGCAGTTATAAAACGATTTAGTTGTGTTTGCAACAAATTAATTGATAAAATGGGAAAGTCGTTTTTTTGTTTTAATTTGGATTATTATGCGTACATCGACCAAATATTCAGCACTGTTTATACTTGTTTCCTTAACTATTTTAACTGCTTTTACCTATAAACCCAAGCCCCAAAAAGCTGTAGATAAACGGCCCAATATTATTGTTATCCTGGCCGACGATCTGGGTTTTTCTGATATAGGCTGTTATGGCGGAGAAATTAAAACGCCCAATATCGATTATCTGGCCAGCCAGGGTGTGCGTTTCAAAAATTTTTACAATACTTCACGCTGCTGCCCTACGAGGGCGGCTTTATTAACCGGACTTTATAACCATAATGCAGGAATCGGTGAAATGACTACAAACCGGGATGTAGAGGGTTATCGTGGTGCGATTACCAAAAATACGGTAACACTTGCCGAGGTTTTAAAAGATGCTGGTTATAGAACGGCAATGTCTGGAAAGTGGCATGTTTCTAATACTATCGAACAGCCCACCCCACAGGCACAGTTGGATTGGTTGAACCATAAAACATCTTTTCCATTGTTTTCGCCGATTGACCAATATCCAACAAGCAGAGGTTTCGAAAAGTTCTTTGGTACACTTTGGGGAGTAGTCGATTTTTTTGATCCTTTTAGCCTCGTGAGTGGCACCAAGCCAATTAAAGAAGTACCTAAAGATTATTACCATACCGATGCCATTAATGATACTGCCGCAACTTATATCCGTGAATTTAGCAAAGGGGATAAACCTTTTTTCTTATATGTTGCCGAAAATGCACCACACTGGCCCCTGCAGGCAAAGCCTGAGGACATTGCAAAGTATAAAGATACTTATAAAGTGGGCTGGGATGCCATTCGCGAAGCGAGGTACAAACGGATGGTTGCCATGGGTTTGATCGATCCTAAAACCGCTCCTATGTCTCCGCGAAAATCGGCCATGAAATGGGAAGATAACCCCACAAAGGCATTCGATGAAATGGCTATGGCCGTACATGCTGCAATGATCGATCGGATGGACCAGGGCATTGGCCGAATTATTAAAACCTTAAAAGAAACCAACCAATTGGATAATACTTTGATTATCTTTTTGAGCGACAACGGCGCGAGCCCTGAGGATGCCATGCGTTATGGACCCGGCTTCGATAGACCTAGCGAAACCAGGGCTGGTGAAAAAATTGCCTACCCCATTTACAAAAAGGTAATGCCGGGTCCGCAAACCAGTTATACATCCATAGGGCCCATCTGGGCAAATGTAGCCAATACACCCTATCAACTGGCAAAAGCGCAATCCTATGAAGGTGGTGTACATACACCGATGATTGCTTTCTGGCCGAAAGGATTAACCGCAAAAAAAGGAAGTTATACGAATCAGGTAGGGCACGTAATGGATTTCATGACTACTTTTGTGGAACTGGCCAAGGCAAAATATCCGGTCAGCTATCGTGGCAATTCGATTAAACCCATGCAAGGCATGAGTTTGGTGCCTGCCTTAAAAGGAAAGATTTCAAACGGGCATGAAATCCTCTTTAATGAACATTTTAACGCGAGTTTTGTCCGTGAAGGAGATTGGAAAATGGTCAACCTCTCGGGCGATTCTACCTGGCATTTGTATAACATTAAAAATGATCAGACGGAACTGCATGATGTGGCCGCGCAACATCCGGATAAGGTGAAAGAACTGGATGCAAAATGGCATAACTGGGCAAAGGAAAACCATGTGTTGCCGAAGAAATAGTTCGTCCCTTTCTACTTGGATTATAGTGTAATGGGGAGAAATCTACAATATCGGTCGGTGAAACACCGACCGATAGGTTAATATTTATATTGAAGTTATAGGGCTGCCAATACTTCAATAATCCTATCCGTATCATCAACCTCTCCCAATCGTGGAAAGATACGTTTTATGCTATGTTCATAGGCCTCAGCATTAGTATCTGTTGTGGCATCCTGAGCAAAAGTGATGTTATAACCCAATTCGCTTGCTGCTCTTGCTGTTCCTTCAACACCTACACTGGTCGAAATGCCTGCCAGTACAATACCAGTAATGCCCTTCTTTTTCAATTCACGGTCTAAATCAGGATTGGTAAATGCATTCCAGGCATTTTTGGTGATGAAGATATCATGTTCTGTAGTTTCAATTTCAGGGGCAATTTCAAACCATTCAGCAGGAAAGCTGATGAATTTCGCATTTGCATCGGTTCGCATATCATTGAGCAGTGATTTTGTGGGATCTACATTCACAATAACGACTGGCAAGTTTGCTTTGCGGAAAGCTGAAACCAGTGCTGCAGCTTTTGTTAAAATTTCGTTAGCTGGTTTTACAACAGGAAACTGGACAATTCCTTTTTGAAGATCGATTAAAACCAAGGCTGTTTTTTTATCTAAAGAAGTAACCATTTTTATATTTGATTTAAATTATATTTTTTCTACGATCAGGTTAATTTCTGGCTTAATAGCGATGTTTTTTATTTCATCCTTACGCAGTTTTCGGTAAAGAAATGTGCCGATGATTAAAGCAATTGCACCTTCGAGCAACACCGTATCAGGCGTTCCGATCCATTGCGAAATACCACCCACCAATAATCCACCCAAAGGCTGCATCCCAAAAAATGCCATGGCATAAAAACTGATTACGCGGCCACGCATTGCCGGATCAACAGTAGTTTGGATCAACGTATTGCTAATGGTAATCTGCGACATCATGCCAAAGCCAGAAATGGCAGCAAAAACCAAAGCGATTGGATAATACGTGCTGTGTGAAAATAAAATCAGACCCAATCCAAATATCAGCGTGTTTATTGCCAATATTTTTCGGAGGTTTCTTCCGGGTTTAAGCGAAGCGAGAAAGATAGCACCGGAAAAGGCACCCAGGCCAATTACGCTATCAATAACCCCGAAAGTAGACGCAGTGCCCTTAAATATATCTTTGGCGTAAACCGGAATTAAGGTGCTAAAAGGCAAAACCGTTAAACTGATGAGGGCCAACATCAAGAGAATGATACTGATTGATGGGGTTTTTCTGATATAGGCGAAACCTTCTTTTAATTCTTCGATCACATTTTTGGTATTGGGTTTGGTTATGTATTTCGGGAGTTTCATCATCAGTAAAGAACAAATAACAGCGATAAAACTTACCGCATTTAGTCCGAAGCAAATGTCATCGCCAAATTTTTCCAAGGCCAGACCCGCTAAGCCCGGTCCGATCAGCCTTGATAAGTTGACCATCGAAGAATTTAATGCCAAAGCATTGGGCAGATCAGCCTTATCATCAACCATTTCATATACCAGCGATTGCCTTGCCGGAACATCAAAGGCATTGATCAGGCCGAGTAACGCACTTAAGGCGATAATTTCCCAAACCGAGTAATGCCTGAAAAAGATCAGCAGTGTTAGCAACACCGCTTGTACCATCGAGGCTATCTGGGTGATCAACAATAGTTTGTAGCGGTTATACCGATCGGAAGCAACGCCTCCAAGAAAAGAAAACACAAATGAAGGGAACAGGCTGGCGAAAAGGGTTAAACCGAGCATAAATTTCGAATGCGTTTCGGAATAAATAACCCAGCTTACCGCAGTTTTCTGCATCCAGGTTCCAATCAATGAGATAGACTGGCCACCGAAATACAACCTATAGTTCCGGCTTTTAAAGGCATTAAAGGTGCTGATTTTCATCTTTTCTTAAAATTCTACCAATTTGGCCAAAGGACCGATTGCTGCCTTTAAAATTTCCTGTTCCTGTGCATTGCAAACTTCAGCAATGGCCTTACTCAGCCATTCGTCGCGCTCGTTCCTCACCTGCTGGATCATTTCCTTTCCGGTAGCCGAAATGGAGATGTAAATCTTGCGCTTATCAGTTTCTGATGGCGTTTTTTCGATCAGGCCAAGCGAACTTAAATGGGTAATCACCTGCCCCATGGATTGCGGCGTTATTTTTTCGATCAGGGCAAGTTCGGCAGCAAGCAGTTTTTGGTTTTCTAACGAAACCAATACCGCACGCTCAGTTTGTGATAAGGGAGTATCTATTGGCGAAAGCTTCCGCATTTTTCGAACCAATCTGGTTAAAACGGGGCGAAGCTGCGCAGCGATATCATGACTGTTTTTAATATTCATTATTGTAAGTAAAACTTATAAGTTTACCTTACAAATATAATGCTAAATTGAATGAACACATGAAGTTTATGGCCTGATTCTGAAAAACAGACACTGGATTTACAAACGGTTATTTTTTCCAGCCTTTTTGCATTTTCTTATAAGCCTTTTTACTGATTTTGGATTTCTTCTTTGATCTCGATTTTCCTTTTTTCTTGCGGGCATTGATGTTATTTACGAGTGAGTTTTTAACACCCAACTTGTTTTTCTTGCCTTTCTTTTGATCCTTTTTCTTTTTGCTTTTTTTCTTCTCTTTTGCCATAACATCAAGATTATCTATTTATGAACATCAATTGGAAGGAAAAGTTCTGGTAAATTATGCTGAGCTTTTTAACAAAGTAAATTGAGCTTTTAAGCAAAACTTCGCCTTGAGAATCAGTCTACCTTTGATTTAACAAAAAGATAGAAAAAATGAAAAAAGTTTGGTTTATAACAGGTAGCTCCCGCGGATTGGGCCGCGACCTCACAGCAATGGTATTATCAAAAGGCGATTTAGTTGCTGCAACTGCAAGAAATACCGAAGCCTTAAAAGATTTTGTAGAAAAATATCCTAATCAGATTTTCCCTCTTACTTTGGATGTGACAGATTATAATCAGGTGCATTTAGCAGTTGAGGCTGCGGTAGAACATTTTGGCAAAATAGATGTCCTGGTGAATAATGCCGGTTTTGGAATTATTGGTGCTGCCGAAGCCTTTACCGATGAACAAGTAAGAAGTCAGTTGGAAACTAATTTATATGCACCGATTGAAATTACCAGAGCAGTATTGCCATTTATGCGCAAACAACGTTCGGGCAGGATTCTTCAGATCAGTTCGGTTGGCGGACGCGTGGGTAATGCCGGATTAAGTATGTATCAGGCTGCAAAATTTGGCCTTGGTGGTTTTTCCGAAGCCCTGGCAAAAGAAGTCGTGGACTTAGGTATATATGTAACCAGTGTGGAGCCGGGAGGTTTCCGTACCGATTGGGCTGGTGAATCGATGTCGTATGCACCGCATGTTGAAGGTTATGAAAATACGGTTGGAAAGCGTACCGATTTTTTCAAAAGCGGCAATTTTGTGCCAATGGGCGATCCTAAAAAAGCCGCCAGGGTGATGGTCGATTTAGTAGAAAATCCTGAACCGCCTGTACATTTGGTATTGGGAAGCGAAGCTTATGGATTATTGAAACAGGCTGATGCCGCAAGGACTGCTGAAATGGAAAAATGGATGGGATTAAGTTTATCTACCGATCATGATGAGGCGGAGGACTTTTTGGCCACAGCTCTTGGTAAATCTTTTACCAAAGGATAATGTCACAAATATTAAGCCCCGGATAAATGGATGCACACTGATAGATATAGCAATACTAAAATCAGTGTATATCCATGACGATCTGTAGTTAATTTCATAAATTTGATTAAGATGCCAAATCAAGATAAACGCCCCAATATCCTGTATTCCTGTTATGCGCAAAAAAGTAGCGAGGGCGAACAGTTTATTCCCAATCATTCGGTAGGACTGGTTATCTCCGGTACTTCTGAGATTTTTATCGGCGAAGAAAAATTCGTGTTTACGGATGGTGACTTTCGTTTTTTCAGGCGGAACCAATTGGCCCGGTATACGAAATATCCGCCCGCCGGAGGGGAGTTTAAATCAATCAGCATCAATATTGATCAGGAAATCCTCCATAGCATCAGCAATGAATATGACCTGCATATGGAAAAGCCCAATCATGATCTGAAAGGTTTGGCGCTTGAAGCCAATGGCCTTTTAAAAAACTATATCGATTCGATTTGGCCATACCTGGATGGCAATAACGGATCGAACCAGGCTTTAATTGATTTAAAGGTTAAAGAGGCGGTAATGATCTTATTGCAGACGAATCCGGTATTAAAAGATGTACTTTTTGATTTTTCGGAACCAGGGAAAATTGATCTGGAAGCTTATATGAATGCCAATTACAAATTCAATGTAGACATTAACCGTTTTGCCTATTTAACGGGAAGAAGTTTAGCCACCTTTAAAAGAGATTTTGAAAAAATATTTAATCTTTCGCCTAACCGCTGGCTACAGAAAAAGCGCTTGAACGACGCCTATTATCTCCTTACCGAAAAAGGCTGGAAATCATCCGATGTTTATCTTGAAGTGGGCTTTAAAGACCTGTCGCATTTTTCATTTGCATTCAAAAAAGCTTATGGTATGGCGCCATCCAGAATCGGTTCTTAATTTAATCGGCCCTGCCATAAGGCAAAAGTGGGGATTGATGTTTTAAAGGAAATTCTATATTTCAGCTTACATCCTTTAGATTTATTTAACGGCAGGCAATGAAAATCGGGCCTTTCAACCCTAAGCCCGATTGTACGGATGCCGTTTTTATCAATTATTTTCTTTTCCCAGGTTATAAAAACGGCAGGAGGGAAAGCGGGGCTGTAGGCCGCCATGAAACGGAAGCTTTCACTTTCAAAAAGATAAGATGATGTTTTGTAAAGCAGAAGCACTGCCCATACTCCGATGTCCATTAAGTAAGGGTATTAACCACAGATAAAAAGGATACACACCTGCCAATCCGTTCAGGCGGGGATATCAAAATCCGTGTGTATCTCCGTCCATCTGTGGTTAAATTATATTTGCTTTTTGGACAACGAGACTGAACTGAAATGGTGTATTAATTAAACCTTTTTCGGAGGGAGATCGAATGCGATCGCCTCATGTTCGAAATGGCCGTTATGTGCGCCATCGCAAAAAGGTTTATTTTTAGATAAACCGCAACGGCAGATCGAAAGTACTTCTCTGCCCTGTAGGCCATAAACGTTTCCGTTTCTATCTACAATTTCGAAATCGCCCTCAATTTTAACAGAGCCGTTATTGTTAATGGTAAGTTTTGTTTTAGACATGTATGTGTTAGTTTAGCGCAAAACTAAAACATAGAAACCGCAATTTTTTGGCTGATTTCTATTTAGAAACATTCTCTTGTTGATCTACAACGTCTCCTTTTTGATCACATAAGCAATCATATCTGTCCTGATCTCAAAACCCAGTTTCTGATAGAGTTTAACGGCACCTTCATTATCATTCCTAACGTGAAGAAAAGGTATTTCCGAACGGAGCAGGATCCGTTTAATCTGTTCCTGAATAATTTTAAAGGCATAACCCTTACCTACATGATCGGGGTGGGTACAAACAGCGCTCACTTCACGATACGGCCTGGGGAAAAACCGGTGCCCGGCCATAGCGGCCAGTTTTCCTTCATTAAATATTCCGGTGTAATTGCTCAGTTCGATGGTTTTGGCCAGGAATGGGCCTGGTTTGGTTAATTCAACCAGATCGGTCATTTCCGCAACATGCGCAAAATTTAAATCTGTGATATCAGTCGCATCAGTCTTTGGAACTTCTTTCCCACGAAAAATAAACTGGAGCATATCAATGTGGGTCAGTAATTTCCATTGTGCTGGTATTTCAACTGGTGTTCTGGCGAAAAATACAAAAAGGCTTTCTGCAGGACTGATCTGATAGAGTGCATTTAAGTTCTCCTGCGAATTATCTTTTAAGCCCGCAAATGCCGTAATGTCTTCAGTATAATATTTGACCTCATTTACACCTTTTGAAAGGTGGCTATGACCAGAGGTTAAGGCATGATAAATTGGATTATCCAATATGTGTTCCATCTGGCAAAGATATTAAATGCTAAATCAGCGGGACGTAACTTTATTCCAATCAGCCTAATAAAGCATTATTGATTCAAAAAAGTTTCCACCAGATGCGCGGTAATTCCGATGGTTTTATCGCTTACATCCGGATTAAGGTTTTCGCCGATCATTGTGCCATGTACGCCAGGTAAAATAACCAGTTGTGCATTTGTAATCAATCCCGACATTTTGACCACATGTTCAGACCTGATCACATCGCGATCAGCCACCATTAATAAAACATCACCTTTAATTCCAGTGAGGTCATCGTCGCTAAGGTCAACAAAATCAAGCATGCGCTGTTTGTCCTTTTCGAACATGGTTTGTAATGCTTTTTGATCAGGGTTTACCGCTAAAAAGGCTGTTTTGAGGGGCTCAGGCATATGATCGATGGTGGCGTCGCCAAAGCCATTGTAAAAGCCTTCAATCAAGCCCTCTCTCTGATAATTGGCAGAAACCACAATGATTTTATTTACCAATGCAGCATGGTGCGCTGCAATGTGCAAGGTTGTTGTTCCGCCGTTGCTGAAACCTAAGAAATTGGCTTTGGTTATTTTGAGCTGATTTAATAATGTGCTTACATCCTTTGCATCCTGTTCAAAAGATTCGGCCTGATCCCGATCGCTGGTGCGCCCGTGTGCCTGAAGCTCAACAGCAATTACCTTTCCCGATTTTGCCAAAAAAGGAATAAGCCGGCCAAAAGTAGATTGAATGGTAGAACCACCGCCATGTATTAATACGAGTGGGATTTCACCTTCACCATAAATTTCATAATACATGTTAATGCCATTAACCTTTTCGTGGCCTGCTTTTTTATATGTTTCCATAGTTTTAAGTATTTGCTATACAAATCTAAATAAGCTATCGGAAAATCAGGTATCGATAACAGACAAGTTTAGGGTTTTTTGAGCCACTTTATACCTTACTTCTTCAATTTTTTAGCTTTTTTGATAAAAGCTTCCAAAAATTGATCGATGCCACTTGCCGCGTAGCCCAATAATCTAGAGTCTTCGCCAAGTTCAGAGGAGACAATAGTTGTTTTCTCCCTGATCTGGGTCATACAGTAGGTATTAATCGCCTGTTGCATAGGGAGTGTAATGTATTGTTTCGCGCCGGCGATTTTACCACTTAAAATAATCAGTTCGGGGTTAAATAACTGGATCAATACTGCAATTCCCTTGCCCATATGGGTGCCAACATTGGAGAGTAGCTGGATCGCATATTGATCACCTTTATTTGCCGCCTTGATAATCAGGGCAGGTTCAATTCTTTCCAGTTCTTCATTCGGGAGATTGCTGAGCATGGAGTTTTTTCCGGATAAAATGCCCTCCCTGGCCATTTCGGATAAGGCATTTCCTGAAGCAACGGTTTCCAGGCAGCCATGTTTTCCGCAGTAACACAAAGCCCCGTTTTCTACAAATGGCATGTGCCCCAGTTCTCCCGAAAAGCCGCAGGTACCCTGCCTTAGCTTGCCATCCATAATAATGCCGAGGCCTACGCCCCAGTCCATTAACAGTACAAGTACATTTTTTCTGCCTTTGGCCATCCCGTGTGTAAATTCAGCCATCGAAGAACCATTTACATCGTTTTGTATCACAACAGGTATGTTCAACATTTTTTCAAATGCCGCTGTTAAAGAAATATTCTCGCTATCACTTAAGAAATAACTATAGTTTTCTCCCTTTTCGGCATCAATTAAACCAGGCATGCCCACACTGCATCCAATCAATTGTTTGTGATCTATCTTTGCAGATTTTAGGATCTCCTGAAGCTGTACATTTAAAAGGCTGAAAAAATCTGTCCGGCTTTTCGAAATGGGTAGTGGAATGGTTTTAACATCAAGAATGAAATTATAGTTGTTGTCAATGACCGTGATTTTGGTATGAAACAACTCAATATCAATACAAAGGATCAGGATCTTTTTATCCTTCAGGCGATAAAGATCGGGCTTTCGCCCCCCGATCGACTGTCCATAACCTCTCTTTTCTACCCAGCCCTCATCCATCAATGCAATTAAGAGTTTTAACAAACTCGGGGTACTCATATCCATGATTTCACATAATACCGAAACTGAAGACGCTCCCAGATTAAAAAGATGTTTGATGAGCTTATGTTTATAAACCAACTGCCTATCGTTGCTGTCGGATATTAAGTGATTTAATAGATTAAGATTCATGAGGTTAATTATACAATTTTGATAAATATAGACAACTTATATTAAAATTTTATTAAAGTTTTTTTAATGCGTAAAGAAATGAGTGATGTTTTGTCTTTACAATAATTTCTTGCTAACATTAGGCTACTAATTGTGATATAATGTTCCCTAACCACTTATGAGATTAGTTTCAACACAACAGATCAGCATTAATCTGCACGAACCATTCACCGTGTAAGTTTATTTTCTACAACACCAATAACAAAATGAAAACTAAAGAAGAACCACAAAAACAACAAAACTCCAGACGGGATTTTATTAAAAAATCAGCAATCGCCCTGGCTACTTTCACCATTGTTCCGCGTTATGTAATGGGCGGACAGGGCTACCTGCCCCCAAGCGACAAATTAACCAAAGCCGTAATCGGTGTTGGTGGAATGGGGCGGGGCCATTTCGAATATGAGGGTACCCAGGTAGTGGCCATCTGTGATGTGGATAAAAACCACCTCAAACAGGCTGCGGGTATGTTGGATAAAGGGGTGAAAACATTTAGTGACTATAGAGAATTGATACAATTACCGGAAGTAGACATTGTACACATTGCTACCCCGCCACACTGGCACGGTATAATGGCTGTCGACGCTGCAAATGCTGGCAAGGATATCTGGTGCGAAAAACCGATGACCCACACTATAGGTGAAGGCAAGAGGGTTGTAGAGGCTGTAAAACAGAACGGCCGGATGTTCAGGTTAAATACCTGGTTTAGATTTAAGGATACTTTTTACGGCATGGGTACCACCGTTAAGCCGATCAAAAAACTGGTTGACAGTGGTATGCTGGGCTGGCCTTTAAAGGTAACGGTAAGTAAACATACCGGTTACGACTGGAAATTTTATTGGGTAGGAAAAGATCATTTGGAGCCTCAGCCTGTACCACCGGAATTGGATTATAATGCATGGTTAGGTCCTGCGCCATACAAACCTTATAACGCACACCGCGTACACCAAACTTTTAGGGGTTATTGGGATTATGATGGGGGTGGCTTGAGTGATATGGGGCAACACTATATCGATCCAATACAGTACTTTTTAGGGAAAGATGATACCAATCCGGTTTCTGTAGAAGTGGATGCACCACAGCAACATACCGATGCCGTAGGCATTTGGCGCAGGATTACCTATACCTATGCCGATGGTTGTCAGATTATTTTGGATGGCGAAGGTAAAGATACCAATGTACCTTATATAGAAGGGCCCAAAGGTAAGTTGTATCCAGGTTTTAAATCGGATATCCCCGACCTGGAACGTAAACTTGCACAATTTCCCGATCCGGATCCGGAGATTGTAGAATTCTCTGAATCGGTTAGAACAAGAAAGAAATTCGCGCTGAATGAAGAGAACGGACACCGTTCATGTAACATTGTAAATATTGGTCTGGCTGCCCTGCGATTGGGAAGATCGTTGAAATTCGATCCTGTTAAGCAAGAGTTCATCGATGATGAGGCTGCAAACAGATTGATTAATCCTGTAATGCGTGCACCATTTTCCATTTAAAACATTCCAAAAAATACAAACCATCATGAATAAAAAGATATTATTGATGCTGTTGGCCCTTGTAATGCTTTCAAATGCATTATTTACCTTAACAGTACTTGCTCAGGATAAAAAAGACGAAAGAACCACTACCACACGTATTGCCGATTTATTGGCGCAATTACCTGCCAGAAACGCAACACAGCTAGAACGCAACATGAAAGAAGTTGCAGATCTTGGTGAAGATGGGTACATCACCTTAATTAGTGGTTTAACAACTTCAGAAAAAGGAAACAACGCGCTGATTGAATATGCTGTAGGCGGTTTTACCGCTTATGCCACAAAGACCGGTCAGCAGGCTACAAGAAATATGGCGGTTAGTGCCTATTGTAAATCGTTGGCCAAATTAACCGATAAACAGAATAAAGCATTTATCATCAGTCAGTTCGACCTGGTTGGAAACGATGCTGCGGTAACTTGTTTGGAAGGTTATCTTGCAGATGAGCAATTGGCCGATGAGGCGTCGCGGGCACTGGCCAAAATTGGCACTGCTTCGGCCACAACGGCCTTGATTAACGGATTGGGGAAAGCAAATGGTAATGCCAAAATTGCCATTGTAGAAGCTTTGGGCCATACCAATGCCAAAGCGGCGGCAACTGCCATCGCACCATTGGCTACAGGTACCGATAAAGCATTAAGCAAAGTAAGCTTATACGCCCTTGCCAATATTGGCGATGCATCCTCCAAAGAAATTTTGGTAAAAGCAGCAGAGCAGGCGGGTTACAAATACGATCAAACCAATGCTGTTGCGGCTTTATTGGTGTATGCACAGAAAAACATTGAAACGGATAAAGCTGGCGTAGAAAGCATAGCTAAAACCATTTTAGAAAAAGCAAGTGCTGATGATCAGGTAAACGAACGCATTGCGGCCTTAAAATTACTTGCAGGTACACAAGCAGATCAACAGGTACTGTTGGCAGCGATGGCCGATAAACAGTTCGAGTTTCGTGCAGCAGCAGTTAAATTTGCTGCGGCTAGTGTAAATGATACGAATAGTGCGGCTTGGGTAGCACAGCTAAAAAAAGTTGATGCAGCCACCCAGATTTCCATTTTGGATATGTTGGCCAACAGTAGGGCAAAGTCTGTATTGCCAGCGGTGCTGAAATTAATCAAAAGTGATGATCAACAGGTAAAGCTAGCGGCCATTAATGCGGCAGTAAAACTCGGTCAGGAAGATGTTTTAGAGGACCTTTTGAAGTTGATGAGCAGAGGTGATGCGGCCGATATTGCAGGGATTTCGAACGGCATTTTAAGAATAAAAGGCGAAGGCGTAGCCACTAAGGTTGCTGCCTTTATCCCTAAAGCCAAACCAGAAGTGCAGGTTGCTTTGATCAATATTTTAGCTTCACGCGCGGCTACAAGCCAAACTGCGGTTATATATGCTTCATTAAACAGTAAAAATGCTGAAGTGCGAAAAGCGGCGTTTCTTTCGTTGCAACATGTGGCCACAGCTGACAGTAAAGCACAGCTCTTTGATCTTTTAAATAAAACTACTGATGCAACTGAACTTACTGCTGTGCAGGATGCTATCATTGCTTCAGTTAAAGGAAGTACGGATAAAGACGCACAGACTGATGCCATCCTCCAACAGATGGGCAATACTGCCGCGGATAAAAAACTGTTGTTTTACAAAGTTTTAGGAAGCCTGGGCGGACAGAAATCGCTTAAAGCTGTTTCTGAAGCTTATGCAAGTGGCGACGATGCCACCAAAAGAGCGGCCATCGAAGCACTTTCCTCCTGGTCGGATGCAGGTTCAGCCGATGCGCTGATCAATATCGCACGCAGCACTACCAATGCCGATTTTTTAAATCAGGCAGTTGTTGGTTATCTAAATTTAATCAGGAAAGCAAACTACCCTGCAGAACAGCGTTTGTTACTGTTGCGCAACGCGATGGCGGTAGCCAAAACTTCTGCTCAGCAACAACAGATCCTTAAAGATAGCGAACAGGCCAAATGTTTTAATGCGATTGTATTTGCAGGTCAGTATTTGGATAACACAGCTTTGCAACAAGCTGCAGCAAATGCGGTGATGAACATTACCATGGCCGGAACGTATAATGGCGACATTGTAAAAGGTTTATTGAACAAAACGATTTCCGTAATCACCGGTGGTGATGCGGGTTACCAGAAAGAAGGGATGCGGAAGTATATTTCAGAAATGAAAGCTGGCGAAGGTTTTGTTCAGGTTTTTAATGGTAAAGATTTATCAGGGTGGAAAGGACTTGTAGCCGATCCGATCAAAAGATCAAAAATGGATGCCAAAACCCTGGCCGAAGCACAGACCAAAGCCGATGCCGAAGCACTGGAAAGCTGGAAAGTGGTAAATGGCGAACTGCAGTTTCAGAGCCATGGCAATAACCTTGCAACCGTAAAAAAATACGGTGATTTTGAAATGCTGGTAGACTGGAAAATCATCGACGATAAAAAAGGGGAGGGTGATGCCGGTATTTACTTACGTGGAACGCCACAGGTACAGATCTGGGATCTTGCCCGTACCAAGGTGGGCGCCCAGGTAGGTTCGGGAGGTTTATATAACAATCAAACCAACGAAAGTAAACCGCTTAAAGTAGCCGATAACAAATTAGACGAGTGGAATACCTTCAGAATTTTAATGAAAGGCGACCGCGTTACCGTATACCTGAACGGGGTATTGGTTACCGATAACGTAATCTTAGAAAATTATTGGGACAGAAGCCTGCCGATTTTTGCAGAAGAACAGATCGAACTACAGGCACATGGATCGCCAGTGGCCTACCGTGATATCTATATCAAAGAAATTCCCCGCCCAAAACCTTTTGAACTAAGTGCACAAGAGAAAAAAGAAGGATATAAAGTATTGTTCGATGGGACCAATATGCATAGTTGGACAGGCAATACAACGGATTATGTGATCGAAGATGGAAACATTGCCATCCGTCCAAAACCGGGCAAGGGATCAGGCGGTAATTTGTTCACTAAAGAAGAATTCAGTGATTTTGTATACCGTTTCGAGTTTCAGCTAACACCAGGCGCAAATAATGGATTGGGTATAAGGGCACCATTAGAAGGTGATGCAGCTTACGCAGGCATGGAATTACAGATTTTGGATAACGATGCCCCGATTTATAAAGACCTTAAAGTTTACCAGTACCATGGCTCGGTATATGGGACCATCCCTGCCAAAAGAGGGTTTTTAAAACCTACCGGAGAATGGAACTACGAAGAAGTGATTGCCAAGGGCTCTAAAATTAAGGTGATCTTAAATGGTACCGTAATTTTAGACGGAGATATCGAACCTTTCAGGAAAAACGGTACACCCGATCATCAGGAACATCCGGGGTTGTTGCGCGAAAGCGGGCATATTGGTTTCTTAGGCCATGGTTCGCCGGTTCAGTTCCGCAACATCAGGATTAAAGACCTGAGTAAAAAAGAAATAGCCACAAAAGCTACAACTAAAAAGAAATAATTAAATTTAGCATTATAAGATCCCAAATAATGACAGAAGATAAGGCAAGTTCGAAAACCGAAAATTCGAGAAGAAACTTTATTAAAACAACGGCACTTGCTGCGGCCGGATTTATGATCGTACCCCGACATGTATTGGGCGGGCCAGGTTTTCTGGCACCAAGCGATCGTTTGCAATTGGCCGGTATCGGTGCAGGTGGAAAAGGTGAGGGCGATATCGCCAGTATTGTAAGGGGCGGTAAAACCGATGTTGCTTTTTTATGCGATGTAGATGATAGAAGAGCTGCGAATTCCCTAAAAAACTTCCCTAAAGCCAAATATTATAAAGATTACCGTGAGTTACTGGATAAAGAAGGCAAAAACATTGATGCCGTAACCGTATCTACGCCTGATCATACCCATGCACAGATTGCCATGGCTGCCATGCAACTGGGCAAACATGTATATGTGCAAAAACCGCTAACGCACGATATTTATGAAGCCAGAATGTTAACCGAAGCGGCAAACCGTTATAAAGTGGTTACCCAAATGGGAAATCAGGGTGCATCGGGCGATGGGGTGAGGAGACTTCAGGAATGGTACGATGCAGGCCGGATCGGGAAAGTGCATACGGTTTACTGCTGGACCAATCGGCCGGTATGGCCGCAGGGGATCTCCTGGCCAACAGCGAAAGAAGAAGTGCCAAAAGAATTGGATTGGGATCTGTGGTTGGGCAGTGCACCATATAAAGATTACATCAATAAACTGGTTCCCTTCAACTGGAGGGGATGGTGGGATTATGGCACCGGAGCCATTGGCGATATGGGCTGTCACCTGGTAGAACCACCTTTCAGGGTACTGGGATTGGATACGCCGATCAGTGTAGAGTGCAGTGTGGGCAGCGTTTACGTAGACGAATTTAAACGGGCCTACCTGCCAGAAAGCTGCCCGCCGTCGAGCCACGTGATCATGACTTTCGCCAAAACACCAAAAACCAAACACGAAGTACAGGTACACTGGATGGATGGAGGAATCAAACCCGAACGCCCTGAAGAATTGGGCGCAAACGAAAGTTTTGGCGATAACGGCGTACTTTTTATCGGTACAAAAGGGAAAATGATCTGTGAAACTTATGGTAAAAACCCAAGGTTACTGCCATTATCGCGCAACGAATCAGATAAGACCAAAATCACCATTCCACGTATTGTGAACCAGGAAGAAGGTCATTATACCCAGTTTGCCGAAGCTGCAATTGCCGGGTATGGCAAAATGCAGCTCAGTTCACCATTTGAAATTGCCGGCCCGCTTACCGAAACCTTACTCATTGCTAATCTGGCCATCAGGGGAACAGACGTACAGCGCAGAGATACTGCAGGAAAAATCAGTTACCCGGGCAGAGACATCAAAATGCTGTGGGATAAGGTAAACATGAAGGTGACTAATTTTGATGAAGTAAACCAGTTTGTGAAACGCGAATACCGCAAAGGCTGGACTTTGGGCGTTTAGGATTTAATATGTTAAAAGAAAAAAAGAGTTTAAAGGTATTAGTGGTAGGCTGTGGCAATATGGGCGCATCCCATGCCACAGCTTATCATACTTTGCCGGGTTTTGAAATATGTGGATTGGTTTCTACAGGAAAAAGCAAAGAAATACTTAATGAAAAATTAGGCGGACAATATGATCGGTACACCGATTTTTACGAAGCACTGGCGCTTACCAAACCCGATGCGGTTTGCATATCCACCTATCCCGATACACACGAAGCTTATGCAATTAAATCTTTCGAATGCGGATGCCATGTGTTTATCGAAAAACCCCTGGCCGATAGTGTTGAGGGGGCAATAAAAGTTGCAGAAGCTGCTAAAAAAGCCAATAAAAAGTTATTGGTGGGATATATCCTTCGCTATCACCCCTCATGGGAAAAATTTACCGAACTCGCCCAGGAAATGGGGAAACCTTTGGTGATGCGCATGAACCTGAACCAACAGAGCCATGGCCCTAAATGGACAGTGCACCGCAACCTGATGAAAAGTTTAAGTCCGATTGTGGATTGTGCCGTACATTATATCGATATCATGTGCCAGATGACGCGCTCAAAACCTGTTCAGGTAAGTGCAATTGGTGCCAGACTGACGGATGATATCCCTGAATGGAATTACAATTACGGGCAGCTGCAGATCCGTTTCGAAGACGGCTCTGTGGGTTGGTACGAAGCGGGTTGGGGTCCGATGGTAAGCGATAATGCTTTTTTTATTAAAGATGTTTTCGGTCCGAAAGGATCGGTATCTATCACGGCCAAAAAAGCAGGGGCGGCCGGAAACTCCGATAACATTGATGCCCATACCAAAACCGAATCGATCAAGCTACATTACGCCGATTTAGATGCTCATGATGAATTTAGCAAAGCTGATGAATGGATAGACCTTACTGACGAACCCGATCACCAGGAACTGTGTAACCGCGAGCAGCGTTATTTTTTAAAAGCCATAACCGAAGATATCGATCTAACCCATGCTACTGATGATGCGGTAAACAGTTTAAGGATTGCTTTTGCCTGTGACGAATCCGTTAAAACTGGCGAAATGATCAGGTTATCGTAGTCTTTCTGCTCATTTCCATTTCCTTGACCGTCCTGCTGAACTTGTTTCAGTATCTATTACATGATGCTTGAGTTAAAAAAGTCCGATTTTGTGTATTATTGACTCACGAAGTCAGCGATGGTATTGCACTAGGGAAAACTTCGTTAGGCTTAAAGAAAAATGAACGATAACGACACCAAAAGGCTTTCGCGGCTTACCGCAATTTTAACCCAATTGCAAACGAAACGGCTTTTGACCGCACCGGAGCTGGCCAAAAGATTTTCAGTTAGCGTAAGAACTATTTATCGGGACATTAAAGCCTTAGAACAGGCAGGCGTTCCTGTTTTTACAGAGGAGGGAAAAGGCTATCGCTTAATGGAAGGTTATAAAATACCTCCTGTAATGTTTACCGAAAGCCAGGCTAATGCTTTGATCCTGGCCGAGCAGCTGGTGCTGAAAAATAAGGATGCTTCCTTCATTAAAGATTATCTGGAAGCCATCGATAAAATCAAAGCTGTTTTGGGACATCAGGTAAAAGATAATGTGAATCTTTTGGCCGAACGCACCCGCTTTACCCAAAATTTCAACAACGAAAGGAACAGCAATAACCTTTCGGATTTACAGTTTGCCCTCACCAATTTCTATATAGTAAAGATTGATTATATCAACGAAGCCAACCAAACCAGCAACCGTTTAATTGAGCCTTTCGCACTTTTGAGTACGCAGGAGAACTGGTTACTCGTGGCCTGGTGCCGTTTGCGGAACGAATTTAGGTTCTTCCGTTTAGATCGGATTAAAAAACTGGAAATGCTTACAGAGAAATTCAGTCCGCATAAAATGACCCTTCAGGAATATTTTGATAAAAACCACTAAGGGCATTTATACCCCTGACATAGGGCTGTCGTTCGGCCGCATTAGTTTTGCATGGTAAAAGAAAAAACTAATGAACATGAACAATCTATTCAACCCTTCCGCTACCACTGCCATTATAGCCCGGATCGAAAAACTTACACCTGACGCAGAGAAACAATGGGGCAAAATGAATGTAAACCAGATGCTTGCACATTGCAATGCTTCGCTCGAAACTGCCATGGGATTACACAACCCCGAAAGATTGGGTTTTGTTGGCCGCCTGTTTGGTAAATTATTGAAGCCAAAATTTTTTAGTGAAGTGCCCTTTCCTAAAAACAGCGCCACCGATAAAAGTTATATCATAAAAGGCAACCCCGATTTTGAAATTGAAAAGGCAAAGGTGATTCAGCAGATCAAAGCATTTTCGGCAGGTGGCCCTGCCAAATGTACCAGGCACCCACAGGCATTTTTTGGTCCCTTAACGCCAGAAGAATGGGCGCTGATGCAATGGAAACATTTTGATCATCACTTAAGACAGTTCGGAAACTGATCCTCAGATGAATACACAAAAAGAGATCGAAATTTTTTGTCCGGCAAGCCAAAAGGATTGGAGGGAATGGTTAATGGAAAACCATGCCTCAAAACAATCCGTTTGGCTTGTTTACCATAAAATAAAATCCAATGTGCCATCAATTTCATGGAGTCAGGCGGTTGATGAAGCCCTTTGTTTTGGCTGGATTGATAGTACAGCAAGACCGATAGATGATCAAACATTTATGCAGTTTTTCTGCAAACGAAAACCGAAAAGTGTATGGTCGAAAATAAACAAGGCAAAAGTGGAGCGTTTAATCAGTGAAGGGTTAATGACCCAGGCCGGTTTTGACAGCATAGAAAAGGCAAAAGATAATGGCTCCTGGATCATTTTAGATGAGGTGGAAGCATTTAAAATCCCCAAAGATTTAATGACGGCATTTAAAGCACAACGCGGATCGAAGCCGTTTTTCTTAAGCTTGAGCAAGTCTGTTCAAAAAAGCATATTGCAATGGCTCATTCTTGCCAAAAAAACGGAAACCAGACAAAAAAGAATCGATGAAATCGCATTATTGGCTGGGCAAAAGCGTAAGCCAAAACAGTTTTGATCAATTGCATCAAGGTAGACAATTTTAAAGAAACAGGTTTAAGCGACTGTTAAAATCACGGTCACTTAAACCCATACAATAATTACCACAAACTAATTCCTGTCTCTGGATTATTATCGTCACTAAAGAATTGTCCGGTTGGCCCGTCTGCCCCTAATGTAGCGGCTTTTACCACTCTTGCTGCGGCTTCTGGTATGGTTCCGGGGCCCGAATGGTGGTTAAAATCTGTTGCCGTATAACCTGGATCAACCGCATTTACCTTAAACGAAGTATCTTGTAAGTTATTGGCCAATACAATGGTGTAGGCATTTAGTGCGGCTTTCGAAGAAACATAAGCCGCCGGTTTTACGCCAAAGTATTTCCATGTAGGATCGTTATGTAAGGCAAGTGAGCCCAAACCTGAAGTTACGTTCACAATTCTTGGCTCAGGCGATTGCCTCAATAAATCTATAAAGGTTTGTGTGACTTCAATTACGCCAAAAAAGTTGGTTTCATATACCTGTCTGAATATGTTAATGTCTGTTTCTAATGCTGTTTGCGGCATGTTGCCACTGATGCCTGCATTATTGATCAATACATCAAGCACTTTTGTTTTTTGTGAGAGCCATGCTCCCGCGGCTTTAATTGATTTGGAGTTGTCTACATCAATTTCTATTGGTTCTACCGCATTCAATCCTTCCGATTTTAATTGATTTACAGCTTGCTCGCCTTTTGTGATATCTCTGCAGCCCAGAAATACATAATACCCTTGCTGTAATAATTGCCTGGCTGTTTCAAAGCCAATGCTTTTATTTGCTCCGGTAATCAGTGCTGTTTTCATATTTATATTTTTCATAGTACAAAAGTATAGCGGTTGTATCATCTGGACGGAACACATCCAACGGTATTAATGGTACATTTTGCGGATACTGGCTCTATACGCTGCGGGCGTTAAACCAGTTTCGCGCTTAAAAAACCGGTTAAAATAAGAAGTATCGGAAAAACCAAGTTCGAAAGCAATTTCCTTTAGATATTGAGGAGTGTGAAAAAGCAAACGCTGCGCCTCCAATACCAGCCGTTCATGAATATGTTTGATTGCTGGTTTACCGCTCTGTATTTTTACCACTTCGCTTAAATGTCCGGCAGAAATATTTAATATTGAAGCATAATCCCCTACCTCGCGCAGTTCGCGGTAACATTCGTTAATTTTAGCCTGAAAATTTTTCAGCAAAAGCCTGTCTATTGAATGCTCAGCTTCTTTAAACTGCTCGGTATATAGCCTGCTTAAATAGGTAAGCAGCACAGTAAGATAGGCAGTAAGCATACGCTGTTGCCACTCGCCAGGCTGCTGATATTCGGTATTGATTTTGACAAGTATGTCTTCCGCAAAATTAAGATCAGCTTTGTTTAGGAGCAATTCGTGCCCATCGTACAGATTCTCAATGATAGGTAGTTTACTTAAAGAAGCGTTTTCCTGCAGAGAAAGAAATTCTTTAGTAAAAGCAATACCCGTGCTCCACAATTGCGTAAAACCTTCCTTTACAATGATGTGATTTGGACCAGAAAAGTAAATGGTATTATTCTTTAAGATATATGGCGTCATATCAATCCACTGACGGCTGTCGGCCTGCCGGATCAAAACAATCAGGTAATGGTCTTTCCGATGCGGAATGAGCAGTTCAGATTGACTCGGTAAGGTACCCTCGAAATGATAGACCCGAAAATTTTTATTGCCCGCTATTTCATCAGGTTCTATGGTATAAATGGGCAGCTGTTGATTGGAGTGGGGTGTTTGCATCGCTTAAACAAAATAAGAAAGGAATTTCTTAATGTTCAAATTCCTATACTTTATGTACAATTATAGGTATAAGCTGTCGAAATGCATGCAAAAGGCATCAACAGATTGAAATTGATGCCTTTTGTGATGATAGTGATGTTTTGACTTTTTAATTAAAACTTGCCCTGAATGCTAAGGGAGAAAAATTAGTTTTCGTTTTAAACAACCTGCTAAATGATTGGGGATGATCGAAACCTAATTCGTATGCAATTTCGCTTATGGATAAACTTGTTGTAGATAATTTTTCTTTGGCATTTTCAATCACTTTGTCGTGTATATAATGTTGTGTACTTTGTCCTGTTAATATTTTGAGCATTCCACTTAAGTAACCCGGAGATACATTTAATGATGTAGCAATTTGCTGAACCGTGGGGATTCCATCTGTTGCCAAAGCCTCGCTTTTGAAATAGGTATTCAGTAAATCTTCCAGTCGGTTCAAAATGCTATGATTGGCAATCTTTCGGCTGATGAATTGCCGCTGGTAAAACCTGTCGGCATAAGTAAATAACAATTCAAGCTGGGCAAGAATTACCGGTTGACTGAATTTATCAATATTTGCCTGATACTCTTGCACTATATTTTGCATTATGCTCAAAATGGCCGTTTCCTCTTTCTCGGATAGAAACAAAGCTTCATTAGCCGAATAGCTAAAGTACTCATATTGTTTGATCGTTTTTGCCAGGGATGTAGCCCATAAGAAATCGGGATGTACAAGCAATAACCAGCCTGAGCGATCGATCATTTTTCCTTTATCTACATCAATTTCAAATACCTGTCCCGGGGCTATAAAAAACAAAACACCTTCATCAAAGTCTCCCTGCTGTTGCCCATATTTCATCCTGCCTTTAAAATTCCGGTCGAGTGAGATAGAATAAAAATCGAACATTAAACTCATTTGAGCTTTGCAAGGCAAGTTTATAGAATCATAATTGATTACGCTGATCAATGGATGTTCTGGTTTTGGAAGTCCCATCGCTTTATGATATTCGCTAATCGTCTTTATCTTATGAAGTATTTTGCTTTCCATAACTTAAGTTAATCATTATTCGGGAACAGATTTCGATAAATGCTGTACCAGTAATCTGTTTTAATATTATTATTCTGCTATTTATGCTGATCCTGTAAGATTTCTTCTAATTTTTTAACCAGATTAGCAGGCTGTTCGCGCATCGAATAATGCCCACCTTCAAAGGTATAAACTTTCCAGTTTCTTTCTTTTGCCCTAAGCAATCCCATTTTATCGGTACCAGGGTTGCTTTTGCCATCCTTTGTCATCGAAATAAAAACTGTAGGGATCTTTTTTACTGCTGGGTTACTTATTTTTAAGGGTTCAGTAAATGTTTTTAAAGATTGGGGCACATCGGTAGGTGCGGAAAGTTTTGTTGCGCCAAATGGATACAGTACCAAGCCGTCTTTTATCTTGTCTTTTGTCATAGGAGCCCATATTTCGCCACAAAGATCTTTGGCACTTTCGCCATTGTTGGGAACCATCGCGTCGAGATACACGAGCTGTTTTATACGATCGGGCAGTTGTTCTGCTACACCCGAAATAACCATGCCACCGTAACTGTGCCCTACGAGGATAATATTGTGCAGGTTTTCAAATCTGATCACGTTTGCAATGTCGTTGATGTAGGTGCTCAGGTTGATGTTTGCATTGGATAAATGTACCCTCTCGCCTAAGCCTGTAAGTGTTGGGCGATAAACGATATCGCCATTTGCGTTTAAAATAGAATCTACCTTTGCGTAGTCCCAGCCACCATCCCAGGCACCGGGAACAAACAGAAAAGTTCGTGGCTGATGTGTTTGGCCATAACTAAGGGCAGAAATTGCAAGGCTTAAAATAAATAATAGCTTTCTCATGATATTTGTTTTTAAATCAATTGTTTGATGAGGCAAATTTGAGAAAGAACAAAATGACCGGCATAACCAAATCTGCTTTTGTTGTAACAAAAAGTGGAAAGATCATATTAAGAAATATTGGCCTTTAGCTCAACCTTCCCATCAAAATGGAAAGATCAATTTTGAATTTAAAAATTCTTTATATCTTTAAATCAAATCATTTAACCCTCAATAATATTTAATGAAACGTATCTCTTTATGTACCAAACATGGTTTAGGTGCATTGCTCATCGCATCAGCAATTATATCCTGTAAAAAAAGTAGCACCACTGAAGAAACTCTAACTGGTTCCGGCAAGATCTCTTATTTTGCTAAAGCTAGCGGTAATAGTGTTGCCACGAAGAGAGGTGTAATACCAGATAGCTCAGTTGCTGTCAATTGGTCATATGCCACGGTTTGGGTAGAAAAGATTTCGCTTGCTGCTCAACGCCAGGGGCTGCTCGATACCACTATCATGGTAGGTAAAAACCTGAACATTTTTAGCTCTGATGCTTTAGCTGGAGTGATTCAATTGCCCGCAGGTTCATATCAGGATGTGAAAGTAAAACTATTCTGCAGGAAGTCTCCACGCTCAGAGTTTGCTTTCCATTTTAAAGGCACGTTTACAAATACTTCAGGTGGTGTTGATAGTTTACAGGTCGGTAGTTCTTATCCATTTGAAGCAAATCTTGCCGTTACCAATCTGGTAATTGGTGTTGCAGATAATTACAAAGCCACTTTCAGCTTCAACCTTAATAATGTATTAACAGGAATTAAAACTAAGTCTCTGGAGCTTGCCGCCCATAGTTATATCGGAAAGGATAATAAAAAGCTTTATTCCATTTGGAAAGGTGGTTCTGCAGATGAACCGTTTTACGATCAGGTGATCCAGAACTGGCAAAATGTGGCCAGTGTTGTGATTACCAAAGGCGGAGAGTAATCGTATTCAGTTTGCACTGCTGGCTTTAATAAAATTCCCTCAGCGCATTCGATCTGAGGGAATTTTGCTTTAGGAATAAAACTATCCTGTTCAACTAAATATTTAATCAATCGTAATACTTTCAACAGCCCTTTCGAAAGCCTGATCTTTAACGCCAGGTACTTTTAACCCTTCGGCGCGGAATACGGTAAGGTCGGTCATCCCTAAAAATCCAAGAAATGCCTTTAAATAGGGGGCAACAAAATCGTTGGCTTTCCCTGGTCCTTCAGAATAAATACCGCCCGATGACATGGCAACATAAACTTTTTTACCGGTAACCATTCCAATAGGACCATTTTCACCATAGCCAAATGTGATCCCTGCTCTGGTAATGTGATCAATCCATGCCTTTAATGATGAATGGATGGTGAAATTAATCAGCGGTGCACCGATTACAATGATATCTGCAGATAATAATTGTTTAACCAGTGCATCTGAAAGGCTGATAGACGCTTTTTCTGCTTCAGTGAGTTGATCGCTTGGAATAAAGAATGTCCGCAATACTTCAGGTTTAAGGTGTGGGATGTCAACATCTACCAGGTTGAGTTCTTCGACCGTACTGTAAGGATATTTGTGCTGGATTTCTTCAACAATAGCATCACCCAATTTAATGCTGTATGATATAGCACCCTGTATGCTTGATTTTAAATGAAGGATATGTTTCATAAAATTTATTGATTAATGATTAAGGGCAAAACTAGGGTTAGCTGCTGATAAAAAGTGACGCGTTACCTAAAGGTAAGCGCTTACATTGGGGTAAGTGATTATCTTTGTAGTTATGAAAGTCATTAAAAATCAGTCATTACCAGATAAACTCGCCTGCGAAGGATCGCTTAGAAACGTAATTGATGCACTGTATGTGCTGAACGGAAAATGGAAGCTGGCTTTGATCCTTTCGCTTGTACAATCGTCTAAACGGTTTAATGAACTTCAACATGAAGTGGCTGGAATATCGTCTAAAGTATTAGCGAAAGAATTGAAAGATTTGGAGTTAAATGATTTTATCAAACGGCAGGTATATCACACCACTCCGGTAAGCATTATTTACGAAGCAACTGATTACAGTGAAACATTGAAAGATGTACTCGCCGAGCTTAGTGCCTGGGGTAAACAGCATCGGGAAAAAGTAAAAGAAAGTATGCGGAAGCAGTACCAATGAGAAACGGAAATAAATTCAAAAATTCCTTTTAACTCATCGTACCACGGGCTTCTATTTTAGGCTGAAATAGGCCTCTTGCAGTAGGAAGACATCCAAACTTTACCAGTTGTAACATCTTTCCAAACTGAATACCATATCTTGTTGAAGAAGCAATATTGATACTCGCCAAGGTTGATCATCGGATAATAACCCCTTACATGTAGTTTCTTGGGTGTAACGCCCTCCAGTTCAATATAAGCATCCAGTTTTTGCTTATCGGTGTAAAAGATTCGCCGGGCTTTATCAAACTTCAAAACAAAATTGGTGCTTTTATCATAGCTTTTTTCACCTTTATTTTCTGACCTCAGCAAGTCGAGTACTTTTACAAACATTTGGTAATTGCCAATATTAGTGCCTTGTAATTTTAGGTGGAGCTGATAAAGCCCATATACTTTCGACCTTTCAAATTCATAAACAGATTGCATTTCCGCAACAATACAGAATTTACCTTTATCTACGCCCAATAGTAATACATTATCATATCCCTCATCAGAGCCGCCACGGGGACTATAAATAATTTCCAACAGATTATGGCTAAGGTGATGCACGCTTACAAGACCACTAAAATCCCGGATAATTAATTGATCATTTGGGAGATCGATATGAAATACGTGTCCGTTAAATGGCTTTTCCCACAGGTCAATTTTAGCCGCTACACCATCAAAGCTTTTTATTGTGTGGGTCATGATATCGTATGACAATGTTTCGCCATAAGCTACCATTTTTTTAGTAATTACCTCGGATGCTTCTTTTTTCAGTGCTTTGTCTGCCGCTTTCTGCTTTTCAGGACTATCGTTTAAATATCGCCAAAGCTGAGCATGGGCGATATTATTCCCTGCACAAAAAAATAAGATTGACAAAATAACGGGTGTTCGGTTTAATGAGGTCACGGCGGAGCGATTAATATATAAATTTAATAAAAAAATTTCTTTAATTCTCTTCTCATAAAATAGGGGTTTTGTAAACTTTAGGCGGGTCTGGTAGCTACTGGTGCGGACATCCATTTCCGGAATGAAATGCATAAAAAAAGCCGCTTCAGATAGAAGCGGCTTTTCGTAGCCCGTAGGGGAATCGAACCCCTGTTTCCAGAATGAAAATCTGGCGTCCTCACCCCTAGACGAACGGGCCATTAAATATTAGAGTGTCTTTCAACTCTTTTGGTAGCGGGGACACGACTCGAACGTGCGACCTTCGGGTTATGAGCCCGACGAGCTACCAACTGCTCCACCCCGCACTCTATATCTTCAAAAGATTCTTCGTTTGAAGGAGTGCAAAGGTATCATTTATTTTGATGTTTGCAAAACCATTTAGGAAATTTTTAATAATATTTTTAATGATCCATTTAGCGCTAAAACCATGGGTAACTTGTGTCGGTAAATTTCGATTTGATAATGAGTATGTTATATAATTTAAGTAGTGTTCTAGTACTATATTTGTACAGCGGGTTTGGCTAATTAAATTTTCTTTTTTTCTTATGATCGGCGGATGAAAATTATTTTTGGTGCTTGCTGGTTTCAATTTCAATATACAGGTTAGTGCTTGCGCCGGGTTTCTCTTTGTAGCTCTCTCAACGGTATATAAATCCCGTTGCTTATTCTGTTAAGCCATTTCAATTGTCTAAAGATTTATCGATATTTAATGTTAGCTACAGATGATTGGTTTTATGGATATTAATGAAGAATCGATAACGAGGCACCGCTTAACCGGCAAAATAGCTGAATTAAGAGGTCATGAAGAAATAATTTCCATTTTAAAAAAGCGGAAGTATAACATCATAAAGAACGATCCTTTAGAAATTTGCTTCATTTTGCCGCGATCAGAATATTCGGAAAGATATAGAAATAAGATAAGAGCGGGTTCGATTTTGTACAACCACACTTCTGGTGATTTCGAGTTTATCTATCCTGATAAATATTCATGGCCCGGTCTTTTAATACCGGCTATTATATCAATCTTTTTTGCTTACAACGTAGGATGGTTTGGCTTTTTTATACCGATGTTAATTATACTAGGTAGCTCACGTTTCAGCTTTTTGTTTTACAAAAACGTAATAGGTAGGGAATTTATCAGTGATTTAAAATTAAGGCCTGACTATCCTTGATGATAGTACAAGTTTTAAGAACAAAAATCCCGCTTTAGTTTGTAGTAAAGCGGGGCTCTAACCCAGGGCTTGCATTTGTTTAAGACCTTTCATGGCAATTGGATGTCTTTGGGTAACATGCAAGACGATCTGTTAATTGGCACATTAAATTCTGGCCTATTGAAGCTAATCCTCAGCAATGGTTGCTTTTGCTAAAATCACGTTTAAAAAGTATCTTGTTATTTAGTTCAATATAATCGCCCGATAGAATTAAATATGGATGATTAGGCGAATACCCTGCACTGCGGCTTCTTATGATGATTTTGTCGTTAACTTTCAGGCTACTCAACTGTTTAAAATCCACAGGAATAAATTGCATCATATATTCTTCGCCATTAATCCTGACTATAAGCCATTTTGGTCCTGATGATTTTGCATTTGGGCGCCGAAAAGTAACAGAGGTTACCACGGCCTCCATATTGGCAAAAGCCTCTATGTATTTTCTTATTTTACCAAGGCTGGCACGTACTTTTTTGCCTTCAGGAGAAATCTCCCATTCTTTATACCTTATGCCGTCAGGTGAAGCCTCCCATTTTTTCTTGTCACTCACCATGCGGGCTTTTTTTTCAGCAGCAGATAACGGCTTTGGGAATGGCTCAGTTTCATTTTTAATTTCACGATTAGCAAATACAAGTCCGCTCACCACAACCAGCGGTAAGATCAGGGCATAGATCACAACTTTTTTATTTTTCATATCCTTTCAAATTGATTCAGCGAATCTACTTGGATGTTTTTGAGGTCGAGTGGTTTGGATTGTAAATAAAAATGTAAATTTTGTAAATAAATTATAAACTGTAGTGGAATCGTAGTTCTGGAGTGATCCGGAATGAAAGTCAGGCGTCTCTTAGCCGCTGTCTTTACTTGCTGTAGCTTATTGCAATCGTAAGCTTTAATGCATTTATCGAAAGGATTAATCCGGTGTGGGAGGATGATTTGCCGAATAGCAAACATAAAAAAAGCCGCTTCGGATAGAAGCGGCTTTTCGTAGCCCGTAGGGGAATCGAACCCCTGTTTCCAGAATGAAAATCTGGCGTCCTCACCCCTAGACGAACGGGCCATTTTTCAGTTTCAAATTTTCAATCTTCAGTAGGCAATTAAATTGCTAACTGAGAACTACCAACTGAATTGGTAGCGGGGACACGACTCGAACGTGCGACCTTCGGGTTATGAGCCCGACGAGCTACCAACTGCTCCACCCCGCACTCTATGTTGTCATTTTAATCTTCGGGTTATGAGCTCAACGAGCGTACTCCCGAAGTTTCGGGACTCCACCCCGCACTCTATACAACTCGTTTTTTTGTTTGAATTAAATCCTTAACTCTGTTTCCGAATTGGAATGCAAAGATATAATTCGTTTCTTTGTGCTGCAAATTTTTTTTAAAAAATATTTTAATGGCGCATAAAGCAGGTTTTGTTAGTATAATAGGTAAACCAAATGTAGGTAAATCCACCCTCATGAATGTGCTTGTAGGCGAGCGACTTAGCATTATCACCCCTAAGGCACAAACCACAAGACACCGCATTTTAGGAATCGTAAATGAAGAAGAATATCAGATTGTTTTCTCTGATACACCGGGTATAATTAAGCCAAAATACAGTTTACAAGAGAGTATGATGAGCTTTGTTAACGGATCTTTGACAGATGCCGACCTACTTTTGTTCGTAACCGACATCAATGAAGAGCATGATGAGGAAGACGTTCTGGAAAAAATACTGAACCGCAATATCCCAACAATTGTACTCATTAATAAAATTGACCAGGCAAAGCAGGAAAAGGTTGAAGAGAAGATTGCTTACTGGCAGGATAAGTTGAACCCGGTTGCGATTTATGCAATTTCGGCTTTACATAAACACAATGTCGACGGATTATTGGAGCGCATGCTCGAAATGTTGCCTGAACATCCACCGTATTACGACAAAGAAGATTTAACAGACCGCTCGGAGCGTTTCTTTGTTTCGGAGATCATCCGCGAAAAAATCTTCCTGAATTATCAGAAAGAAATCCCTTACAGCACCGAAGTGATTGTAAAGAGTTTTAAGGAAGAAGAGATGAAAAATGGCAAAGGTGCCATGATCCGGATTACTGCAGAAATTGTGGTAGAACGCGATTCGCAAAAGAACATTTTAATTGGTACTGCGGGTAGTATGCTGAAGAAGGTGGGTACCGAAGCCCGTTTAGAAATCGAGAAATTTTTGGACAGTAAGGTTTTCCTGGAAATGTTCGTAAAAGTAATCCCTGATTGGAGAAGCAAAAAGAATTACCTGAAAAGCTTTGGTTACGATAATTAATTTCGATTTTTAATAGATGAAAAGAAGTTTAACGTTTCTCTTGCTGCTAATGGGTACTGTAGCATTTGCCCAGGAATCAAACAATGGTAAAAAATTGTGGGCAAAATCCATCCTGAATGAAAAAGCACCAGAACTGGTGGTCGAAAAATGGATTTCAAAACAACCCGATATCAAGGGGAAGTTTGTATTGATCGATTTTTGGGCAACCTGGTGTGGGCCATGCAGGGCATATATTCCTACATTGAACGATATTCAGAAAAAATATGCTGATAAGATCGTGATTATTGGCGTTTCTGACGAGACCGCAGAAAAAGTTGAAGCTTTTAACAATCCAAAAATCAATTATTTCGAAGCGATAGACACCAAAGGTACCGTAAAAGATTCGCTTCAGGTTAAAGGCATTCCGCATGCGATTTTGATCGATCCGAAAGGAATCGTGCGATGGGAAGGCTTCCCGTTATTACAAGGAAACGAATTAACCGAAGAGGTGATAAAAGGACTTTTAGATAAGTATAAAAATTAATATTAATAAAGGTTACAAAAAATTACCGTACCTTTGCAGCCCGAAATAAATCGGTTAGTAGTTGATAGTCAATGGCTGATAGCCAAATAGTTTGAGCAGCTTGCCCAAACACCACGACCGTTAACTATAAGCCATTAACTATCAATAGAACACCCATGAGTAACATTATAGCCATCGTAGGCAGGCCAAACGTAGGCAAGAGCACCCTTTTTAATAGACTAACAGAAAGCCGTAAGGCCATTGTTGATGATATAAGCGGCGTAACCCGCGACAGGCATTACGGCGTGGGTGAGTGGACCGACAGACAGTTTACCGTAATTGATACCGGTGGTTATGTAGCCAACTCGGAAGATGTTTACGAAGCAGCCATCCGCGAGCAGGTAATGATCGCCATCGAAGAAGCCAGTGTATTGATCTTCATGGTTGATGTAACTACAGGCATCACCGATCTGGATGATGACATTGCCCAGGTATTACGCAGAAGTAACAAACCCGTTTATGTTTGCGCAAATAAAGTAGATAATACCGCTCTATATAACGAAATCCATACTTTTTATGGCTTCGGATTAGGAGATGTATATGCATTATCATCAATGACGGGTTCCGGAACAGGTGAGTTGTTGGATGAGGTTGTTAAAAACTTCGAAGACATTCCTGAAGAAGAAAACCAATTGCCTAAAATTACCATCGCAGGTCGCCCGAATGTGGGTAAATCTTCTTTGGTTAATGCATTGATCGGTAAAGAACGTAATATTGTTACCGCAAATGCAGGTACCACCCGCGATTCGATCAAAATCCATTATAACCAGTTCGGTCATGAGTTCATGTTGATCGATACCGCCGGATTACGTAAAAAAACCAAGGTTAAAGAAAACTTAGAGTTTTATTCGGTAATGCGTACCATCAAAGCTTTAGAAGAGGCTGATGTTGTGGTATTGATGATCGATGCTGTTGAAGGGATCGAAAGTCAGGATATCAATATCTTCCACCTGGCCGAAAAGAACAAAAAAGGTATCGTAATTTTGGTGAATAAATGGGATCTGATCGAAAAGAATACCCAAACCATGAAAGCTTTCGAAGAGCAGATCCACGAGCGTATCCGCCCTTTTACAGATGTGCCAATCATTTTTACTTCAGTATTAAACAAGCAACGTATCTTCAAAGCCATTGAAGCTGCCTTAGAGGTTTATAAAAACCGTAGTAAGAAAATTCCTACATCTAAATTAAATGATGTGATGTTGCCGTTGATCGAGAAATTCCCACCACCGGCATTAAAAGGTAAACACATTAAGATAAAATATATCACGCAGATTAATGCTACTTCGCCAATGTTTGCCTTTTTCTGCAACTTGCCGCAGTACATTAAAGATCCGTATAAACGTTTCATTGAGAATAAACTGAGGGAAAACTTCGATTTTTCTGGCGCACCGATCCAGATTTATTTTAGACAGAAATAGTTTTAAAGTTGAGGGTTAAAAGGCGGAAGGCTTACAACACTGAAAATAATTAAAAAAGGGCTGCATTCATAGCGAGGGCAGCCCTTTTTTTGTTTATTGTGTTCGTCGAGATTTGCAATCTCGTCGTATTTTGCTGTGGCTTCGAAATCCACAAAAGTTTGAACTCCAAAGAGGGATTGCAAATCCCGACTTAACGTTACAAATCCCAGCTAACCTAACAGGATAAAAATTTACGCTTACCTTTGCAGTATGCAACTTCAAGTACAAAATAGCCTTTCAAACGATATCGGTACCATTTTCGAATTTTATAATATGGCTATTGTCCACCAGAAAAAGGTATTTAATAAACATTGGCAGGGCTTCAGCAGAGCGTTGGTGCAGACCGAAATCGACGAGAACCGCCAGTATAAAATTTTGGTTGATGGTGTTGTAGCCTGTGTATTTGCGGTTACCTATGATGATCAGTTAATTTGGGGCGACCGTGATCATGATGCCATTTACATCCATAGGATCGTAACCCATCCCGAATTTAGGGGCTATGCTTTTGTTAAGGAAATTATTAAGTGGGCCAAAGTTCATGCCGCAAAGCATAACCTCAGATTTATCAGAATGGATACCTGGGCAGACAATGAAAAACTGCTCGAATATTATACCGGCTGCGGCTTCGATTATGTAGGTGTAGTTACCATGGAAAAAACAGATGGTTTACCCAAACATTATGAAGGTATCAGTTTAAGTTTGTTTGAGATCGTGGTGTAGCATATTGAAGCTTATATTCTGGCACCCTAGTTAAAAAATGTCTATTAAGAAATTTTTCCGTGATCATCCGTGTCTCCGTGGCAAAATTAATCCACATTTGTAAACTTATTTCAGCTCAATCTTCCAGCTCAACATATCATCCACTTCCCCAATATGGATAAAGTTGTTTTTTTCTAGGATAGAATAAGAAGCCACGTTGTCTTTTGTGGTCGCCGCGAAAACCGATTTCACTTTTGGTTGTTCCTTTGCCCACTCGATTAATCTGCCAACGGCCTCGGTCATAAAACCCTTGCCTCTAAATTCTTCGTAGGTGCCATAACCAATTTCAATTTCGCCGCTTGGATCAGGTTCGCCAACAAAACAGATATCGCCAACCATTCTTTGGTCGGGTTTGGAGATGATCGTCCATAAAGTATGGTACAGGTAATCTTTATCCTTATCAAAAACGTTGGGTAAAATGGTTTCCTCTAAAGCATCGTGCAAAGAAGGCGAGATGTTTTTCTTGGTTGGTAAAAGGCCGAATTCTTTCTCCAGTGAATGATCATCCTTAATATATTTTAAAAGTTGATCGTGTGTGAGGGGCTTTAAAATGAGGCGTTCGGTTTCTATCATACTGGCAAATTGTGGAAGCTAATTTAATGGTTTTTATGGAGGGCATGCAGGTTACAGCTTTAATTTTTCTTAACGGTTTCATTAAATAATAGTCGGATTTGAAACGGACATTATTCGGGTACAATTGTCACAGCTCCGTCTGGGATCCGAAGAAGGTCCGAAGAGGATCCGAACCAACCCTAAGTTTTCCCCGCCATGCCGGCATGGAATGGCGGGTGATTAGGAACAAAATTGAATGTTCATCTTTTTGCGGGAAGATCGTAATGTATACTAATACACCTTGATCACCTGACCGGTAACTATACCTAAAACACTTTTCTCAAAAGCTTTAACCACTTTATCCATCGTTACCGGAATTTCGCCTGGGAAAGAATTGAAATATGCTGGCGAATCTTCTACTACGTTTGGGCTCACTACATTTAAGCGGACACCATTTTCGAGCTCGGGCGCGGCTGCGATCACAAAGGAGTTTAATCCACCGTTTATGGCACTCAGTGCAGAGCCGGCAGCAACCGGATGATCGGCCAGTATGCCTGAGATTAAGCTAAATGAACCGCCTTTGTTAATATAACGCTGACCGATCAGTACGAGATTAACCTGGCCCAGTAACTTATCCAGCAATCCGCTTTTAAATACTTCGCCCGTCATTTGACTTACCGGGGCAAAAGGACCTTTTCCGCTGGTACTGATCAGGGCATCAAAGGGGCCAATCTGTTCGAACATCGCTTTGATGGAATCTTCGTTGGTAATATCCACCCGAACATCACCTTTGGTATTTCCTACTCTGATGACTTCATGTTTTTGCGCAAAAGCCTCGGCTACTTTTTTGCCCAAAGTTCCTGTTGCGCCTACAATTATTATTTTCATGGCTATTGATTTTATAGCTAAATTTAGTGTAGGTGTTAAACATTTAGGTCGTTCAAAAGTTTGTTTCTCGTTAATCTTGCAACACCATTTCGGTATTTATTTCAGCCATAAAAAGATCGATATGTGCCCTGCTTACATTTGGCATGCAAATGATATGCGAATTGCCCTGTTCAGCTGCCAATTGCCACTTTTTGCAAATTGCTATCGATGGGGTAGGGAAGTTTACGGTGATGGCATTGGGGTTTCGCCATGCCGCGATACCCATCTCTTTAAATTTTTCTTCCGTGTATGCTGCCGTGGCCAAGCTGTGCAATGCCCTGCTTTTTAAACCTGCAATGCCCAAACGTTTAATGGTGTGCCATAAAAACAGTGGACTGTGTCCATTCCGCGATCCGGTAATGGTGGTATCCATACTGCCGATATAGGCTACAGAACGGGCAATCCGGTCGCGGTTCGATTTTTTGGCAACCACCACTCCGCATGGCATCGGTGAGCCAAAAAACTTATGCCCGCTAATGGCAATGCTATCAGCACCGTCTTCAAAATCGAAGGCAGGTCTTGGTTCGATCAATGCACTATAAGTGCCGGAAAGTGCCGCATCGGCATGGATATAATAATGTTGTATGGCTAAACTTTTTAAAATGGTTTTAATTTTCGCTACATCATCGCGGGCCTCCGTCATGGTGGTGCCGATATTGGCCATAATGATTACGGGCATGTGGCGGTTCATCCTGATGGTATGTTCCAGGTCTTCATAATCGATCTCCCCATTTTCTTGTGTACGGATCACAATGTTTGGCATGTTGAGTAAATGGAGGTTCTTCTGCACGCTGTAATGGGTAGCTTCAGAATAGTAAACCATTCCCTTTGGGTGCAATTCGCGCGCCAGGTATAAACCATATAAATTTCCCTCAGAGCCACCATTGGTGACATAACCCCACCAGTTATCGGCAGGTGCGCGAAACAGTTCGGCAAAAAACTGAACTACCTCTTTTTCCAGCTCACGCGATCCCACACCATAGGTTGAAGCAACAAAAGGATCCCCAAGATTATTCATCGGGTATTTTAAGAAATCGGATAAGGCTTGATAGTCGAAATCTTTAGAAACCGGATAACCTAAAAATAAATCGGTCTGTTTCTTAACTTTTGTCAATAGATCGTTTAATACCTGTTGATCTTTTGCCTGTAATTTGCTCGCTTCCATGATATATGATTTGCAGGCAAAATTAGTTAAACGAAATATAGTATTAAATTTAATATTAAATTAAGAATATTATATTGTATTTGAAGTATTTTTTGGAATTATAATTCTTTTTAGATTCGATTTGTATGCTTAAAGAAATATAAAATATGGTTACTGCAGATTAAGAAGCGCCTGCCTTACCGCATTATCGTTTTGATTCGCCGCTTTATAATAGCCCACATCGCCCAAATAATAGCGGCAAAGCAGCGCTTTTAAATCGTTTAGGATAATGGTTTTCGAGTTGTACAACTGAAAACGGTCTATAGGCACATTTTTGCGCTGAAGAAATCCGATAAAATCTTTAAAGTCGTTATCGTTTATGGTAAAGATGTTAATATTCTGCTCTACAAAACTTGCACTGTATTTATTGGTCAAAACGTTAAATACATAATCAGAAAGTACTTTTTTGCTCACCAGATTGCTGTAAAATTTATTGTAGCCATTGGTGTCTAACTTTACAAAAACATCGGGTTGTATACCACCAAGAGGTTTGATCTTTCTGATGGGCTGAACATTTACGCCTTCTGTTTTTTCAATTGAATCCTGAAAAGAGGTACGGTCGCCGGTTAACTCTCCATCGGTCATGCGTTCATCCAGCTCATGTTTGTAAGCATCATAGCCTTTTTTATAGGATTTTTGGATGCTGCGCCCCGAAGGGGTGTAATACCTGGCAATGGTCAAGTTTAGTGCCGAGCCATCGCCAAAGGCAAATTGCTCTTGTACCAGGCCTTTACCGAAAGAGCGGCGGCCTACGATAATGCCCCGACCTAAATCCTGAATGGCCCCGGCTACAATCTCACTGGCAGAAGCTGTATTTTCGTTAATTAGTATCGCCAGTTTGCCATTTTGGAAGGCCCCTGTTCCGGTCGAAAAATAATCGGTACGCGGTTCGTGTTTACCTTGCGTATATACAATAAGTTTATTTTCGGCCAGGAACTGATCGGCCAGACCTGTAGCTGCGGTAAAATAACCACCACCGTTATCGCGCAGATCGAGGATCAGTTTTTTCATGCCCCTGGCTTTAAGGTTATTTGCAGCCACAGAGAAATCGTTATCGGTATTGGCCCCAAATTTACTGATGCGCACGTAACCCGTTTCATTGTTGATCATATAAGCCGCATCAATACTGCTGATGTTTACTTTGCCGCGGGTTACCATAATGCGGTTGCTCTGCGTGATGCCCGGGTGTAAAAGGGTTACACTCACGCCTGTTCCGGACCGGCCTTTAAAGCGGCCAACAAGCTGGTCTTTTGGTAAGTTTCTTCCACTCACTACCGTAGTGTCGATACTCAGGATCTTATCCCCCAGTTTTATCCCCGCCTGATAAGCAGGCCCGTCTTTAACCACGCCGGTAACCATCATGGTATCGTTAAGCATGTAATATTCGATCCCTACCCCTTCAAAGTTTCCTTCCAGGTTATCGGTCATGTCCTGCACATCGGTTGGTGGCAGGTAAACGCTATGTGGATCAAGCTGATGCAAAACGCTATCGATGGGTAAGTTTTGAAGCGAATCGGTATTGATGTCATCAACATAGTTACCGTTGATGATATGGAGGATTTCATTTAGTTTCTCATCGCTGTTGCTGGCCAGCTGAGGACTTTTTTTAACACCAAAGCCTTGATCTTTAATGAATTTTATGCCCAAAAACATACCCACTATTAAAATTACAGAATAGCTTACAGCGATCAGTACGTTATTGCGGGTATTTTTTTTCATCAGCGTTAGTACAAATTTATGAAAATAAGCGGGTTGATATATTTTTTAACTGCATTTTCGTGTCTTTTGTTTATAATATTTAACATTAATTAACGCATAGAAGAGGAGGATTGAAATTTATGACATATATTTTTGGATTTTTAGGGTAGTTTTTAGAAAGAATTTACCGAATTTTATCAAAATTAAATTTATGAACAGAGTTACCGAGCAAGAATCTAATTACAACCATATCGAGCAGATGTCGGTTTTAGAAGTTCTGCAGGACATTAATAATGAGGATAAAACTGTTGCTTTTGCAGTGGAAAAATCTTTGCCTCAGATTGAAAAATTAACTTCGGCGGTTGCCGAGCGGATGAAAAAAGGTGGCCGTCTTTTTTATATAGGTGCTGGTACCAGCGGCCGTTTAGGGGTAGTAGATGCATCCGAATGTCCGCCAACTTATGGCGTGCCTTTTGATTGGGTTGTGGGTATTATCGCAGGTGGCGATACTGCCATCAGAAAAGCGGTAGAGTTTGCCGAAGATGATGCCGAGCAGGCCTGGAAAGATCTGCAGGAATTCAATATCAATGAAAAAGATTGTTTAGTGGGGCTCGCAGCTTCAGGCACTACCCCATATGTAATCGGTGGATTGAACACTGCCCGTAAACATGGTATTTTAACCGGCTGTATTGTATGCAATATCGGCGGGCCTATTGCTGCAGAATCGGATTTCCCGGTTGAGGTGGTGGTTGGGCCAGAATTTGTGACCGGTTCTACCCGGATGAAATCGGGCACGGCGCAGAAACTGGTGTTAAACATGTTGAGTACGACCGTAATGGTACAGTTAGGGCGTGTAGTGGGCAACAAGATGGTGGATATGCAGTTAACGAACCATAAACTGGTAGACCGTGGTACACAAATGGTTGCCGATGAACTGAATATCGGTTACGATAAAGCCGCCGAATTGCTAACCCGCTACGGAAGCGTACGGAAGGCCGTAGAAGCAGGACACTGAGAAATGATAGAATGAGAGAAACAGGGAATGTAGAATAACCTTAACATTCAGCCACTCACAATTCAGTTATTCAATAATTAAAAACTATGCACGAGATTGAGCCGTATTACCAGTGGAGAGATGATTATATCTCGGCAGAAGATGAGCGTTCGCCATTTTACAATACCGAATATTCGGAACTTTATTTTGATAAGCAGATATATAACTTTTTATTGCATCCGCAATGGGATGAATTTGGTTCGAATACCCTTTACATGAAGGTGTTGTACGCCGATTACGACCGCAGTTATGCCATTATCGAATTTATAGGCGAATGGAACGATGCCATTAACAACGACATTATGTTAATGAAGCGTGATATTTTAGAGCTGATGATGGATGAAGGCATCAATAAATTTATCCTGATTGGTGAAAATGTATTAAATTTCCATGCTTCTGACGACAGTTATTATGAAGAGTGGTTTCAGGAAGTAGAAGATGGCTGGATTGTTGGTGTAAACTTTCAGGAACATGTAATTGCCGAATTCAGGGATAATAACATCGACTATTACATTAACTTTGGCGGTGCTTTTGACAACCTGCCATGGCGCACATTAAAACCCCTGCAGTTCTATAAAAAAGTTGAAGAACTGCTGACAAAAAGATTAAACTAAATAGTTATTTTTATATAGTTAAATACACAAAATTTAAAATGGAACAACAAAATTATCAATATCAGGACAACAGTGTTTTTGTACAGGAAAAATCTGTTTCTAAAAAATTCTTTGCAAACGTTTTCTTATGGATGTTTGTTGCATTGAGTTTATCTACAGTAGCTGCATATCTTTTCGGAACCAACGCGGAGTTAATGCAATATCTTTTAAATATTAATCCTACAACAGGCAAAGTAAGTATGTCAGTTTTTGGCTATGTGGCCATGTTTGCACCGCTTGGTCTGGTGATGTTAATGGGCTTTGGATTAAGCAGGTTATCGTTACCTGCATTAATTGGGGTTTTTGTACTTTACTCGGTATTGACTGGTGTAAGCTTAAGTTTTATATTATTAACCTATACTTCAGGATCGGTAGTAAGCTGTTTTGCAGGTGCTGCAGGCATATTCGGTATAATGGCATTTATGGGTTATACCACCAATATCGATCTCAGCAAGTTTGGGCCAATTTTAATGGTTGGGGTAATTGGTTTAGTGATTGCCATGGTTATTAATATGTTTATTCAAAGCGAACAGTTCAGTTTGTTTATGGCTTTTATTGGTATTGCAATATTTACAGCGTTAACTGCTTATGATGTGCAAAAAATTAAACGAATCGGTGAAGGTATTGAAGCGAGTGGAGAGCAGGTTCTTCAGATCGAATCAAAGAAAATGGCTATTGTTGCCGCTTTATCTTTATACCTGGATTTCTTAAATATCTTCCTTTTCTTATTGCGTATTTTCGGAAGCAGGAAGTAGTCAGGGACAGAACAATATTCTTAAGGCTGCGCAGTTTTGCGTGGCCTTTGTAATTTTATTTGGGCGCAAAGCGATAAATTTTGGAATTGATGTAGCTTTGTTGCATTTTTGTGTGCTTATTAAGAAAGACGGAGGGATTAGACCCAACGAAGTCTTAGCAACCTGTAACCGTACAAGGTGCTAAATTCTATCCCGGATACATTCGGGACCAGATAAGTTTAGGATTACGATTCACGTACCAACTTTTTAGATAAGCCTTTTTTTGAGATTTGAGAGGATAGACATGAGATTTAAGACATAAGTTATGCTTAATCATTCTCATATCGCCTATCTCAATTCTCATATCTAACGACAAGAATGAGCATAAGAGAAGAATTAGAAAAACGTATTTTGGTGATTGATGGTGCAATGGGTACCATGATTCAGCGATATACTTTAAGCGAAGACGATTTTAGGGGAGAGCGATTTAAAAACCATCCCTGTGATGTAAAAGGCAATAACGATTTGCTCAATATCACACGTCCGGATATTATTAAAACTATACACCTGGAGTACCTGGCGTCTGGTGCCGATATTATCGAAACCAATACTTTCAGTACCCAGCGCATTTCGATGGCCGATTACCAGATGGAAGACCTTTCATATGAAATGAGCTTCGAAGGGGCACGTGTGGCAAAAGAGGCGGTTAACGAGTTTATGGCTGCAAACCCTGATCGCAAGTGTTTTGTTGCTGGTGCTATCGGTCCAACCAACCGTACCCTTTCCATGTCGCCAAATGTAAACGACCCTGGTTTCAGGGCGGTGTATTTCGATGAGCTCGAAGCCGCTTACTATGAGCAGGTACGTGGTTTGGTAGATGGTGGTTCGGATGTGTTATTGATCGAAACCATTTTCGATACCTTAAATGCAAAAGTGGCTATTGTGGCCATTAAAAAATATGAAGAGGTAATTGGCCGTAAACTGGAGATCATGATTTCCGGTACGATTACCGATGCTTCTGGTAGAACGCTTTCTGGTCAAACGGCCGAAGCTTTTTTGAATTCTGTGATGCATGCAAAACCGCTAAGTATCGGTTTTAACTGTGCCTTGGGAGCAAAAGAAATGCGTCCGCACATCGAAGAGCTGGCGGCAAAAGCAGGATGTTATGTATCAGCTTATCCAAATGCAGGTTTACCAAATGAGTTCGGTGCTTATGATGAACAGCCGCACGAAACAGCACATTTGGTTGATGATTTTATTGCATCAGGCTTTGTGAATATTGTGGGTGGATGTTGTGGTACTACGCCTGAGCACATTGGTTGTATAGCTAAAAATGCCCGAAAAGCGGAACCGCGCAAAATACCGGTTCTTGAACCTTTTATGCGTTTAAGCGGATTAGAGCCTGTTACCATTACCCCGGAGAGTATTTTTGTAAACATTGGCGAAAGAACCAATATTACAGGATCTCCAAAATTCTCCAAACTGATTTTAGGCGGCGATTACGAAGCTGCACTGGCCGTTGCCTTACAACAGGTTGAAGGCGGTGCACAGGTAATCGATGTGAACATGGATGAAGGGATGTTGGATTCGGAAGCCGCGATGACCAAGTTTTTGAACCTCATTGCCTCTGAACCTGATATTGCGAAGCTGCCTATCATGGTCGATTCATCCAAATGGTCGGTTATTGAAAATGGCTTAAAATGTTTGCAGGGAAAAGGAATCGTAAACTCCATCTCTTTAAAAGAAGGAGAAGATAAATTCCGCGAGAGTGCCCGTAAAATTATGCAATATGGCGCGGCCGTAGTGGTGATGGCTTTTGATGAGCAGGGGCAGGCCGATAATTATGAACGTAGAAAGGAAATCTGTAAAAGAAGTTATGATATACTGGTTCACGAAATCGGTTTCCCACCTGAGGACATCATTTTCGATCCAAATATCTTAACCGTTGCAACCGGATTGGAAGAGCACAACAATTATGCTGTCGATTTTATAAATGCCACCCGTTGGATCAAAGAAAACCTGCCTCATGCTAAAGTGAGCGGAGGGGTTTCTAACATTTCTTTCTCTTTCAGGGGGAATAATACCGTTCGTGAGGCAATGCACTCCGCGTTTCTTTACCATGCTATTCAGGCGGGTTTAGATATGGGGATCGTAAATGCAGGGATGTTGGAAGTGTATCAGGAAATTCCACCCGAATTGTTAGAAAGGGTAGAAGATGTATTGTTAAACCGCAGGGATGATGCAACCGAGCGCCTGGTCGAATATGCCGATACCGTAAAATCGAAAGGTAAGGAGATTGTTAAGGATGAAGAATGGCGGAAAGGTACTGTTGAAGAGCGGTTATCGCATTCGCTGGTAAAGGGAATTGTAGAATATCTGGATGATGATGTGGAAGAAGCCCGGCAAAAATATGCCCGCCCGATCCAGGTAATTGAAGGTCCACTGATGGACGGAATGAACATTGTTGGGGATCTGTTTGGTGCCGGGAAAATGTTCTTGCCCCAGGTGGTAAAATCGGCAAGGGTAATGAAAAAAGCTGTAGCCTATTTATTGCCGTTTATTGAGCAGGAGAAACTGGACAACCCTGACCAGGATCAGAATTCATCTGCCGGAAGGGTATTAATGGCCACCGTTAAAGGTGATGTGCATGATATTGGGAAAAATATAGTGGGTGTGGTATTGGCCTGTAATAACTTCGAAATTGTAGATATGGGCGTGATGGTTCCGGCACAGGAGATCATCAAAAAAGCCAAAGAAATAAATGCCGATATTATTGGTTTAAGCGGGTTGATTACGCCTTCATTGGATGAAATGGTCCACTTTGCCAAAGAAATGGAACGCGAAGGCTTTACGATTCCATTAATTATCGGTGGAGCAACCACCTCAAGGATCCATGCTGCAGTAAAAGTAGCACCAAATTATTCTGGCCCTGCCATCCACGTGTTGGATGCATCGCGAAGTGTGACCGTTTGCAGTACCTTGATGAACCCTGAAACAAAAGACGATTATGTGGCAGGCATCAGGGCTGAATATGATAAGGCTCGCGAAGCGCATTTAAATAAGCGATCAGATAAACGTTTTAAAACGCTTGAAGAGGCACGTGAAAATAAGTTTAAAATTGATTTTCAACCCGATCTGCCTGTTCCCGAATTTACTGGTACAAAGGTTTTCGATAATTATCCTTTAGAAGAACTGGTGCCTTATATCGACTGGACGCCATTTTTCCATACCTGGGAACTTCGCGGTAGCTATCCGAAGATTTTCGATGATAAGAATGTAGGTGATGAAGCGAAGAAACTTTTTGATGATGCACAGACCTTATTAAAACGTATCCTGGATGAAAAACTGTTAACAGCGAGAGCTGTAATCGGTTTCTGGCCAGCAAATGCGGTAGGAGACGATATTGTTTTGGATGTAAAAGGTAAAATGGAAAATGGAACTGATCCATCATCCATCTTACATCAACCATCTTCCGTTGTTATACACACCCTCCGCCAACAGGCAGAAAAAGTAGATGGACAGCCTTATTACGCCTTATCTGATTTTATTGCGCCAAAAGAAAGCGGTATTCAGGATTATTTTGGTGGTTTTGCTGTAACTGCAGGTATTGGGATTGATGAACTGGTGCATGAGTTCGAGTCTAATTACGACGATTACAACAGTATTATGGCCAAAGCTTTGGCCGATCGTTTGGCTGAAGCTTTTGCAGAACGGTTACACGAACGCGTGCGTAAAGAATACTGGGGTTATGCGCAGGATGAAAACCTGAGCAATCAGGAACTGATTAAGGAAGAATATGCTGGGATCCGTCCGGCACCAGGTTATCCTGCCTGTCCGGAGCATACCGAAAAAGGTACTTTATTCCAATTGCTGGATGCCGAGAATAAAATCGGATTGCATTTAACCGAAAGTTATGCCATGTACCCAACGGCAGCGGTTAGTGGATTTTATTTCGCACACCCTGATTCGAAATATTTCGGTTTAGGAAAAATTACCAAAGACCAGATTGAAGATTACGCCATCAGAAAAAATATGCCGGTTGAAGAAGTGGAGCGGTGGTTAAGTCCGAATTTAGCTTATTAACCCCCGGTCCCTAAAGGGGAGGGAATTATATACAAATTAAAATTTAACGTCCCGATTAATCGGGATCAGGGTTATGAAGATTACAGACCATATAAAAAACGCAAAGGGTAAAACCTTATTCTCTTTTGAATTATTACCACCTGTAAAAGGGCAGAGCATCCAATGGATTTACGATGCGATAGAACCCTTATTGGAGTTTAATCCTCCGTTTATCGATGTAACATCGCTACGCGAAGATTATATTTATAAAGAACAGGCGAATGGTTTGCTGCAAAAGGTGTCTTACCGCAAGCGCCCGGGTACCATTGCCATTTGTGCAGCGATTATCCATAAATATAAAGTAGATGCGGTGCCGCACCTGATTTGTGGTGGATTTACCAAAGAGGAAACCGAGAATGCCCTGATCGATTTACAGTTTTTAGGTATAGACAATGTTCTCGCTTTGCGCGGTGATGCCCGTAAGGCAGATGGGAATTTTGTTCCTACCCCGGGCGGCCACTGTTATGCTACAGATCTGATCGAACACATTAAAAACCATAATGAAGGTAAATTTCTGCATGAAGATGTAGAAACCTTTAAAAGTGATTTCTGTATCGGTGTGGCAGGTTATCCTGAAAAACACTTCGAAGCACCTAACATGAGTACCGACTTCAAATATTTGAAAAAGAAGGTAGATGCAGGTGCAGAATTTATTGTTACGCAGATGTTTTTCGATAACCAGAAGTATTTCGATTTTGTAAAGAAATGCCGGGAAAATGATATCAATGTGCCGATTATACCAGGTTTGAAACCGATCAGTACCTTGTCGCAGTTGAATGTACTGCCTAAGATTTTCCATATCGATTTACCGGATGAGTTGACCGATGCCCTATCGCATGCCAAAAACAATAACGAGGCAAAAGAAATCGGTACAGAAGCCATGATCAAGCAATGTAAAGAACTGATCGATTTTGGTGCTCCGGTACTACACTTTTATACCATGGGCCGCCCCGAGCAGACTAAGAAGATTGCAAAGGCTATATTTTAAATTAATGTTTAGTCGGTATTTGTAATCCCGTCTGCTGATTTAATTTTTAGTGGATTTTAAATCCACGGTACAGTGCGACGAGATTACAAATCTCGACGAACAAAAGAGATGCTGAAATGAATTCAGTATGGTGACAAATTGAAGTTTATTATGAATAATTTAAATATCGACCAACAAAACCTTGATGCCATACTTACCCAGGTTAAACAGCAGGGAATAGATTATTTAAATCACATTCATGAACGCTCAACAGCCAGTTCGGGTGAAGTAGAGCTTGTTGTCGATTTAAACGAACAGGGCTTAGGCACTGTTGAAGCCTTAAAACAATTTAACCAGCGTTTCGAGCCTATTATGGTGGCCTCATCAGGACCAAGGTATTGGGGTTTTGTAACGGGAGGCACCACACCTGCTGCTATTGCAGGCGATTGGTTGTCGACCATCTACGATCAGAATACACAAAGCGCAAAAGGTGGGGGTGATATTTCTGCCACAATCGAACTGGAAACCATTCAGTTATTGCTTTCATTATTTAACCTGCCTAAAGATTTTTTTGGTGGTTTTGTAACTGGAGCTACCTTATCTAATTTTACCTGTTTGGCCGTAGCCAGACAGTGGATTGGCAAACAGCAGGGAAAAGACTTTGCACGGGAAGGATTGTCGGGCAATATAAAAGTATTCTCGGCTACACCACATTCATCGGCGATTAAATCATTATCGATGTTGGGTTTAGGTAGCGGTAATGTGATACAGGTAAAGGTAATGGAAGGTAATCGGGAGGCGCTGGATGGTGCCGATCTGGAACTGAAAATCCAAGCTTTAAACGGCGAGCCTTTTATTTTAATATCAAGTGCAGGAACGGTGAATACCGTCGACTTTGATGATTTTGAGGCGATCAATAGATTAAAGCAGAAATATAATTTCTGGTGGCATATTGATGCAGCTTTTGGAGGCTTTGCCGCTTGTTCGTCCAAATACAAACATTTAGTTAAAGGTTGGGAGCATGCGGATAGCATTACGGTCGATTGCCATAAGTGGTTAAATGTACCTTACGAAAGCGCTGTGTTCTTTGTAAAAGAAAAACATCAGTTGTTACAGGTAGAAACTTTTCAGAATGCTAATGCGGCTTATTTAGGCAATCCGATGGAGAATTTCAGTTATTTAAACTTCCTGCCGGAAAACTCCCGCCGCCTGAAAGCTTTACCAGCCTGGTTTACCTTAACCAGTTATGGGAAGCAAGGTTATCAGGAAATTGTTGAAGGCAACGTGGGGATGGCTTTACAGTTTGCCGATTTCATCAGTGAAAATCCAAACTTCGAACTGCTGGCACCTGTGCGTTTGAATACCGTTTGTTTTTCACTGACCGATGAAAATCTAGTCGCAACATTTCTAAATAAGTTAAATGCGGGTGGAAAGGTATTTATGACACCAACATTTTATAATGGAAAAAAGGGAATCCGGGCTGCCTTTGTAAATTGGCGGACATCAGCGGCAGATATCGAGCTGGCCACTGCCGCAATGCTCGAAATTCTTACAGAACTTTAACCTTAATTTTATTGTTTTTAAGGCATAGGACTTATATTTGCAATAATGAAGTTTTTTGTCTTTAAATACATGCTCATGAGCTGCATTGCACTAACTTTTCTGTTAAAAGTAAGCAATGTGGTTTCGTATTTAAGCTATTCTGCCGATAATGTTGAAGTTTTATCAACCAATGATGACGCCACAGAAAAGGAAGAAAAGAAAGTAGAAACTGAATATGCCGTTCAGCAGATCATGTTTCATGGCGAAATGTATATTCCCCTTCAAACTTCAAATAAAGTCATTATTCCCGATCATTCTTTTCAATTGGCTTACTTTCCTGAGGTCTTAACACCGCCGCCTTCAGCATAAACCAATTCTGTATGTTTATTTCCCGTGCGAAACCGCGGAACCCATTTCAATTTTAAAAATTATAATATCATATATATATGAAACGAGCAATTTCATTTGCAGTGTTGTTCATCGCTGCATCGTTAAAAATCAGTGCGCAAGAAGTTGTGCAGGACAATGTTAAACCAGTAGAAAATGCCCTTATCCAGGTTAGAAAACTTCAGCCAGTCAGTTTTAATTACGATAAAACCTGGGCAGAAAAGCTGAAGTTACCAGCCAGGCAACAATATGGCTTTGTTGGTGCTGATGTCAAAGCTGTGGTTCCGGAGATCGTTTCGGTCCAGTCAAAAGCTTACCCGGCAGGTAAAAATGCGTTTAAAAACGCGACCATTACCAAGGTGGATTACGAAAGTTTAGTTCCGCTTTTGGTGGCCAGTATAAAAGAACAGCAACAACAGATTGAGGCACTTCAGCGCGAGTTGAACACGTTAAAATCACAGAATGCTAAATAATGACGAGTCCCGATGAAAATCGGGAC
>NZ_JBWJIG010000010.1:0-241192 GCF_056490705.1 Pedobacter humicola | reverse complement strand
CACAAAAAAGCCCCGACAGATGTCGAGGCCTTTGCATTTCAAGCCCTCCAATTCAGGAGGGTTGGATGGGGTTTATTTCTTAGCTACCAATTTAACAGCCAATTCGAAGTTATCATCAATTGCTTTGTCGCCAATGCTATCGAAGAATGATTTCGAACCATATTTAATATCATATTTAGTTCTGTCAACAACGATTTTACCAGCTAAAGCCGAAGCAGTGCCATCTGCATTAATGGTTACCGTTGCAGGGAAGCTTAATGGTTTAGTAATACCTTTGATGGTTAAGTTACCGGTTACGGTTACGTTTGCGCCTGAACCAGCAACTTTAGTAATCACGAAAGTTGAAGTTGGGAATTTAGTAGTTCCGAAAAAATCGTCTGCTTTTAAGTGCCCTTCTAATTTAGCGCTGCCATCAGCATCTTTAATTGAAGTCATATCGATTACGAAAGTACCGCCAGTTACACTTTTACCGTTAACGGCTAAGCTACCTGATTGTAAAGCGATTGTTCCGTTATGAGAACCTGTTACTTTTTTACCAATCCAGGTAATGGTTGATTTTGCTGCATCTACAGTATAAGTTACTGGTTTGGTTGGGTTTTTAAAAGCTGACAATGCTACTACTGCCACTAATAAAAAAATTGAGCTAATTTTTAATTTCATTTTCTGGTTTTTTAAAATTTGATACAAATATAGATGAACTATCAATCTCTTGTTGTTGACCTATGGTAAGTTTTTTCAAAAATAATCGGATTTATTTAAAATCATTCTATGGACTATAGAATGATAGCAATGGTTTAATTGCTTTACTTTTTAAAAATATGTATTTGTCTTTGAGCTTCACAGCGTGATATATATCTTCTGAAAATATCACAATATTTATGGAATAATATTTTCCCGATCATCTTAAGAATATGAAAAAAATAACCATTCTCATCATCTGCACCACAATATTTAATCTCACAACATCTGCTCAAACGATATCGAGCAAAGAAAAACAGTTTTTAAAATGGTTTTTTACCGAAAATCTAAAAGTCAAAGACAAAAAAATATTTTACCTAGATCAGAATCCCACCGGTATTGCTGAGGAGCTCAAGAAATCTTTTGATACAGATACTTTAAAAGGCTTTAAATTTAACTCGCTAGTAAATGAGATAGTCTACACCAAAAAAGAGAAGGAATTTGTGCTTAATGAAATTGATAAAATAAAAAAGCAGATCCTGCCGGATCATATTCTGCCATTCACGAAATCGATCAGTCAGGATAGTTTGAACCAGTTATTTAAAGGTAAAGGCTGGGAAGATGTTTATAAAAAAGGCATTAAGGGCTATTATCAGTTTCACAAACCTATTTTTTTCAGAAACGGTACCTTCTGTATTTTTGAATATGGTTATAGTTGCGGTTTTTTATGTGGTTATGGAAGCACAAGTGTTTATAAAAAGACTGATGAGGGCTGGGAAGAATTTATACAGTCCAGCAATTGGGTAAGTTAATTACATTTATTTCCAAAAAAAAACTGCAAGCTTTATGAAACGAATTCATAAAACTTGCAGATAAACAGAATATGTTCGTGGCCACACGAACCTAGGCGGCGTTTTGAGGGGAATTATGGCGATGGAAAGAAAAACCTTAAACCCTTTACCTTTCTACGCTCAACCTTTAAGGTACGATCTCTTCTAAATAACTTTCAATCGGCGGACAAGCGCAGATTAATGCCCTATCGCCATGGCTATCGTTAACGCGACCAACTGAAGGCCAGAACTTGCGCTCTAACACATAAGGCAGTGGGAACGCAGCTGTTTGACGGCTATAAGCATGATCCCATTCGTTAGCAGTAATTACCGAAACGGTATGTGGGGCATTTTTTAATGGGTTATCAACTTTATCTAAAGTACCGTTTTCTACAGCGGTAATTTCGTTTTTAATTGCGATCAATGCATCACAGAAACGGTCTAACTCATGTTTAGGCTCCGATTCAGTTGGCTCCACCATTAAAGTACCTGCAACCGGGAATGAAACCGTTGGTGCATGGAAACCGTAATCCATTAAACGTTTGGCAATATCGGTCACTTCGATACCGAATGCTTTGAACGAACGGCAATCTAAAATCATCTCGTGTGCGCAACGACCCTGAGCGCCTGAATACAATACAGGATAGTGTTGCTCTAAACGCGCTTTCATATAGTTGGCGTTTAAAATCGCATATTTAGTAGCATTCGTTAAACCTTCAGCACCCATCATCGCAATATAAGCGTGAGAAATGATCAGGATGGAAGCGGAACCCCATGGTGCAGATGAAACTGCAGAAATTGATTTTCCTTTATCGATATCAACCACAGCATGACCAGGAAGATAAGGTACCAGGTGTTTAGCCACACCGATCGGACCCATGCCCGGACCACCACCACCGTGAGGGATACAGAATGTTTTGTGTAGGTTTAAGTGGCAAACATCGGCACCAATATTGGCCGGACTTGTTAATCCAACCTGTGCGTTCATGTTTGCACCATCCATGTAAACCTGTCCGCCGTTAGCGTGGATAGTTTCACAGATTTCGATGATGCTTTCTTCAAATACCCCATGTGTTGATGGATAAGTTACCATTAAACACGATAGGTTATCTTTATGCAATTCTGCTTTTGCTTTTAAATCTTCAACATCGATGTTACCATTCTCTAAAGATTTAACCACCACAATTTTCATGTCGGCCATTGCTGCAGAAGCAGGGTTTGTTCCGTGAGCAGAAGCAGGAATTAACGCCACGTTACGGTGGAAATCGCCTCTATCGTGATGATAAGCACGGATAACCATTAAACCTGCATACTCACCCTGGGCACCAGCATTTGGCTGTAAGCTCATGGCTGCAAAACCGGTAATTTCACTTAACCATTTATCCAGTTCGTTAAATACAGAATAGTAACCCAATACCTGATCGGCAGGTGCAAAAGGGTGTACGCGGCCAAAGTGAGACCAGGTAACCGGGATCATCTCTGCTGTTGCATTTAATTTCATGGTACAGCTACCTAAAGCAATCATCGAGTGGCAAAGCGATAAATCTTTTGCTTCTAAAGATTTGATATAACGCAACATTTCATGCTCTGAGTGGTGCGCGTTAAATATTGGATGCATTAAGTAAGCCGAAGTCCGTTGTAACGCAACCGGGATTACCGTTTGCACATTTTCTTCAACTTCAACCTGATCGGCAGCGATAGCTTTCACTTTAGCAAAGATTTTAGCGATTAAAGCAACATCTTCAAAAGTGCTGGTTTCATCAAACGAAATAGTAGCCACATTACCAACATAGTTTAAGTTGATTTCGTTGTCGATACATCCTGAGTGAATACCACCTTTTAAATCGCCTAAATCGAAACGGATAGTATCAAAATAAGCTGAGTTTAACTGCTCAAAACCTAAACCTTTTAAAGTAGATGCTAAACTGATAGCCAAACCATGGGTACGTTCTGCAATAGCCTTTAATCCTTTCGGACCGTGATAAGCAGCATAGAAACCAGCCATAATAGCCAACAATGCCTGTGCAGTACAGATGTTTGAGGTTGCTTTATCCCTGCGGATGTGCTGCTCGCGGGTTTGCAAAGCCATACGTAAAGCATAATCGCCATGGCTATCGATGGTTACACCAATAATACGGCCTGGAATGTTACGTTTATACTCTTCTTTCGTGGCAAAAAATGCAGCATGCGGTCCACCGAAGCCCATTGGTATACCCAAACGCTGTGTTGTACCCACCACTACATCAGCTCCCCACTCGCCCGGAGGCGTTAATAAGGTTAAGCTTAAAATATCTGCAGCTACCGTTAGTTTAATATTTTTGCTATGCAATTCAGCTGCAAAGTTTTTATAATCGAAAACTTCACCATTTCCTGCCGGATATTGAACAATTGCTCCGAAGAACTCTTCCGTAGCCACGAAATCTAAATGATTTCCGATAACCAGTTCGATGCCATATGGATTGGCACGTGTTTTTAAGATATCTATGGTTTGAGGAAAAACCAGTTCTGATACGAAGAACTTTTTAGCTGCCTGATTTTTACGCAAGCTGTATTGCATAAACATCGCTTCAGCAGCAGCTGTACCTTCATCCAATAAGGATGCATTGGCAATTTCCATTCCGGTTAAATCGATAACCATCGTTTGGAAATTTAACAAAGCCTGTAAACGGCCTTGAGCAATTTCCGCCTGATATGGTGTATATTGTGTGTACCATCCTGGGTTTTCAAATACGTTACGTAAAATTACACCTGGCGTAATGGTATCATAATAACCTTGACCGATAAAGCTTTTGAAAACTTTATTCAACAATGAAGTTTGTTTTAAAGCACCAAGATATTCAGTTTCTGATTTCGCTGCAGGCAAATTTAAAGGCTGTTTCAGCCTAATTGCTGTTGGTACAGTTTGTTCAATCAGCTCATCAATAGAATTTACGCCAACAGTCTGCAACATTTCGGCTGTATCTGCCTCATTTGGTGCAATATGACGATTTTGAAAATCTTCCTTGTAATGGATATTTAAGCTCATGCGGTATGAATAATAAATTTGCGTGCAAATGTAGCAAAAATGACGTTGTATTTCACTATCAATCAGTGTAAAAAAGGCGTCCTATTTACACTTAAAAGCGACAAAATTGGTAGATTTTATTCATAAGCAGAAAGACAAACGTTTGTTCAGTTTTGTTTAATTACCTGATCATTTGGATAGCCATTACTATTATAAAATTAAATTCGCAAACACGCTTAACTTCCATCTTTTTGTTGCCCCTATAGATGAGGCATGAACGACCTTGTCATGTAAAATAGAAGCTACTTAAGGCAAGTAAAAAATCCATTTTCATACATTTGAGATGCTTAAACCCACCATAGATTTATTTATGTCCACATCTACAAATAACGTTGCTCTTCTCGTTCATGCCTGCGATCGTTATGAATTTCTGTATAAAGGCTTTGATTATGCTTTTTCAGCAAACTGGGATTTTAACATCCCATGTAACTATTATTTCGCAACCGAAGAAAAAAAAGCAGAGGTAGAGGGCTTCAGGAACATCAGATCGGGTAAAGGTGAGTGGGCCGACCGTTTGGTAACGCTATTGACAAATTTAGAGGAAGAGTATGTACTCTATTTCCAGGAAGATATGTGGTTAAGCAAACCGGTGAATGCTAAATTCTTTTCAGCTTTGTTCGAACAAGCCGCCAAAAACAATTGGCAACAGGTAAAGCTCCACAGTGCCGATGTATACAAAACCAAAGAAACTACCAATTTTATTGAAGGATTTAATATCGCGGAGTTAGATAATGAAATATCGCAATTTCTTATGTCGCACCAGGTTACCCTTTGGAAAAAAGATTTCCTGCTTGCCCAGCTCCATAAAAAAGAACACCCCTGGAGAAACGAGCGCAAAGGCACACAAAGGTTAAAAAAATTAAACCCTCTAATCCTTCACGCCGACTGCTTTGCTGAAAATGGTGCAGCCGAAATTAACAACAATCAAAATCCATCGTTAAGAAGTGAATATTACGCCGTCTCATTTAACAGTACATTAAATTCAAATGCGCTTCGCTTTATCGGGCTGTTAGAATCAGGAAGTCAAGCTCAAAAAGACTATGCTGCAGAACTGCAAAACCATTACGACAATAACTTAACCCACGATGGGAAGGAAAGGCCTAAAAAGGTAGATGTATTTAAGAAACTCAAAACTTTTATTCAGAAAAGGGCCGGTAGATAATTGCTGGTTATTTTTTCTTCCTGAAAAGTACTGGTCGTTAGTAAATCTTTGATTGAGAAGGCAAATAATTTCTTGCGACCGGTAAAGCTGGGCCGCAAGAAATATATCAATATGCATTATTTGGTAAGTAGGTTATTCACCGCTACCACCAATTGATCTTTATCACTAGGGCGCGGGGCTTTCATGGTGTTCACATTTCCTTCTTTATCTATTAGAATATAGGTTGGAAAACTATTTATAGAAAATCTTCTTTCTATCATATTCTGCTGTAGCTCAGGTAAGCGGTAATGCACGGCATTTTCACCGGTTAAATGGTATTCATTAATAATATTTTTCCAGCTTTCTTCCGGTGATTGGTTTGCGAAATACATAAAAACAACATCTTTTCCTTTCAAGGCATCTTTAACAGATTGCACATACGGCATTTCTCCCTTACATGGGCCGCACCAGGTACCCCAAAAATCAACATAAATTACCTTTCCCCTATAGGGCTTAATTAACTCAGCAAACAGAGAATCCGCATTTTTTGCATTTTTTAAGTAATCAGTTCTTTTTAAGCTCTCAATATATTCAGGATCAACCTTCGACATATTTTGATAAGCAAGCTGCCGTTTTTCAATCTCATTCCGGTAGAAACCACTCTTCAAATTGACCATAAAATATTTAAAAGAAGTATCTGGCATCGAAGTATGGGTAGATTCAAAATATTGATAAAAATTTCGAGCTATAATGCCCTGCCTTAAATCTTCATTTGAAATGCTATTGGCAATTTTCACATCTGCATCAAGAGATTTTATGTGTAATTTTTTAATTGCATTGTCCCTAATCTGTTCCCTATACATCTGTCTTGTAGTTTCTGCCAGCTTACGTTTATCGGCAGTGAAGATTTTTAAGAGCCGGGTAGTTTTTAGTGAGTCTTTTGACCCTGTTCTATTTAGTTCGATCTGGTTCAATACAGCCTCTTTTTCTTTGGCCGAGAGCTTCATTTCACCTGAATCGATCATTTCAATAACAACATCGTCCCAATCAACTGAAACCTCATTATCTTTACGCAGATAGGCATAATAATCTCTGTTAAATGTAGAAAAGTCTCTAACCAAGGTAAAGGGTTTGGGTGGTGTATTTTTATATAAGCTATCATCTACAAACTTCATAAATGATTCAGGAAATTTCTCTTTTCCTTTTAAAGCAAATCTCTTCTGCATTAAATTCCATCCCAATTCGTATTTATAACCTTCTGATACGAAATATTTAAAACGGCAACTTGCATTCGGGTATCTTTTTAAATGGCTGTTCAGATAAGCAGTTCCATTATCATATTCTTTTTTGCTAATCGCTAAAAAAGTCAATACATCCGCTTTTCTTTTGGCGTCATAGTCACTCTGCTTAGCTTCTGAATATGGGCCATAATACTTGTAGTTAAGCAGTTCGTTATGAAAGCCTGCATTATCGCCCATCGCACTCCTTACCTGGGTATTGGCATCTTCATAGAAAAAATAATGTTCACCCGGCTCGATTACATCAATAGTCCCATTTCTTTCCCAATCTAAAAAAACCTGGGTAGTATTTAACAAAGGTATTTTCACCGTAAAAAATCCATTGCTATCCAGATCGCCATAGTAATTTACCTGTTCATCTTTCAGATGATCGGTAAAACCAACCGAAAAAGGTTTGTTATTGACTGGATTTCTTAAATACCCGGTAATAATTGCTGTATCCACCTTAGCAAAATGGCTATCTTTAAATGCAGAAGTATCTCCTGTTTTATTGGATTTAAATTCTTTTTTTAACAGATAAACTATATTTGTACCCTTGTCATCAACTAGCTGGGCAACGCTGTCATTTTTTGCTGTAAATTGGATATTTTTCTCTTTCTTATCATCAATAAGGGTAATTTTATAACTTTTTCCATTTTTTTCTATACTTCGATAAGGATAAATCTTTTGGTTATAGATGGCAAAGTCTTCGAAAAAACCATAGTGCCATACATTTGTAGCATCGTTTATCCAATTACCTAAAAATTGGTATACTAATGGGTTTTTAGCGATGGAAGTATAAATCACCGGCCCTTCCAAACTATTTACCCTTAATGCTTTGGCCAACTTGTGTACATAAACCATTCTACAGCTATCTTTATCTTTTAAGAGAAACCGCTCTTCTTTATCCATATAATTTCCGGCCCATGCGATATCCCATTCCTTATTTTGATAAAGCATTTTATGTTTAGTGGTGATGTAGAAACCGGAATGGGATGGTGTACTTATCCATTTGTTAAAATAGTAAGATGGGATTTGGCCTTTATTATAAACTTTAATATCAGGATCGGAAGCGCTCCATGTGCAGGAAATTTCTTTTTCCCATCTATTGAATTTCAATAGGGCTTTGCCTTTATCAGGTGCTTTAATTTCTAAAGTCAAAGGATTTTCACTTCCTGTGTTGAGCCATATTGTGCAGATTCCGTTACCGTTCTTAACACTGTCGACCATGTACATCCGATAGTTATACTCAACATAATTATCGCCAATTAAGGTCCCGTTCCAGTTGCCTACCTTTGTTACTTTGTAACTCCAAAAACCAAGAAGATTTTTGGGTACAATGGGTTTTGCATTGGCAGGAATTAAATAAAAAAAGAAAATGGAGGTGAGGAGCTGAGCTAGATTTTTCATGTTTATTATTTAGATTAGACTGATGAAGATATCAAGTTTTTAACCTAAAATTTCTTAAAAAATGTTAAAAATCAAGCAGTTCCGCTTTTTAAACTAAAACAAACGTTTGTTCTTTTTTTAAACCTCATCATGAGGAAAGGAATGACTGTGCTAAATTCAGTCTGCTTCCGCTATCCCCAGCAATCTTCTGGTTGTTCTTCGCTACGCCCAGCACCATAGCCAAAAGGATTTTCGCGTCCATCGGGTTTAAAAACAACGGTAACAGTAATAAACACGGGTTGCAGGGCGCAATAGGTATACGTTTTGGTCTTTCAGTTTTGATCTTCTACTCTACTTCTGCACCTTCCAGCCCTCATCTTTACTCAACTTTAACTTATAGGTTTTCGTGATGAAGTTGCTGTTTTTATTCGCGTCCTTATCAAAAGGTTCAAAATCAGTAGTCGTCATTTTTAGTGATACGGTAACCTTTGCCGTGCTTGAGTTTACCTGTGCAAAATCAACAGGTTTTTCATCTGATAACACATATTCTACAACTTTCACGGTAGCTTTATCACCATCCTGCTTCAACACTAACGGACTTGCCTTATCAGTTAAAGTAATCTGATAAACATAGCTGCTATCTTTCGATAAGAATTTTTTCTTTGCTTCTTTCAAACTTAACGAAACCAAACCTTTACTCGCCAAAGATTTATATTTCCCCAGCTCGAACATATCGTTTGTACTGTTGAATTTCATCTCCCCAAATTTAAAGCGGGTGGTTTTATACTCAGGATTGGCTTTTAAATAATCAGTGATTACCTCTGCAGCCTCATCCTGGTTGATGGTGGTTTTGGTTTTACATGCCGCTAAGCCAACGATGATTAAGGATAGGATATAAATGGTAAGTTTTCTCATGTGTATATGCTTTATGCTTTTTAAAGATATTTATTTTTTTTGTAAGTCGGAGGTCCGAAAGTCAGAAGATTATTTATCGCAAATTTAACCTTACACCCTCAACCTTTCTACCCTCTACCTCTTTTCAAATATTTTAAATTCGGTAAAATCATTGCTGATAGAATCACTACAACCCCAACCCACCTTAAAAACGATACTTGTTCTTGTAATACAAAACCAGCCATCATTACGGCCACAGGCAATTCTGCGGCACTTAATATCGAACTCACGGCTGTTCCAATCCTGGGTACTCCCTCCGCAAAAAATAAAGGCGGAATAACCGTACCGAAAACGGAGATGATCAATCCCCATTTTAATAAACTTCCGCCCAAAGCACCATTAAACAAAAATGTTGGTGGGAAAATAATGAAGATCAATATACAGGCGCCGGTTATCATCAAAGCGCTTTTTTGTAACGCCGGGTATTCAGTACCAATTCTGCCGCTGAGTAATAAGAAACCAGCATAACAGATAGCCGCCAGTAAGCCAAAACCAATCCCCTTCAAATTCATGCTTCCGATGCTCGTTTCTAGCATTCCACTGGCCAAAACCGTCCCACCTAAAACCAATACGATAGCTAAAAGCTGTAGACCTGTGGGTTTCTTTTTAAAAATGAGATACTCCATTAAAATACTCATCCAGATAAACTGCATCAACAGAATAATAGCAACCGAGTTGGGCACAAGTTTTACACATTGATAGTAAAAAATGCTGACCAAACCCGTACACGTTCCTGCCAGTAGCATCTTCCACCAGGGTGTTTTAATGGCAATTGCCTTGGCTTTGTAACCTGCGGTTCTGCTCTGGAAGAAAAATAACATCCATAAAATTACCGCTCCGAAGAAAGCCTGCGCACCTGTTACATCACCTAAAGTATAACCTTCATGATAGGCCAGTTTAACAAAAGTAGAAAGGATACCAAAACTACAGGCACCAAAAAAAACAAGGAGAATTCCTTTTAACATGTATAAATTACCAGGTGTAGTATCAAGTATGAACTATCTAGATTGGCTAAACTCAGGTTACGCCAATTGTTGTAAATATTTCTGAACGGTGGTTTCCAAACCTAAATAAAGTGCGTCGCTAATGAGCGCATGGCCAATGGAAACTTCTAATAAACCTGGTATACTCTGTGCAAAATAGTGCAGGTTATGCAAATCGAGGTCGTGCCCGGCATTAATTCCCAAACCTAAAGTATTGGCATGATGTGCTGCCGCAATATAACTTACAATCGCCTTTTCGCGATCGGCGTAATAATTATGTGCATAAGCTTCAGTGTACAGCTCAATCCGGTCTGTTCCAGTTTCTACGGCACCTTCAACCATCTTTACCAATGGATCTACAAAAATAGAAACACGGATGCCTTCCTTTTGAAAAACGGCCACCATTTCTTTCAGGTAATCTTTATGTTTGATGGTATCCCAGCCGTGGTTAGAAGTAATCTGTCCTTCGGCATCTGGCACCAAAGTAACCTGTGCAGGTTTGTTGGCTAAAACCAGGTCGACAAATTTATCTTCCCTACAATTGCCCTCAATATTAAATTCTGTAGCAATAACAGCCTTTAAATCGTAAACATCCTGGTAGCGGATATGGCGCTCATCAGGGCGTGGATGCACGGTAATTCCCTGTGCACCAAATCGTTCGCAGTCTAATGCAACCTTAACTAAATCAGGATTATTACCTCCGCGACTGTTGCGAAGCGTAGCAATTTTATTGATATTAACCGATAACTTTGTCATAAAGCAAAGATAAGGCTTTGCCTCTGTTAATCTTAAACCTTCAAAAAATTTGACTTTTTTTTGCTCATATTTGCTTCTTATAAATGAACTTAAAAGATACAACCCTATATAAATTCCTGATCGTTTTACTCGCAATTGCAAGTATACCAGCACTTTTTGGCGGCGTAATGGAACCTGATGGAGCATTATATGCCTCCATGTCTAAAAACATCATCCTGTTTAAAGATTGGTTTAATCTTTATGGTCGCGGGGCAGATTGGCTGGACAAACCACACCTCACCTTCTGGATCTCGGCAGCATCCTTTAAAATTTTCGGCATGTCATCCTTTGCCTATAAACTGCCTTCATTTTTATTCGGTTTATTAGGTGCAGGCTATCTATACAGATTAGCTAAGGATATATACGATGAGAAAACCGGACTGATCAGTGCAGTAATTTTTCTGAGTGCCCTACATATTATCACTTCTACATTCGATGTTCGGGCCGAAATTTACATCACCACTTTTACACTGGCATCTATTTTCCATTATTATAAGGCACACCAAAATTCTTTTTGGCACCTGGTGGCAGGCTCATTTTTTGCTGCCTGCGCGATACTGATTAAAGGCATTTTTGTACTGATCCCTGTATTTGCGGGTTTCATAATTTATTGGTTGTTTACGAAACAATACCAACAATTGATCAAACCCAAATGGTATGTTGCCATTCTTTTGATTTTTGTTTTTATCACACCCGAACTGTATTCGCTTTACACGCAATTCGATCTGCATCCTGAAAAAATTGTTTTCGAGAGAACAGGTGTTTCGGGTTTAAAATTTTTCTTCTGGGACAGTCAGTTTGGGCGTTTTTTTAATAATGGGCCTATTAAAGGGAAAGGCGATATCTCCTTTTTCCTGCATACTACCCTTTGGGCATTTCTGCCCTGGTCTGTATTGTTCTATACCGCAGTCATAAACCTGTTTAAAAGAAGAAATAGAATTTCTTTGGCACCAGAAAGCATTATGATCTGGGCAAGTGCCGCCGTTACTTTTCTGATCTTTTCACTTTCCAAATTTCAGCTGCCGCATTATATCCTGATTATTTTTCCCCAGTTCTCGATCATCACAGCGCTTTATTTAAGGAAACTTAGCAGCAAGGGTATAAAAACCTTCTTCCTCATCCAGAATATCATTTTCATTTTGGTTATTGCCTTACTTTCTGCCCTGGCTTATTTCTTTGGTTTTGAAAATCCTTATTTAATTATTGGTATACTGATTGTTGTTCTTGCCTTTGCATTCTTGTTATTTAAAGGCGTTTTGCTAGAAACCATCATTGCCAGAAGTGCCTTTTTATCAATTGGATTAATGATATTTCTCTTTGTCTTTTTCTATCCTGCCCTTTTAAAATATCAATCGGGCATGCAGGCGGGAAATTGGTTGAAGCAAAATTATCCTACAGCCAAACCTGCAGTATTAAATTATATCGATGCGTTCTCTTTTGATTTTTATGCGCCGGGAGAAGTAAAATATTTGCATAATTATAACGATCTAGACCAATCAAAGCACCTAAAAGATTTGGTTGTTTATATTCCTGAGCAAGAACTTGCTAAACTAAAAAGCGAATATCACGCTGAAATCCTAAAATCGTTTGAATATTTTCACACCACTAAGCTAACAGGTAAATTTTTGAATGCGAAAACCCGCCCTCAGGTTTTAGAGCACTTTTATTTGGTTAAAATACATTAACATGGATTTATTCTTTCGCATCTTAAAGTTTGGATTAACAGGTTTCCTTGGCATGGCGATCGATTTCGGTGCCACCTGGTTGTGCAAGGAGAAGATTAAAATGAACAAATACATTGCAAATGCGATCGGCTTTACACTTGCGGTGACCAATAATTACCTGATCAACCGTGTGTGGACATTCGAAAGCACCAATACCCACTGGGCAACCGAATTCAGCAAGTTTTTAGTGGTAAGTTTAATTGGCTTGGGACTGAATACTTTTATCATTTATCTTTTTCATCAAAGGAAAAACGGAACCAATTTTTATGTAGCTAAATTTTTTGCAATTGTAATTGTTTTTGTTTGGAATTTCCTCGCAAATATGCTGTTTACGTTTAGGTAAGAGATTCTGGATTAGTTACTCATGATTATAATTTCAGAATAGATCCTGACCACGAAGTAGCTATTAGGTCATTAAAAACACTAAAGATGACTAATAAAACAAGTTCAGGATGACGACAAATTTAAACAACTTGTTAAGGCAATTCGCCCGGCCCAATGCACCAATGACGAGTGAACTAATAAACTATTTAAGTAACGTTTTTGCCGATAACATAGAATACAACAAGCCATATTAATCCTTTAATCAGGAAGAATAAAAACCCAATCAGGCCCACCCGCTTAAACCATAATTTTACTTTTTCTTTGTTCATTGGACGATGATGGTAAAGATAATGGATTTACATTAAATTAGAAAGATTTTAAATAAGGAAACAATAGATTCTTAAATAATCTGCTAAAGGTTTAGTTAATCGAAAGATTTCTGTAAATTCAATTATCTTAATCTAAAGCTTATGAAAAAATTATTGTTCCTGTTATTGACTGTGTGCACCGCTTCATTATCAGCAATCGCATCTCAACCACAATCCATCTCAAAAACCTCTTTATCACGATTATCCGCTACTGATTCTACAAAAAAGATGAGTGCGAAAGAATGGAAAGATGTAGAGAAACAATTAAAAAGCGCCATGCCTAAACAAATGGCCGCTACGATGCTCAAACAGTTGAAGGAGGCCGAAAAAATGGGCAAATCTACTTCGGTCGGCGATCAAAAAGCCTTAACCAATATGATGATGAAGAGCTTAAACGACAATGCTGACCAAATGAATTACGAGATCGAAAAAAAAGAAATCATCGACGATTTTAAACAGGAAGAATTCGACAGTAGTGCAGAAAAAAGAGAAGCCAGAAAAGAAATGCGACAAGAACTGCGTGAACTAAAAAAAGAGTACAAAAAAGACCAGAAGGAAAAAAAGAAAGATAAAAAAACAGAAAACCTTCATTTCATTTAATTAGGAACACGTTAATACAACTGCATCCCGCTTCATGAAATCTAAATTATTGCTTTTATTGCTGCTGATATCCAAAATCGGTTTTGCTCAAAATTTCGATAATATCAAACGTTATAAAGTGAATTTTGCCGTTGCAACCCATGCCAGTGAAAAGCTGTTGGCGTGGAGAAGCTTTTCTGCGGATAATCAAAAGTATCTGTTACTGGTGAATCCTGAAACTTTAGATACCAAAGTAGATCTGGCGGGCAACTATACCACAAGCAGTCTGCAATATTCAAACGTATTGGCGATTTTCAAAAATACAGTCTATATTAAGTCGATAGAAGCAGCTGCAGCCAAAGATTTACAGCTTCAAAATGCAGGCATCGATCATGCCATTCCGAATGAAAAGGGAATTACTTTAACCATCGATCTTTGTCCCTCGCATAAAACTTTAGACAGGGTTATTTTTCAATCTGTTTTTGACGAATTTAAAAAGATAGAACAGCCTGCTCCGTTAGCCGTTTCTGTTTCTGGCAAATGGATGTTGAAACATCAGGATGACCTGAACTGGTTGAAAAGTTTAGTAGAGAAAAAGGAACTGGATATTACCTGGGTAAACCATACCTACAACCATGAAGTAAATAAACTGCCTTTAGCCGAAAATTTTTTACTTGCTCCCGGAACCGATTTAGATGTAGAGGTATTGGAGAACGAAAAGCTCATGCTTAAAAACGGCTTAACGCCCTCTGTATTTTTCCGTTTCCCAGGATTAGTGTCTGATAAGGCCATTGTTGAAAAAATTGAAGCCTATGGATTAATCCCGGTGGGAAGCGATGCATGGCTGGCCAAAGGCCAACAGCCCAATGCTGGTAGTATCGTATTGATCCACGGCAATGGCAATGAAGAAATTGGGGTGAAAGATTTTATCCAGTTATTAAAAACCCGGCAAGCCGATGTAAAAAGTAAACAATGGCTGCTTTTCGATTTAAGACAAGGTTTGGAGAAGGAATTTGAATAACCTATCACGCTTTTAACCGCAAAGCGCACAAAGACAAGACGCAAAGCGCGCAAAGCAGAATGTATAACTAATCAAGCTTTGCGCTCTTCACGAAAAATTTTTCTTCCTTTGCGGTAAAACTATTTTTTAACTGGCAACAATTTGATCGAAGTTGCCTTAAAACGGTTGTTTACAATTTCGCCGCTAACCTCTGCTTTGCTTACTGCATTGCAAAAACCATGTTCGCCATGTGCATCACCAAAATCGTCGATGTTTTTTCCATCAACAAAATAAGCTTTGCCATCTATCTTTACCGCTAATTCGCAATCTTTACCCTTCATTTTAAACTGGCATTCGCCACAGGCAATATCGACAACCTTATTGCTAAGCACTTTTGCCGTTGCTGCTTTTTGAGGTGTGGTTTGGGCATTTACAGCAATAGTAAATAAACCAAGAACCAAAGCAAATATTAACTTTTTCATTGTGTTTTCTTTTTTCAAATGTAAGTTTTCAAGAACAAAAGAACCGCAATTCTTTGTAAACTAAACCTGATGAAAACGAACATCCCGATTTTTATCGGGATAAAGTGGACAGCAGGACTGAAACCTCCGAAGAACCACTACACTAACGTTTTCTAAAAAATAAAAAATTCATCTAACTTTTAGGGATACTCCGTCATTCGGGCAATCTCCAATAAATCGGAGGAAATAAAAAAGGGATGTGCAATTTGCACATCCCTCTTATGTTATGAATCTTTAGCTAACTGTTAACCAAAAACTGCAAACTGAACTAGTATCTGTAAGTATCTGCTTTGAAAGGACCTTCTACCGGCACACCGATATAATCGGCCTGGTGTTGATCTAAAACATCTAACTCTACACCGATTTTCTCCAAGTGCAAACGGGCAACTTTTTCGTCTAAATGTTTAGGCAAAGTATAAACTTTGTTTTCGTAAGCACCTGTGTTTGTCCAAAGTTCCAATTGCGCCAAAGTTTGGTTGGTGAATGAGTTACTCATTACAAAACTTGGGTGACCAGTTGCGCAACCTAAGTTAACCAAACGACCTTCGGCCAGGATGATTACATCTTTACCATCAATGGTATATTTATCAACCTGTGGTTTAATTTCCACTTTCGTATCGCCATAAGCGCCGTTTAACCAGGCCATATCGATTTCGTTATCGAAGTGGCCGATGTTACAAACAATCGCTTTATCTTTTAATGCTCTGAAATGTTGTTCGCGAACGATATCACAGTTACCAGTTGTGGTTACCACGATATCTGCTTCTTTAATTGCAGTAGCCAGTTTTTTAACTTCATAACCTTCCATTGCAGCCTGTAAAGCACAGATCGGGTCAATTTCGGTCACAATAACACGTACACCCTGTGAGCTTAATGATTCTGCAGAACCTTTACCTACATCACCATAACCACAAACAACAGCTACTTTTCCAGCCATCATGACATCGGTAGCACGACGGATCGCATCTACTAACGACTCACGACATCCGTATTTGTTATCAAATTTAGATTTGGTAACCGAATCGTTCACGTTAATTGCAGGTAAGTGCAATGTTCCGTTTTTCATTCTTTCGTATAAACGGTGTACACCAGTGGTGGTTTCTTCTGACAAACCTTTAATAGCTGCAATCAGCTCAGGGTATTTATCAAAAACCATGTTGGTTAAATCGCCACCATCATCCAAAATCATGTTTAATGGTTGTTGCTCCGGACCGAAGTGTAAAGTTTGCTCAATACACCAGTCGAATTCTTCTTCGTTTAAACCTTTCCAGGCATAAACCTGAATACCAGCAGCAGCAATTGCAGCCGCAGCATGATCCTGAGTAGAAAAAATATTGCAAGATGACCAGGTAACTTCAGCACCAAGGGCCACCAATGTTTCAATTAAAACAGCCGTTTGGATGGTCATGTGCAGACAGCCTGCAATACGTGCACCTTTTAACGGTTGTGTTGGACCGAATTCTTTACGTAAACTCATTAAACCTGGCATTTCTGCTTCGGCTAATTCGATTTCTTTACGGCCCCATTCTGCCAGTGAAATGTCCTTAACTTTGTAAGGAATATAAGAAGTCTCTACTGATGACATAATTATTTGTTTTTAAATGAAATGCAAAGTTACGGCATAGCTTTGTCAAAGCCAAATAATTAAAAGCACTAGGTAATTTATTGAATGTAAAATAACTAGCTGATTTTTCACAACAAAACATCCATACCTAATGCCTTAACTATCTTTTGGACAGCAAAGCCCAGTAGTTCTTCGGTTGGGTTCCCTCCTGCCATCCACTACGGGCCCGATTTTCAATCGGGAGCTGAACTTCCTGTTTAAAGTAATGAGATCCTTTGATAGAATTCCAAAGAAGTTAAGTTTAATATGACCAGGCGTATATTAACTTGACTTCTTTCAAACACCTTTAATCATCAAAAATAAAACTTTGATTTACAGCTAATTATTTCTTAAATTGTTGTAACCAAATAGAACTTTATGAAAAGCGTAAAACAATTGTTAGATACCAAACAGGTACGGATTATCTCGGTATCAGAAAATATTTCTGTTTTAGATGCCTTAAAAGTAATGACAGAAAAAAACATCAGCGCAGTATTGGTCATGGAAAACAATACGCTCCATGGCATTTTTACAGAGCGGGATTATGCGCGAAAAATCATCCTTCAGGGCAAATCGTCAAAAGATACCTTAATTAAGGAGGCCATGACCGCCAAACCGATCACGATTAATTTAAGCGATACGATCGACTATTGCATGGAACTGATGACTGACCAACACATCCGACATTTACCGGTTGTAGAAAACGGGGAAGTAAAAGGAATGGTTTCGATCGGTGATGTGGTAAAGTTTATCATTGCCGATCAAAAACAGACCATTTCGCAATTAGAAAGCTATATTAGTGGATAATGGTGATATAGATTGTATTGGTTGGTGAGTCGCCAACCATTAAGAAGTGATGCCTAAGCTTTCACCGCTACTTTGTCTTCTATTTTACCGGATTGGTGCATTTCCAGCTTACCGTTGTACTGTGCGCCCATTTCAATTTCAATGGCTTCTGTTTTAATGTCGCCATTAACCTTGTCCGTCTTTTTTATTTCCAGATTCTGGCTTTTTACATTACCGTTAACCGTTCCATAAATAATGGCTGAAGCGGTTTGGATATCACCCTTGATCATCCCTTTTTCACCTAAAACAATACCACCTTCCACATTTACATTTCCGATTACAGTACCATCGATCCTGACTACTGCTTTTCCTTTTAATTCGCCGGTTATTGTAAATCCGAGGCCAATAATGGTAGAAATTTCCTGTTGGTTTAAGTCTTTAATTGGGTTGTTTTTCTTGAACATGCGCTTATAAGGTTAAAAAGGATCTTGGATTGATAACTTTACCATTTTTATGTACTTCATAATGTAAATGTGGGCCGGTTGATCTTCCGGTTGAGCCCACTTTACCAATGTTATTGCCCGCAATAATATCTTCATCTACCTTTACCAAAATTTTAGACAGATGGCCATAGTAGGTTTCAAAGCCATTACCATGTTTAATTACGATGCAATTGCCATAACCACCGCGTCTCCCCGCAAAAATCACTTTACCATTTGCGGTAGATTTAACAAGATCCCCGTAGTTGGCCCTGATATCGAGCCCTTTATGTGTTTCTACATTTTCGCCGCTAAAAGGGTTTTCGCGGTGGCCATATCCGGATGTAATGGTACCTAAACGTGGATAACCCATTGGCGTATAGGCCACGTTATACGTAATTTTACTCAGATAGTTGTCGTAAAACTCGCCGATCTCTTCAGCTGATAAAATATCATCACTTTGCTCACCGCCCTCATTACCTGTCAAAATTGGTTTTAGCCCCCCTGGCTTTCAGGTATTTATTGATGGTAAGCAGTTTTTTATCGATCGATTGATAGTGTTTTTTGAGTGAAGAGGTATCGATAATGGATAGTTTATCTTTACTTTTTAAAAGCGCCACTTCAAGTTTATGCTTGGCTAATTCCACACTCGAATTACTACGGATCAAATAAAATATACTCGCTACAAGGATGAAGAACAATCCTAAAATGCCTAAAATATACTTTTTCCAATGTACGATATAAGCTGTTGGAACTTGGATGGGCTTGTTTGAACTTTGATTTTTATTTACAAAAATTACGGTCGTTTTATTCCGTTTTCTGTTCATTTTTACTCAGATTTTTTGTTTGGGACTAAAACAAATATATGATTAACAAGCACATACTCAAAAACAAAGTTCAGGCTTAACACTTTTAAGAATAAAAATAATAAGCCGCTAACATCAAATTAACCTCCATTATGCGGCTTATACGAGTTTAAATATGGGTGTGTAACATTTAAGTGCGGTTTCAATGTAGCGCCTAAGCCCAATGGAAAGAATAATCCACATGAGGCTTTTAATTTTGTCATTTTAAAAGGTGAGCAGCCCAGCCGGGAATCTAAAAATGTTTATTCAAAGATTTTGCTTTGCAGAGCGGTCGGGTTCTCCGTTTGTGTCGAAATGATGAATTAATTTATAGGATTATTTATGATATTAAAATCAGTGTATCCCCCAAATCTGTGTAATCAAGCCGTAAGGAAAAAAGCAAGGCTATCTATAACATGGGCGTAATCAACCTAACGGCTATTTCCATCTCCACTCACCAGCAATGGTTAAAGGTTCCTTCAGGTTCTGAGATTCTAAGAAAGCCCTTAACTCTTCCTCACCCTGAACACCTACCGGAATTTTTGGTGTATTGGCCATAGCGTAAGTTAACATGGCGCTATATCGCACCGTATTTTTCAATTCCTGCTCGTCGACCAATTTAAAGCTGTCGCCATCTGAGTGATAAAATGGACCAGAATTATTTGGCAGTTTACCGCCAAAACCACCGCCTGTAGGAATACCTTCTAACATAAACGGCTGGTGATCGCTATGTAAGCCCGCACCCGCATTAAACAAGTTTTTAAAACCTGTATCAATTTTTACAATATCTGCGCCCCAGGCGGTAAACAGATCTTTCATTTCTGAGCGTGAGGTAGAAAAGCCCTTCGGATCGTTGGTCATGTCGTAGTTCAACATAAACTTGACCTGGTTTAAAGTTTTGTCTTTCTTGGCCTGATCGATATAAGCTTTAGAACCTAACAAACCTTGTTCCTCTCCCATAAATAGTACAAATTCTACTGTACGTTTGCTTTTTAAATTCAGTTTTTTAAAGGTACGCGCCATATCCATGATGGCGAAAGAACCAATGCCATTATCGATTGCGCCGGTTGCTAAATCCCAGCTATCCAAATGCCCGCCCACTACAATTTTATCCTGAGGCAGTTCAGTTCCTTTAAAGGTAGCTACCACATTACGGGCTTTGATCAATCCAGAAAAATTGGTCATGGCGATATGTGCAATCTGCGCCTGTGATTTAATCTTCGCTTTCAACGCGGTACCATCTTCTAAACCAATACAAACTGCAGGGATAGGAATCAATTTACCCGTTACCGAAGCGGTTCCCGTTAAAAGCACACCATCTTTTACCGTATTGATAATGATCACACCTATGGCGCCATATTTTGTGGCAATGGCAGTTTTCTCCGATCGGTGCAAGGATTTGGTTCCTGCCGGAGAACCTGGCAATACACCCAGATAAATCAAGGCAATTTTACCCTTAAACTTCTCCGGACTAGCCTGATAATCTGCTTCCAGTCCATTCCCTGCATCTACAATTTCACCTGTAACATCTGCACTCACCGGCGAATGGGCAAGTGTAACGGCCTTCATTTTGACCAGGCTGTTTTTATCTGCACCAATTTCTACACTAATGCTTTTCCTTGCCCAGCTTTCCACCTCAAAAGGTTGAAATTTCACCTCGCAACCGTAAGATTTCAATAAATCGAAAGCGTACTGCTCTGCCTTTGCTCCATTTGATGAGCCAGTTAAACGGTGGCCGATGGTTTCGGTTTCATATTTAAGTGTTTGATAAGCTTTTGAGTTTTGTTGCACATCTGCATTGATTTTGGCAAAAACATCACCGAACTTATCCTGGGCATTGGTTATTAAAGCGGTACATAAAAGCGCTGCTGTGAAAAGGTATTTCATTAAGAATTGTGGTTTAGTTGCTGAAAATACAAATTTTAGCCTGAGATTGCTAGCTGTAACGTATATTTTGCTTTGGGAAGAACAATTTTTTATCGAACCAACCCTAACATGCTGTCATGCTGAGGAACAAAGCATCTGCAGCCTAAACACCTTCGTATAGCAGCCTGAGATTCTTCGCTGCGCTACCATTGATTGATTCTTATAGAAAAATCGTCATTGCTGAGGAACGACGAAGCAATCTTTCATGCGAGTAATCCTTGCTATAAAGATTGCTTCGTCGGCTGAAAAAGCCTTCTCGCAATGACGAATCTTCTCGCTTATCACAATAAAAAAGATCCTTCGCTACTCTCAGAATGACAAAACTTTAGCTAAGGTTTTACCCGCGCTTTTTTCTTCGGAAAAACCAGTGACGCCACGATACTGATTACCAAAATACTTAGAATTACAATCAACGAATGTTCAGTGGTAAAACCCCATTTTTCGAGATAGGTGTGCCCCAACATTTTTACGCCGATAAAAGCCAGTAAGAATGCCAATCCTGTTTTCAGGTAATGGAATTTATGGATGATATTCACCAGAAGGAAGAACATGGAACGTAGGCCCATGATGGCAAATATATTAGAGAAGAATACGATATAAGGATCTTTTGTTACCGCAAAAATGGCCGGGATAGAATCAACAGCAAATAACAAATCGGTAAATTCTACAATGAGTAACACCAGGAATAGTGGGGTAACCAATGTTTTATGGTTGATTTTAACAAAAAAGTTTTTACCCTCGTACTTTGGATGAATAGAAAATATTTTTGAAGCCCATTTTACCACCGGATGGTTTTCCGGATCGATCTTATCGTCTTCTTCTTTGCTGAAAAACATCTTCACACCAGTAAAAACTAGGAAAGCCCCGAAGATATAGAGTATCCAGGCAAATTTTGTAATGAGTGCCGCACCCACAAAAATGAAGATGAAACGCATCACAATAGCTCCCAGAATACCCCAGAACAATACGCGGTGATAATATTTCTCTTCAACGGCGAAGGCTGAGAAAACAAGTACAATCACAAAGATATTATCAACCGAAAGGGCATATTCGATTACATAACCGGTTAGAAACTCTAAACCGAGGTTTTGTTTATATACTGCCAAACTCCCCTCAAAATCGTCGGGGATTAGTTTTATATGATGCTGATGTTTGCTTACAATTTCCTGCAGATGCGCAAAATCCTTTATGCCATGGAGCTGATGACCTTCGGTTAACAAGAGAAAGTAAAAACCGATGGCCAGGGCAACCATAATCAAACTCATTACTCCAGCCTGTTTCAAACTCACGATATGCTCTTTCCTGCTAAAAAGACCTAAGTCTAAAGCAAGGATCAGCACAATAAAAAGAAGAAAACCCAGGCTAAAAAGTAATTCGTTACTCATTATTTTTTTCGTTCAGTGGTATACAGTACAAGTTGTTCTAAACCGGTTCGCGCTTCGCCTGCTTCAAAACTGTGCAGGATATCAAACGCTTCTTTCTGATATTCCAACATTTTCTGGTTGGCATAATACACACCCTCCTGTGCATTTACAAAATCAATAATCTGCTGAATCTTAACCGGATCGTCCTGGTGGTTTTTTACCAGATTAATGATCCTTTTACGTTCAGGTTTTTCGGCCTTATTTAGTGCATAAATTAAAGGTAGGGTTACTTTCTTCTCTTTAATATCAATACCTAAAGGTTTACCTACGTCATCGGTTCCAAAATCGAAGGTATCATCTTTAATCTGAAAGGCAATTCCCACTTTTTCGCCAAACAAGCGCATTTTTTCTATCGTTTCATCATCAGCACCTGCCGAAGCGGCTCCCGCAGCACAACAGGAAGCAATTAATGAAGCCGTTTTCTGGCGGATTACATCAAAATATAAATCTTCCGAAATATCCATCCGCCGCACTTTTTCTACCTGCAACAACTCGCCCTCACTCATCTGTTTCACCGCTTCCGATACAATCTGTAACAAACGGTGTTCGTTATTGTTTACCGAAAGCAACAATCCCTTCGCCAAGAGATAATCGCCAACCAATACGGCTATCTTATTTTTCCATAAAGCATTGATAGAGAAAAAGCCACGGCGCTCGTAAGCATTATCTACCACATCATCATGTACCAGGGTAGCTGTATGTAAAAGCTCTACCAAAGCAGCCCCGCGATGGGTCGATTCTGTAATTCCACCGCACAGTTTAGCTGCAAAAAATACGAACATTGGCCGCATTTGTTTGCCTTTTTGCTTTACTATGTAATGGGTAATCCTATCCAGCAACGGTGCGTCGCTATGCATAGATTCCTTAAAGGTTTTTTCAAACGCTTTAATATCAGCAGCTATAGGTGTTTTTATCTGTTCGATTCCCGGCATTAAGTCGAAAAATTTTGATTGCAAACTTAAGCTAATTTCCCATAAAAAGGTAATCTGTAATTCTTATTATTCAGGATTTGAAAAGCAAGGGCCAGCAATCTTTAATGTCTTTCATTCTGCTATTGCGCATTTCCTCACCCTTATGCTTCGTACTGTGCGCTATTTGACGCTATCAGATTAACAAGAGGGGTTGATGCAGGCAAATGCCCCAAAACGAATAATTAATTCCTCAAAAATATTAGCTTTATTTAATTTCAAATTTTACATTTAAACCAATATTAGCTGGGCCCAAAGGAGGCATCATAAGGCTCAAACAGCTGATGATTGCTTCATTAACGTCAAAAAACAATCAGTCATCCATGAAAAAACGCTACAAAGTAATTATCGGTCTTTCGGCATTAATTGTTGCAAGCTATTTATTGGGTCCAAAGCCCAAAAAACCGGTTTTCAATGAAGAGTTGACCGAAGTTCCCGATCTGGAAGATTTAGACCGTTATGTGGCCAGTATCGAATCGATGCACAAGATAAAGCCGGGCAATGAAGCAGAAATTATCTGGGCTGATACTGTACATCAGCAAACCGAATATGCCATCGTTTATCTGCACGGCTTTTCCGCATCAAAAACAGAAGGCAATCCCGTATATTTAAATTTAGCCAAAGAATTAAATGCCAATTTATATCTGGCACGTTTGGCCGATCATGGTATCGATACTTTGGCACCCATGCAATATTTTACCGCCGATCGTCTATGGGAGACCAGCAAACAGGCTTACGCTATAGGTAAAAAATTGGGCAAAAAGGTGATTTTAGTGGGTACCTCTACTGGTGGAACTGTAGCTTTAAAACTGGCAGCAACCTATCCGGAAATTAACAGTTTAATTTTACTATCACCAAATGTAGCCATTAACGATAAAAATGCCTGGCTTTTGAATAACCCATGGGGATTACAGATCGCCAGAAAAGTGGTTGGGGGCGATGAACGCAAGGTAGACGACCGTACAGACGAATACAAAAAATACTGGTACACCAATTACCGGCTCGAATCGCTGGTCGAGCTGGAAGAATTTATCGAGAGCAGTATGGTAAAATCTACCTTCAAAAAGGTGAAACAGCCCGTATTACTACTCTATTATTACAAAAATGAATTGGAGCAAGATCCTGTAGTGCGTGTAGATGCCATGCTGAAAATGTTTGATGAACTGGGCACACCGAATGATTTAAAAAGAAAAAAAGCTATACCCAATGCAGGCAACCACGTAATGGGATCTTACATTACCTCAAAGGACTTACCGACTGTAAATGCGGCTATTGAAGGTTTTGTTGGGAGTACGCTGAAAGTGCCTGTTCAATAATTTAATATTCCTGCTTTGTGATCATCACCCTGATCCGATAACTATCGGATTTATTTCAGGGTATATGTTGAAAGATAGATGCTGAAATACATTCAACATGACGACCAATATTAATCTAAATCTCACTTTCATGAAAAACAAACTATTCTTACAAGAAATTTTATGGCTCTTAGGCTGTATTGCAGTTGCTATAATTTTCGGTCTCTGCATATTTGGGAAAACTGTTTTTAATGATTCAATGGATATCAATCTTCACGATACCTACTTCGTGATTAAAAAACAGCATTTATTGGTATCTTTTTTTATCGTTATCTGCTTTTTCGTCTACTATTTTAAGGAATTTAAATACTCATTTTGCAGAAAATTTCAACGCTCATTTATTTTCCTTTTAGGTTTTATTTTAATCCTGCTTGCATCACTGGCCGTACAGCTTTTGCCTTTCTTTAATCCATATCACAACAGTAACGGCTGGACGGTTTACCCTCCATCATCTGTACAGCCCAAAATCGATCAATTCCAACAAAACTTCATTATTTTAACGATCATATCTAAAGCTGTACTTATACTTCAGATCATAGTGGTTATAATGATGTTATCCGTAACCTATAAATGGGGGAAATCAAAGAAATAATTTTATGAAATTTTACTTTTTAATAGCTGGCTACCTGATTTTTTTAAATCCCACATCTTTTGCGCAAAAACAAAGCAATTCAAAGCCTTTTGTTTTAGGCAAAACGGAACAGATTCATTCTACAGAATTAAATGAAACGCGTAAATTAAATGTTTACCTTCCCGAAGGCTATTCGCCAGATGCTAAAAGCACTTATCCCGTAATTTATTTGCTTGATGGCTCAGCAAGCGAAGATTTTATTCATATGGTGGGCTTGGTTCAATTTTTAACCATGATCGAAAAAATGCCAAAAGCGATAGTTGTAGGTATTGCCAATGTCGACAGAAAACGTGATTTCACCTTTCCAACAACCGTTAAACAAGATTTAATTGATTTTCCAACTACCGGTAAATCAGAAAAATTTATTGCCTTTATAGAAAAAGAACTACAACCCTTTATAGCGAAAGAATATAAAACAAACACCTCAAAAACGATCATTGGCCAGTCGTTAGGCGGCTTATTGGCTACCGAAATTTTATTAAGAAAGCCTCAGTTGTTCGAGAACTATATCATTATTAGTCCAAGTTTGTGGTGGAACAACGAGTCGCTTTTAACAGATGCAACCAGATTCATCCCCAACATTAAACCCGGCACTAAAATCTATATTTCTGTTGGCGAGGAAGGCAAACAAATGAAAGATGATGCGAAAAATCTGGCGGATCTGATTGAAATGAACAAAAAGGTAAAAACAACATTTGTTCCGTTGATGCTGGAAACTCACCTCACTATCTTACATAACAGCGCGTATAAAGGACTGGAAATTGTGTTTTCTAAAAAGGATTAATTCAATAAATCCGAAAGTTTTAAATTAGAGACTTACGAAGTTTTCCATGCACAGGCTGCAGTTAAACTTCGTAAGTAATTTAGCCCAAAATATTCTTTACAATCATCTCAGCATGTACCCTCGAGTTTTCGATAAAAAGCTTGTGGGTATCTAATCCACCGCAAACCACGCCTGCCAGATACAAACCTTTTACATTAGTTTCCATGGTTTCTTCGTTGTAAACAGGACAAAGCGTTTCAGGCAGTTCGATGCCGAATTTCCTCAACATGCCAAAATCTGGCTGATAGCCGGTCATGGCGATTACAAAATCGTTAGGAATGGTCTTTATCCCATCTGGTGTTTTAATGTCCACTTCCCCATCTCTGATTTCAACCAATTCGGAATTGAAAAGTGCTTTAACTTCTCCTTCTTTGATCCTGTTCTGAATATCAGGGCGAACCCAATATTTCACATGGGGGCCTAGCTCGCCACTACGCACCACCATGGTTACGTTTGCACCTTTGCGATACGTTTCTAAAGCGGCATCTACACCTGAGTTATTCGCACCAACCACTACCACATTCTGAAAGGCATATAAATGGGGGTCTTTATAATAGTGGGTCACCTTTGGCAAATCTTCGCCCGGAACATTCATCAATAAGGGTACATCGTAAAAACCTGTAGCCACAATTACATTTTTGGCCGTATAATTGGTTTTAGAGGTATTGATTTCGAAAACATTATCCCCATTTTTAACAACCTGCTTTACGCTTTCGAAAAGGTGGATGTTTAAATCAAACTTTTCGGCCACACGGCGATAATATTCAACCGCTTCGTTACGGTTGGGTTTTGGACTGATGGTTACAAAGGGTACACCTCCAATTTCCAGTTTTTGAGAAGTAGAAAAGAAGGTCATAAATACCGGATAGTTGAACAGACTGTTCACCAAAGCACCTTTTTCAACAATCACATAACTTAAGTTTGCTTTTTGGGCTTCAATTGCACAGGCCATCCCTATCGGGCCGGCACCTATAATGAATACGTCGTAATGATTTTGATTTTCAGACATCCAGATGTTTATTGTTCGCTTTAAGATTGCTTCGTCATTCCTCCTCGCAATGACGAGTTATGATACTTTCATTGCTTTACTTGGGCAGGCAAAATCGGTTCTTTTTAAACCGGTATTTTTAATGGCACCATAACCGCCAGCCACATCTATTACATTTTCTACCCCACGCGATTTCAAAATGGATGCTGCAATCATCGAGCGGTAACCACCTGCGCAATGAATATAATAGGTGGCTTTGGGATTGATCTCCCCAGTCCAGTCGTTTATAAAATCTAAAGGGCGGCTAAGGGTAAATTCCAGGTGTTCTGACTCATATTCACCTGGTTTACGCACGTCAAGCGCGGTAATTTCTCCGTTAATACTGGCCGTTTCAAATGCCTCTGCAGAGATCGATTCAATCGTATCGATTTCCTTACCGGCATCGGTCCATCTTTCGAAACCGCCATCCAAATAACCAATGGTACTATCGTACCCTACCCGGGTTAAGCGGGTAATGGTTTCTTCTTCTTTCCCTTCGTCGGTAATCAATAAAATAGGTTGCTGTAAATCGGTAATCAAAGCACCAACCCAGGGTGCAAACTGTCCGTTGAGGCCGATATTGATCGAATTTGGGATAAAAGCTTTGGCAAAAACCTGTGGATCGCGGGTATCGAGCATAATTGCGCCCGTTTGGTTGCCCGTATCTTCAAATTGCTGAGGGGTTAAGGCATTTAATCCTTTTTCGTAAACCTCATCAATACTTTCTACGCCACCTTTATTAATGGCTGCATTTTTAGCAAAATATTGTGGTGGGGGCATGATGCCATCCGTTACTTCGCTTATAAACTGTTCTTTTGTTTCCGCCTTTAAAGCATAGTTCACTTCTTTCTGATGACCTAAGGTATCAAAAGTTTCTTTACTCATGCTTTTGCCACAGGCCGAACCCGCTCCATGGGCCGGATAAACAATTACATCATCAGCCAGAGGTTTAATTTTCTCATTTAACGAATCGTAAAGCATTCCGGCCAGATCTTCCATCGTTAAATGCCCTTTTTGTGCTAAATCCGGGCGACCGACATCACCAATAAACAAGGTATCACCGCTAAAAATGCAATGATCTTTACCGTTTTCATCAGTTAATAAATAAGTGGTCGATTCTAAGGTATGGCCAGGCGTATGCAAGGCAGTAATGGTTACATTGCCGATTTTAAACTGCTCGCCATCTTTGGCCATGTGCGATTTGAATTCGGTTTTGGCAGTTGGACCATAAATAATTTCGGCACCGGATTTCTCAGCCAAATCAACATGACCGGATACAAAATCGGCATGAAAATGTGTTTCGAAAATATATTTAATGGTTGCCCCTGCTTTTTCAGCTTTCTTTAAATAAGTCCCCACTTCTCTTAGCGGATCAATAATTGCAGCTTCGCCATTACTTTCGATGTAATATGCGGCTTCGGCCAGGCAACCTGTATATATCTGTTCTATTTTCATGTTTTCTTCGCAACGTCACACTGATCCAATAGCTATCGGATTTATTTCAGGGTCTTAAAAGATGCTAAACAAGTTCAGCATGACGGATCTATTACAGCAAAAATAGGGCTAAATACTTATAACCGAAATGATGTTGGTCATAATTGCAGAAGTTTTACTTTAAAATAGGCCGCGCAGATTTTTGTTGGTCGAGATTTACAATCTCGACCTCAATGGTTTAAAGGATTTGAAATCCCTGGTTCGAGAGACGGGATTACAAATCCCGACTAAAGCTTAAAACCATCATTAATCTTTAGTTAATTCCCCTCTAAGCGGTTCTTCCATGAGCTTACGGCTTTCTTCAACCGATAAACCCAGACCCATTACAAACATGAGTTTGGTTACCGTGGCTTCGAAAGTTAGATCGTAGCCGCTTAAAACACCCATTTTCAGTAATTCTCTGCTGGTTTCGTAACGGCCTAACTGTACAGAACCTTTTTTGCACTGTGAAATATCGATAATGATTTTTCCATTTAAAATGGCCTGACGTAAACTATCCAAAAACCACTGTGCCGTTGTGGTATTGCCCGAACCAAAAGTTTCTAAGATAATGGCGTCAACTTTCGAATCGGTGATGGCCTGAACGGCCTGTGGGGTTATTCCAGGATATAATTTTAGCACACCAATGTTCGAATTAAAATTGGTATGCAATTTTAATTCCGCTCCGGTAGCTTTTAAAACATAATTCCTGTAAAATTGAAGATGAACTCCAGCTTCGGCGAGTATAGGATAATTTGGCGACCGGAAAGCCTCAAACTTCTCGCTGTTGTATTTAATAGAGCGATTGCCCCTGAATAATTGCGCATCAAAATAAATGCAAACTTCAGGGAATAAGGCTTTGCCATCTTCTTTTGTTGCAGCGATCTCTAAAGCGGTAATTAAATTCTCTTTTGCATCTGTTCTGATTTCACCGATAGGAAGCTGCGATCCGGTTAAAACAACGGGTTTGTTTAGGTTTTCGAGCATAAAGCTCAATGCCGATGCGGTAAAAGCCATGGTGTCTGATCCGTGAAGGATCACAAAACCATCGTACAGATCGTATTTATGATAAACGAGTTCGGCTAGAGTTTTCCAGATTTCAGGGTCCATATTTGATGAATCCAATACCGGATTGAAGGAATGCACATCTAAATGGTAATCTAAACGGCTTAATTCAGGAACATTTACTTTTATCTGCTCGAAATCAAAGGGAACTAACATCCCATTTGTAGGATCGTTAACCATACCGATGGTGCCACCGGTATAGATGATAAGTATTTTGGTCATTTGGTTTAGTGAAGGTTGCTCACCGCAAAGAAAGCAAAAATTTACAAATGATTGGGGTATATTATTAAATTATCAATAAAATAAGACAATTTTGCCTATAAATTATCAATTCAATAATTTAAATATTATTAATTTAAAAAATCGATAATAACTTAAAGGGGCAAAAAATCCCTATATCAATTGGTGTGACGCTAAATCCCAAAAATCTTTTTCGAATTCTCTGTGGTTAGGTCAGCAATCTCTTCAATAGAAACACCATAAATATCAGCCAGCTTTTGGGCAATATACACCAGGTAACTGCTTTCGTTTGGTTTACCTCGGAAAGGAACCGGTGCCAGATAAGGAGAGTCGGTTTCTAAAACCAGGTTAGCTAAGGGAATTTCTGACAAAACAAGATCCAACCCTGCTTTTTTATAGGTCACAACGCCACCAATGCCTAAATAGAAATTTAAGTCGATGGCCTGTTTTGCCTGTACTACATTTCCGGTAAAGCAATGAAAAATTCCACGTAACTTTTCGTCACGTTCGCTCTCCAATAATTCAAAAACTTCATCAAAGGCCTCACGGCAATGGATTACGATCGGTAAACCCAAGTCTTTTGCCCAGCCAATCTGTTTACGAAAGGCATCTTGCTGAATGGCCAAAGTTGTTTTGTCCCAATATAGATCGATACCGATCTCACCAATGGCATAAATTTTACGTCCAGAGATGCTGTTGTATATCTCGTCTAATTGTCCAAGATAATCTTCCTTCACATCGCAAGGGTGCAAACCTGCCATCGCAAAACAATTCGCAGGATATTTCGCTACCAGATCATCAATCATCGCAATTGATTTCACATCCACATTTGGCAAAAACAAACGGTTCACATCGCTTTCAAAACAGCGTTCCATTAATAGCGCCTGTTTTTCGGCATCCTGCTCGTAATATAAATGGGTATGGGTATCGGTGAAGATCATATTTTGTCTTGTTATAGTATTGAGTATCGAGTTATAGGTATTGAGGATCAAGTAATAATTATCGGGTATCAAAATGGATTTGCGGGTTCTTGATACTAGCTACTCAAATCTTGATACTTGATAAATCTTGATACTCGATACTGGTGTAGGAATTCTATTTCTTTCCAGATTTGCTTTTCTTTGGCGCTTTAACTTCCAACTCCGGACTTCCGACTTCGAACTCCTGACCATATTCCATTTCCTTTTTCAAAAATTTTCCGGTTAAGCTGATCGGGTTCTGGATCAAACCTTCTGGTGTGCCTTCGAATAAAATCCTTCCGCCGCCTGCACCGCCTTCTTCACCAAGATCGATCACCCAATCGGCCACCTTAACCACATCCAAGTTGTGCTCGATGACCAAAATGGTATTTCCTTTATCAACCAGCTCTTGCAATACACCCAAAAGCACATTGATATCTTCAAAGTGCAATCCGGTGGTCGGCTCATCTAAAATATAGAAGGTTTTACCGGTGTCTTTTTTAGAAAGCTCAGTAGCCAGTTTAACACGCTGTGCTTCGCCTCCAGATAAGGTAACCGACGATTGCCCTAAAGTGATATAACCTAAACCAACATCTTTCAAGGTTTTTATTTTCCTGTAGATGATCGGAATATTTTCGAAGAAGTTACAGGCATCTTCGATACTCATATCCAACACATCACTGATGGATTTTCCGCGGAAACGGACTTCTAAAGTTTCCCGATTGTATCTTTTTCCACCACACTCCTCACAAGGCACCTGCACATCTGGTAAGAAATTCATTTCGATCACCTTTAAACCAGCACCCTGACAGGTTTCGCAACGCCCCCCCTTTACGTTAAAAGAGAAACGGCCAGGTTTGTAACCACGGATTTTTGCTTCGGGCAACTGAACAAATAGATTCCTGATGTCGGAGAAAACCCCCGTATAGGTAGAAGGATTTGAACGTGGTGTTCTGCCAATAGGTGCCTGATCAATTTCAATTACCTTATCGATTTCCTTCAATCCGTTAATTTTCTCATAAGGCAATGGTGTTTTTTTAGCCCTGAAGAAATGGTGGTTTAAAATCGGGTATAAAGTTTCGGTAATCAAACTCGATTTACCACTTCCAGAAACACCTGTTACGGCAATAAATTTACCCAAAGGAAAATCGACCGACACCTCTTTTAGATTATGTCCGGTTGCTTTAACGATCGATAATTTATGTCCATTGCCCTTTCTGCGGACTTTTGGCGTTTCAATTTTCTTTTTACCGTTAAGGTAATCAGCCGTTAAAGTGTTTGATTTGAGAATGTGTGCAGCAGTTCCTTCAGCAACCACAGTTCCACCATGGATACCTGCTCCAGGCCCCACATCAATTACCCAATCCGCTTCCAAAATCATATCCTTATCGTGCTCTACCACTAAAACGGTGTTCCCTAAATCACGGAGATTTTTAAGTGCATTGATTAAACGTTCGTTATCACGCTGGTGCAAACCAATACTGGGCTCATCGAGGATATACATGACGTTCATCAACTGCGAACCGATCTGCGTGGCCAAACGGATACGCTGGGCCTCACCGCCTGAAAGTGTTCGGGCTGTGCGATCTAAAGTTAAATAGGTTAAACCCACATCGGTTAAAAAACCGATCCTGGCTTTAATTTCCTTTAAAATTTCCTTGGCAATAATATTCTGACGGTCGGATAAACGCTCATCAACTTTTTCGAACCACTGATGAAGGTTGTTAATATCCATTGATGAAAGTTCGAAGATATTCTTCCCATCAACCTTAAAATGCAGGCTTTCCTTTTTTAAACGGGCACCATGACATTCCGGGCAGGTTTTCAGTTTCCTGAACTCGTCCATATCATCAGATGCAGATTCACTTCTCTTTTCGTTCTGCTCTTCGAGCATTTTAATTATGCCATCAAAAGTGATATTATAATTCTGAACGTTCCATTTATTGTACTCTACCTCAACTTTGATCAGATCAGGCGTACCGTTTAAAATGATGTTTACCACCTCATCGCTTAACTTTTCGATCGGGGTAGAAAGCGAGAAACTATATTTTTTGGCTAAAGCTTTTAATACCTGGAACATCCAGATATCGCGGTACTCGCCCAATGGAGCCAATCCCCCATTTAAAATGCTCAGCTTTGGATTCGGGATTACCGATTCTTTATCCACTACGAAAATATAACCTAAACCATCGCAACGCTCGCAGGCACCGTAAGGTGAGTTGAATGAAAAGCTGTTCGGCTGAGGTTCATCGTAAGAAATACCCGTGGTTGGGCACATTAAAAACTTGCTAAAGTGGGCTACGTTATTATCTTTATCGCTGATTTTGATTACGCCCTTACCCATTTTCATCGCAATCTGCAACGAATCGAGCAGGCGTTTTTTATCTTTTACGTCAATAATCAGGCGATCGATCACCACTTCAATATCGTGGATTTTATAACGGTCTACCTGCATTTTCGCAGAAATATCCTTTATTTCACCATCTACACGCACCTTTACGTAACCCTGTTTACGGATCTGCTCAAAAAGTTCGCGGTAATGGCCCTTTCTACCCTTAACAACCGGTGCCAGGATATTCACCGCTGCCCCATCAAATTTATTAAAGATATTCTGCAGGATCTGGTCTTCGCTCATGCGCTCCATCTTCTCGCCGGTATTGTACGAATAGGCATCGGCAACACGGGCATAAAGCAAACGCATAAAATCGTAAATCTCGGTAATGGTACCTACGGTGGAGCGTGGGTTTTTGCTGGTGGTTTTTTGTTCAATGGCAATAACCGGACTCAAACCCGAAACCTTATCCACGTCAGGACGCTCCATTCCACCCATAAACTGACGGCTGTAAGCGCTAAATGTTTCCATATAGCGGCGTTGTCCTTCGGCATAAATGGTGTCAAAAGCCAATGAAGATTTACCGCTACCACTTAAACCTGTTATCACAACAAGCTGGTTGCGCGGAAAACTGACATCTATATTCTTTAAATTATGTACCCTCGCACCGTATACTTCTACATCTTTTTGCTCGCCGAGGTCGATAGATTTATTGCTCATATTTTATTTAAATTGGGGGCAAAATTAAGCCTTAAAAAAGACTCAATTTCAATCCGCAAAAATGCTAAAAATTTTATCAAAAAGAAAGTCCAAACCAATCTGGATTACCTATTAATTGTCATAATGTCGACTTCTATTCCGTAGGAAACCAGATGATAAGCCTACGCGCACATATCCATAATGATCCTGAAAATAAATGTTATAATTATCTTCACCATAATAACCTACAGCAGCCATCAAAAACACGTTATGCATAAATGGAAAGCTGTAATTAAAATTGATTTCGGCATTTAATCTTTTCTGGATATTGGCCAGATTTTTTGATGGAATTTTATTGATTGCATACGAAAGCTCAGTATTTAAACGCCAGGTTTCTTTTTCGGTTTTCGCTTTCGGCTTATTTTTCGCGTTCTTTTCAACTTCATCGTATCTCCGCCAGGAGAAATTATACAAGAGCCTTGTAAAACCAAAACCTTCGTTAAGGGCGGGCTCATACCTAAAGAATTTATACCATTGCAAACCTACCCGGTGATTGAGCGAATAATAAGTTTCATCGGCATGGCTTGGTGCGAAATCACCAAACCGATAAGATAATGTTAAATAATTGGCATTGAAATTCCCGGTACGGGTATTAATGGTGCCATCGGTATTAAATGCGTTCTGGTCCTGTCCGTTAGAGTGATGCGTAAAAGCCAATTCGCCGTATTTATAATTTTCAGGATCGGTGTTTAACCTGGCGTAAACGGCAAAACCCAGCCGGTAACTTGGCGTACGCACCGCTGCCGAAAATTCCTTCCTCACGCGAACGGTAAAATCAGGAATAATGGCAAATGCAACAGGCGATTTGTAACTACCCAACAGCATATAGGTTGTGGTTAACCTGCCGTTAATTACATATTTTGAAGGTGCACCGAATTCTCCGCCGGGCGCCGTATACGCCAGATCGGCATTTTCTTTATACAAATGAATATATTCACGATTTGCAAACTCTCTTTTTACAGCAACAGGATCTTGGGCGAATAATGGTAAACAGAAGAGGCAGATTATAAGTGTAAAAAAAAATCTCGTCATACCAGATAAACGCCGATAATGAGGTAACGGTTTTGTATTTTTAGAGAAAATATCGAACGCTCATCTTATGGTACAGAAACTTAAAAAACTTGGAAGATTAAAGATTACAATGCTTTTAATTGCTATGACATTATTTTGCATGGCAATATCCATAACCAGATATTTGATCACAGACACAAAGGTATTCCTCTTTTTGAACTGGAATTTGTTCCTGGCAATTATACCATGGACGATAAGTTCTTTAATGGTCGTTTATGAATTAAATAAAAAGCTACCCTTAATATTGCTGATTATTTCCTGGATATTATTTTTCCCCAACTCACCATATATCCTTACCGATCTTTTCCATCTAAAACTGAAAGGCTCTGCACCAATATGGTTTGATTTGGTTCTTATTCTATCATTTGCCTGGACAGGGCTGGTATATGGCCTGATCAGCCTGATGGATATCGAAAAGCATTTAAGCACATATTTAAACAGAAAATTGACCAGCACGCTAATTATTTCGTTTATATTTTTAGCAAGTTTTGGGATTTACCTCGGACGTTATCTCAGATGGAACAGCTGGGACATTATCAGCAATCCGCTTGGATTAGCCGGAGACATTATGGATAGATTTATGCACCCACTTAGCCATCCTAGAACATGGGGAATGACCTTGCTGATGGGTATATTGCTGAATATGATTTATTTTTCGATAAAATTTATCAAGCCTAATCCCGTAGAGATTAAATAAAACCTTCCTCTTTAACCTAAATTCTCACTCAGTTAATCATAGAAAATGGCATTGATACATTTTATCTTTGAATTATTTAAAATTTCCGTCCAAGGCGCAATCTATTCTTCAATAATATTTTTCGGTATAACATACTTTGTTAAACCAAAAGCTGGGCTTTTATCCAATTTTTTCAAGAAAGAACAAGGGTTAACATGGATATCGAGCTGGATATTTATCTCTTTCGGATTATTCTGCTTCATGTTTTCCTACTATGGCGACCACGGACTTGGTGATAGTGCCAGGATACCAATAGGTCATCACAGAGAAATCCAGCAAACAGATCTCCTGTCGCATATCGAACAAAAGAACAAAGGCGTTGTATATATAAATGAATTTGCTATCACTAACGATTATGTTTACGGAAAATCAGATAAATATAATATTGACCTCAACCAAAATTATTTTGTTTATGATCTAAAGTCGGATGTGATTCAGACATTCGATCAGCAGGAAGCTTTCAATAATTATTTAACATCAAAGGGAATAGATAAGGGAGCTACTTATGAGACTTTTGGTTTTTATTACAGCAAATACTGGAATGGATGGCGGTTTTGGTTGCTACCTTAACAAATAAATTTTTCAGAAAAGACCTGAGTAAATGTACGTCAAAGATCTCTCGGCTTCGTTGCGCTCCGCTCGAGATGACGATGTAACAATAAGCATCATGCCACCAACAAACCAGTGAACTAATCTACCACTCAATCGTCGTCCCATTCTCAGTAGGATGCCCGGTACAAACCAAAACCCTTCCCCTTTCGAGCTCATCGTCCGTAAGCACTTCATTGTAATCCATCCTTACCCCGCCTTTGGTACAATTGGCCACACAGGTACTGCATACCCCACCGCGACAACTATATGGAAGTTTGATCTTATTTTCGAGCGCAACATCTAAAATCCGTTTGGGCCAGGGCACTTCAAGATTATAGGATTCTCCTTTAAAATTTAAAATCACCGAATAGGTATTTTTATCAATTATCTTTTCAGAACTATCATCTTCATCTACCTCATCTTCAGGCAATACGAAGGTTTCCCGTTTAATCTGTTTAATATCGAAACCCATACCCAATAAAGTGATCCGGCATAAATCCATATAGATAATCGGTCCACAGCTATAAAACAACGCATCATTACGGTCGAAATGTAAATGTTCTTGGAGCAGCTTCTCGATGTAAAACTTATTTAACCTGGCCGTCATTAAGTTTTTGCTGTTGCTAAAAACCCAAACAATTTTTAACCTATCAGGAAATTTTTCCTGCCATTCGTTCAGCTCATCATAAAACAAAGTATCTTCTTTTGACCGGTTACTATATACTAATGTGATCAACGATTTTTTTTCACGTACTAAAGCCGTTTTCATAATGGAAAACAAAGGTGTGATGCCCACCCCTGCCGCGAAAAGGAAAAGATCACGTTCCTGGTTTTCGTCAGGCAGATAACTGAACAATCCCTGCGGCTCCTGTGCCAAAAGCACATCATTTACCGAGGTTTTATGGTGCAGAAATCTCGAAATCTCTCCATTTTCTACCCTTTTCACAGTAATAGCCAAAGGCTCATTTACATCGGGCGAACTGTTAAATGAATACGACCTTCTTACCTCTTTATGTTTCCCCTGAAAAACCAACGATAAAAACTGACCAGCCAGATACTTTGGATATCCATGATCCACTTCCTCAAATTGAAAGGTAATATTATCACCTGGTTGATTAATGATTTTACTGATGCGCAGTTTGAACATAATGCAAAGAAAAGAAAATGGTTTATTAGTTCAATCGTTCATTGGTCATTAGTTCATTGGCCATTGTTTCATTCGTCATTAGTTAGCATAGCGATAAAAATAACTTCGTGACTTTGTGTTAAAAAGTACGATCAGCATATAAATCTGTGAAATCCCATGATCTGTGAATCATCTTAAAAAAAAAAGCGTCCCGATTTAAAACGGGACGCCTTACCAAATGCTTGTCTTTATCTTAATTATTATATTACTCGGCGTTGTAAGCCAATAATACTCTCGGTTTTTCGTAACCGTAACGTTTCGGATGCTCCATAATCTGTTTCATGGAAATTACTTTATAAACATAGCCACCGGTTTCGCGGTTTAACTTCATTTTGTAGTAATTGTCCTGATTTTGATTATCGATCTGCTTGCGCAGGCGCCCGTCGCCAACATTGTAAGCCGCAGCTACCAACGTCCAGCTTTCTAAACCTTTATACATTTCTTTAATGTATTTGCAGGCGGCGATGGTGGATTTGCGCAGATTATAGCGCTCATCTACATTTCCGTTTACTCTTAATCCATAAGTACGGGCCGTGCCAGGCATAAACTGCCAGATTCCGGCTGCACCTTTTGGAGAAACACCTTCCGTCATTCCAGATTCGACAAGTGCCAAATACTTGAAATCGTTGGGAATTTTGTATGCAGCAAGAATAGGCTCAATTACGGGAAACCATTTTGCTGCCTTTGCATGCAGGCGGTTGGTTTGTGTGTTTCCGTAAGTGTGTGCTGCTAGGATTTTTTTCATTTTGCGTTCTACCTTTTTATCGCCTAAAGGCAAGGTTTCTTCCGCGAAATTCAACTGTGCCATTAAAGATAGAGGGCTTTCCTCGTTTTCGACTTTTAGGCTATCAGATTTGGGTATTGTAGTGTTTAATTTTTCTTCTTTTAAAAGACTTTTTTGTGCTAAGGGCATTTGGTAAGCGAACACTTTTGCCAAGATAAATAGTGTTGCCACTACCGCAAATGGTACGATGTGTTTCTTTAACATTTTCCTCCTTTTTTTGGTGAACTTATATAAAAACGTTGGCAAAGGTAAAAAATAATAAGCACATTATCAAATAGTTACAGAATTAGGCCCGAAAACCGCCCCCTAAAGTGCTTTAAACGTGGATTTTAAATTTTGAAATTCAGCCGGTTTTTCCTATTTTAGAGGCTATTTTTTTAGCTAATTTTTCCGCTCTTAAAATTGTTATGTTCATCATTTTTTCATAAATTTGCAACCCGCATTTTTAATGTGGTTAAAAGCGTATCATGATAAATAAAAACAACAGGAACAGTCGGGATGACAAGTCCAAACCAGGCAGTCGGAAAACAGAAGGCAGAAGCAGTTCGGCCGGGTCTGACAGAAGAAGATCAGACGACAAAGACAGCAAATTCAAAAAATCATCCGATTCAAAAGACGGCTTCAAACCCAGAAGCTCAGACGGTAAAGATTTCAAATCAAAATCTTTCGGAGACAAAAAAGACTTCAGACCAAGAACGGGGGACCGTGATTTTAAATCGAAAGATGGAGAATCAAAGGGATTCAAATTTGGCGACCGCGAATTTAAATCAAAAGATAGTAGCGCAAAATCAGAAGACCGTAGCTTTAAACCAAGGGAAGGTGGATCGAGAGATTATAAACCAAGAACTGGCGACCGTGATTTCAAATCGAGAGAGGGCGGATCAAGAGATTACAAACCAAGAACAGGAGACAGGGATTTTAAACCAAGAGAAGGTGGTGCAAGAGATTATAAACCAAGAACAGGAGACCGCGATTTCAAATCTAAGGATGGAGATTCGAGAGATTTTAAACCGAGAACTGGCGACCGCGACTTTAAACCTAGAGATGGCGGATCGAGAGATTACAAACCAAGAACAGGTGAGCGTGATTTCAAATCGAAAGATGGTGGATCAAGAGATTTCAAACCTAGAGAAGGAAGTTACAAAGATTTTAAATCAAGAGGCAAATCAGATGATTTCAAGCCGAGTGCTGGAAGCTCAAGAGATGTAAAGCCCAGGGAACCAAGGGAAGGCGACACCCGTCCGTTTAGAAAACGCGAGGATGCACAGCCGAGAGATACAGAATTTAACCGCCCGGAACGTACTGTAATTGCCCAAGGCCGTAAAACAAATGAAGATAAAGGCTTAATCCGCCTGAACAGATATATTTCAAATGCAGGCATCTGCTCACGCCGTAAAGCAGACGAGCTTATTGCTGCCGGCATTATTACCGTAAACGGAGAAGCCATTACCGAGTTGGGGCATAAGGTTGATCCCGCGAAAGATTTAGTACGTTATAACGGCGAATTATTAAAACGCGAGAAAAAAGTTTACGTTTTATTAAACAAACCAAAAGATTACATCACCACTACTGATGATCCACAGGAACGCCGTACCGTAATGCAGTTGGTTGATAAAGCCAGTCGTGAGCGTATTTATCCCGTTGGCCGCCTAGATCGCAACACCACAGGTTTGTTATTAATGACAAACGATGGTGATTTAGCGGATAAATTATCGCATCCTAAAAACGGTATCACTAAAATTTACAATATTGAGCTGGATAAAGCTTTATCACAAGGCGATTTAAACAAAATTGCTTTTGGTTTAGAGCTGGAAGATGGACTAATTAAACCTGATAATATTTCTTACGTTGCAGGTGGAACTAAAAAAGAAGTTGGTATCCAGATCCACAGTGGGAAGAATAGAATTGTTCGCCGTATTTTCGAACACCTGGGCTACAATGTAGAAAAATTAGACCGTGTTGTTTATGGCAATTTAACCAAGAAAGATCTACCTCGTGGCAGGTGGCGTTATCTTGAAGACCATGAACTGATCCAGATTAAACATTTAATTAAATAAGATATAAGGCAACCAATGGTTGCCTTTTTTTTGCTTTAGTTCTCCAGAATGATCGGCCATATTTGAAAAGTGGATGAATGAGCAAGATGATGGCGTCGTCTTGTAACATGCATTACAAATGCGCATAAAATTGGCTTGCACTTCTGTGCCTTCGTGGCGAATTACATTTTAATTCCCCATATTTGTTAAAATCAATATCGTTTTTTCATGAAAAAATTCAGTTCAGTGCTCATACTTAGTATCCTATCAACCCTAACCTTTGCGCAGAAAAACAATTATAACCTTATTGTCGGCACCTATACTGCGCCAGGCAAAAGTGAAGGTATTTACACCTATAATTTTAACACTGCAACAGCCGCCACAAAAATAAAAAGCATCACAAAAAACACGGCTAACCCGAGTTATTTAGCTGTTTCTCCTGATCAAAAATTTATTTATGCCGTTAATGAAACCGGAACCACCAGTACCGTTAGCGCCTTTAAGTACAACGCTACAACTGGCGAATTAACTTTTTTAAACAAGGTTGACAGCCAGGGCGCCGATCCTTGCTTTATTACCCTTGATGCCAAAAATGTAATCGTCGCGAATTATAGCGGAGGCAGTTTAGCCGTTTTTCCACGCAAAGCGGATGGCACTTTAAATGAAGCCTCGCAGGTAATCAAACATACCGGAAAAAGCATCGATCCGAAGGGCCGGCAAGAGAGTGCCCATGTACACATGGTTAAATTTACACCCGACCATAAATACTTGATCGTTAACGATCTGGGTGAAGATCAAACTTATATCTATAACTACAACTCAGCGGGAAAAGAAAAAACCTTAACAGCTAAATCAGTACTTAAAACCAATGCTGGCACTGGCCCAAGACACATTACTTTTAGTCCGAATGGGAAGTTTGCTTATTTAGCCCACGAATTTAATGGCAGCATCACTGCCTTTGCGTATTCGAACGGGAGCTTAACCAAAATCCAGGAAATCGGCACCACAGCTAAAGATTTTGCAGGGAAAGTTGATGGGGCAGATATTCACGTTTCGGCAGATGGTAAATTCCTTTACGAAACCAACCGTGGCGATGCCAATAGCATTTCGGCTTTCTCAATCTTACCTACAGGAAAATTGAAATTTATCGAAACGGTAAGTACATTGGGCAAAGGACCAAGAAACTTTAGCATTGATCCAAGCGGAAAATTTTTATTGATCGGACATCAGTACACCAACAATGTTGTTATTTTCAACCGGAATAAAACTACAGGCAGATTAACCGATAGTGGCAAAAGAATTGACGTTGGCGCCCCTGTTTGTTTAGTATTTAATTAATCCCTAAAATCAAGCCAATGGAAAACTTCGATTGGACGAAATTCACGATCAGGATAGCAGTTAAAGCAAAGCTTGAAGATATCTACAATGCCTGGACAAAAGCCAGTGAAATTGAGAAATGGTTTTTAAGTGACGCAGAATTTTCCGATGAAAACAATGTGTTGCTGAGCAAAATGCAAAATGCGCTTAAGGGTGATCGGTACAAGTGGATCTGGTATCTCTATGATGATATTGAAAATGGAACCATAACCGAAGCGAACGGCAAAGATTATTTTCAGTTTACTTTTGCCGGAGATTGTTTAGTAGATATTAGTCTCAGGGAAGAGTTTGAATATACGGTGGTTGAACTTACGCAAAGGGATATTCCGCTGGATGATCACTCCAGGAGAAATATCCGTTTGGGTTGCCACAATGGCTGGAGTTTTTATCTTCTAAATTTAAAATCGGTTTACGAAGGCGGTCTGGACTTAAGAAACAAAGACAGCCGTTTTAAACCCATGCTGAATAACTAAATAAAGAATTGTGAACTGAGGGATTTATATAAAAACTCTCTTCTTGGTTGTCACCCTGAACTTGTTTCAGGGCCTATTCAGAAAAACATAACATAACAAAAACTATGGAAAGAGGTGGCTGTGTTTACATATTAACTAACCATACCCACACCGTCTTATACATTGGCGTTACTTCTGAATTGTATTTTAGAATCATTGAACATAAAGAAAAGGAATATCCGAATTCATTTACTGCCAAATACAACTGTAATAAACTTGTTTATTATGAGCAATTTGAATCAATTGAGGAAGCAATTGCAAAGGAGAAGCAACTTAAAACTGGAAGAGAGCTTGGAAGATAAACCTTATTAACGAAAACAATCCTAATTGGGATGATTTGTTCGACACCATCGAGTAAGCAGAACGACACTTATCATCATCCTGAATTATTTCAGGGTATATTAAAAAATTAGCATGATGGGTACTGAAACAAGTTCAGTATGACGAATTAAGCGGAAAATACTATCTTTAAAAAAAGAAAATGAACTGCAAATCATCATACTTAGAAAGAGCCACTTTAAAGTGGACGATACTATTTGCCCTCTTTCTGAGTTTGTTCACAGTTTCGAACAACTACAACAATTCAACTGCCCTCCAAACAAACCCGGTTTTTCAAACGGAATGGGTTTATGAAATACAAAGGAATTTTGCCAATCCCACCCGATTTCGAAAGACCCGAAGAAAAACAGGTATTTTACTAAAAAAATACAGCCTGCAAGTTTCTGCTTTTAATCAGTTGGTAAGGGTCAAATTAACAAAAATCATCGAAATATTCTTTTCTATATCAACCACGGAACGCTTTTTCATTCAAGAAGCAACTGTTCAATATCCCGCCGAAACAGCTTGCCTAAGTTAATCAGGCTTTTAATCTATGCCTTTTAATTAGGGCTTCCATTATTTTTTCAATAGAGATTTGCGGGTTAATTCCACTGCAAATCAGCATTCTTTACAACATGAAAAGTTTCAAAAAAACAATGAGGCTAACAGGATTGGTATTGCTGATCCTTCTGGCTTCTGTGGGTCTTGGAGGGGGCGTTCCGATTCCCCAATCTAATAAAAGAGAAAACCATATGGAGATAAGAGTAGAGCTACCAGAAACAGAGGAGGTTGAAAAACTATCTTTATTTGATATCAAGGAATAAAAAATGGTCCCGATTTTCATCGGGACCATTTTAAATATTATAATTAACCGTATTATGCAGGTTCTGCAACCCTGGCAACGTTACGGTAAGGAAATTCATTAAAGATATGCCTGCGGGCAAAACGTCCCGGAGAATCGGCATTTACCAATTTCACATAGATTGCTCTTGGTACATCGAAATATTCGTAAGCACTTCCATCAAAAAACTGGATATTTAAAACCTGTTGTTTGTATTCGAAATCCTGAATATTCGACAATGTAGTGGTTTGCGTATAGGTTTCGATATTTTGTTCGCGTGTTTCTGGCGCAATACTTACCAGGAAATGGTAAGCTTCGATAATTTCTTTACTTCTTGCTTCTGCATCTAATTTCTCTTCTTCCTGCTGAAATTTATCAGGGTGACAATCTTTCATCAATGTGCGGTACACCGATTTAAGCTCTTTTAACTCAGCATTTTTGTCTACGCTCAAAAGCTTTCTGTAATCAACTATTTTCTTCATTGGGACTAACCTCTTTTTTATTTTTGTTGAAACGTTTTTTGAAATTCCTACTCACTAAACCGTTTCAAGCCGCAAAGATACGATTTATAATCATTTGATTTTGAGAAAGTTTACTTTTATTGAATATTGTTGATGCGAATGATCAAATAGCGGATTTCAGCATATCAAGATACAATCAAATTCTGTTTAACGTAAAAAAAGTTTTGTTGTGCATGCACACCAAAACTTTTTTCCTTAGGAATCAATATGAGTGAACCAGCAATTAATATTTAACCTGTAAAGAGTTTTCGATCACTTCTTTATAATAATTGATATATTCTGGCAAAATCTTTTTCAGGTCAAAATCTTGCGCCCTGGTAAAGGCATTTTCTTTAAAACGGTTAAGCGTTTCATCATCCTTTAAAATTTCGATTGCATGGCCCGCCATGGCATCTATATCGCCTACATTACTCATGTAACCACAAAAACCATCTACATTAAGCTCCGGCAAACCGCCAGCGTTCGTGGTAATGACCGGTACTTTGCAAGCCATGGCTTCTAAGGCGGCTAAACCAAAGCTTTCAGATTCGGAAGGCATCAGGAAAAGATCCGAAACAGAAAGAATTTCTTCTACCGCATCCTGTTTGCCTAAAAACCGTACATTTTCACAGATATTCAGCGAACGGCAAAGCTGCTCGTTATACACACGCTCCGGTCCGTCGCCAACCATTAAAAGTTTTGATGGGATTACCGCCTGCACCTTCTCGAAGATCCTGATGACATCTTCAGTACGTTTTACTTTTCTGAAGTTACTGGTATGGATTAAAATCCGTTCATTATTTGGCGCAATTGCTTTTTTGAAATGATCTTTTGCCTGTAAACTAAAACGGCTAAAATCTATAAAATTAGGGATTACCTTAATTTCCTTTGTAATCTCGAAATGACGGTAGGTATCTTCTTTTAAATCTTCCGAAACCGTAGTTACGCCATCGCTTTGGTTGATCGAGAAAGTAACCACCGGTTTATATGTTGGGTCTTTTCCTACCAAAGTAATATCGGTGCCGTGTAAAGTAGTCACCACCGGGATATGAATGCCGTAGCTTGCTAAAATCTGCTTTGCCATAAAAGCAGCAGAAGCATGTGGAATGGCATAATGAACGTGCAATACATCCAATTGCTCAAAACGGACTACATCTACCAGTTTACTAGCCAGTGCCGATTCGTATGGTGCATAATCGAAAAGTGGATAGTTCCTTACCGAAACCTCGTGATAAAAAAGATTTTCAGAAAAGAAGTCGAGCCTTGCAGGCTGGCTATAAGTGATAAAGTGAACCTGATGACCCTCGTTAGCAAGTGCCTTACCAAGCTCTGTTGCAACTACTCCACTACCACCAAAAGTGGGGTAGCAAACAATTCCTATTTTCATTATAAATGTATTGTTGTTACCGCAAATGTACCCGATTTTAATCTATAATGCGTGTCGGCCTATTGCAATAAAAAAGACGAGAAATTGAGTAGAGATTTTATTTATGAAAAATACAATTATGACTTGAGGTTTCTCATTTCTTCTTTTATCACCAGGAAGAGCTCATTTGGCCGCTGGGTGCCAATAAAATATTCTAAACCATCCCGATCGGTTAATACAACCGCATCCTTACCTGATGAATAGAAACGGATTGTTCCTTTGGTATGTAAATTATAAACCGGATTATTGAAAAAATAACGGCTATAGGTTGCCTTACGTACATCAACAATACTGTTCAAATCAATTTTAACACGTTTGGTTGTCCAAAGGCCATCCAGCACCATACTGCCATTATCCACAATAATTTTGTACTGGATCAGAAAAAGCAATAGCATGGAAACACCGATAATCCCGAACCCCACAACAAGAAATAAATCCTGCGTATTGTCGCGGTCGCGCTCATAAACATACGCAGCAAAACAGAATGCAGCCATAATCAACCGAATGAAAATGCGGACATAATCGCGGCCGATGTACTGTTTTTCGATATAGGCGTATCTGCTTTCCACTTATTTAATTTTGAGTTCGAATATAGCAACTTTTTTTGTTGCAGTAGTTAATTTATATCGGTTATCCTGACGCATCCCTGCAATCCAAACAATTTCACCATTTCCGTTGACTAAAATCGGCGTGGTGCTTTTCAAATGCAAGGGAACTTTCTCGTCGATAAAATAATCACTCACTTTCTTGGGATTGCGCATCCCCAACGGAATAAACTTGTCTCCATTTTGCCAGTTTCTCAACACCAGGGGAAAAATTAATTTATCGGCGCTTACGTAGGCTCTGTTCAAATTAGCTTCAAATTTTATCTCAGCTGTAAAGCTCAAAGAAATTTCATCATTTCCAAAAACGATTTTTTCTGTGGCTGGATGGATAAACTGATTTGAGGTAACTGAGCTATTTTTTTCAACAATGACCAGATCGCGCCTGTTAATAATGGCCTGGTGAGTTGAACTAAAAAAATGTGTACCACTTAAAGCCTTTAAACTGTCTAAAATTTCCTGAACCACGTTTTCGCCAAATCCAAAAGTTTTAAGCAATTCGTAAAGCAGTAGCTTTTGCGGGTTTAATTTGGCAATCTCTTCTAAAGGGATATAAATCCCATCAGTCCGCTTATTTAAAAGTTTATTTTCCAGTTTTTGAACCTGTATATTCAAAAAAGTCTCTAACTCCGTAAAACGGGAAATATTTTCAGCAAAGGTCTTTTCCAGGTTTGGATTAATTTCCTGGAGGTGTGGAACAATCTGCAGTCTGATTTTATTGCGGGTATAATTGGTGCTGGCATTCGAACTGTCTTCAACAAAGTCAATGTTGTTGGTGGTTACGATTTCCTCAATTTGCTTCCGGGTTAAAAATAACAATGGCCTGATCAGCTGTTCGCGTTTAGGTAAAATGCCATGTAAGCCGCTTATTCCCGTACCACGGGTAAGGTTAATGAGTACGGTTTCAACTGCATCGTTTTGGTGCTGGGCCAATGCAATATAATCATACCCCTGTTTTGCCCTAATTTCTTCAAACCAGTTATAGCGCAGATCGCGGGCAGCCATCTGGGTAGAAATTTTATTTTCGGCTGCATATTTTTTGGTATCAAAATGCGTTACATAAAAAGGCAAGCCTAAATTTTTAGCCAGTAGCGCAACAAAACTTTCATCCCGTTGTGCCTCATCGGCCCTTAAGTTAAAATTACAATGTGCCACACCAACATCAACGCCTATTGCTTTAAACAAATGCAACATTAATACTGAATCTTTGCCCCCGCTTACGGCCAAAAGAATGCGGTTACCTTGAACAAACAACTTCTGTTGTTCAATAAAATCGCGAAATTGCTGTAAGGGTAACATCCATCAAAAATATTTAATTTTAACTGGTATTCCGAACGTTCGGAACAAAAAACTAACTTTGTAATGTGCAAAAACTATTTGTCTTTTTATTTCTTCTCATTAGTCCAGTATTTTTATTCGGTCAGCAACCCGCTTCGAAGATAAAAATCGTTTCATTTTCCAAGATTACCGGAGACACCAAGAAAAAAATCAGTTACCTGCGTAACCCTGTTTTCCAACAGGACAATGCCACTTTAACCTGCGATAGTGCCGTTTTCTATAGTGAGCGGAACTATTTTGAGGCCTTTAAAAATGTACATATCAACCAGCCTACTACAGATATTTATTCCGATCAACTGGAATATGATGGGAATAAAAAACATGCGCATTTAACCGGAAATGTGGTGATGAAAGATCCAACCTCTACCTTAACCACCAATATTTTAGATTACAATACCCTCAGCAAAATAGGAACCTACACCAGTGGCGGCAAAATTGTAAATAAGGAAGTAACGGTAACGAGTAAAAACGGCTATTATTTTAGTAATTCGAACGATGCCTATTTTAGATATGATGTATTGGTAGTTACACCCCAATCAACTATCAAATCGGACACCATGAGTTACAATACGCAAAGTAAATGGACTTTTTTTTATGGGCCAACCAATATCAAGGGAAAAGACGATAACCTGTATACCGAAAATGGCCAATACAACACCCTTAGTGAAGATGCCTTTTTCGGAAAGAAAAACCTGTATACCCAGGGTACCAGATCATTAAAAGGAGATAGTTTATATTATTATGGCAAAAAAGGCATTGGTAAAGCCGTAAAAAATATTGTTTTTTCTGACACCAAAGATAAAATGAAAATGTTCGGCGATCTGGGTTACTATTATAAAGTAGATCAACGTACCTTGGTCACCCGAAATGCTTATCTGGGCATCGGTACTGAAGATTCTATCCTAGTGAAAAATAAAAAGAGGCCTGATAGTTTATGGATGGGTGCGGATACGCTGGAAACACAAATGGTATTACAGAAAACGCTAAAGTTAATTCCTAAAATTTCGATCAAAGCCGATAATCAGGTTGGTGAAGATGATGAAAATGCTGGCGAAAAGAAAGGAAAAGCTGAGCCAAAATTTAAACCAGAAACTGAATCTATTCAAAAAGAAGACAGGAATAAGCGCAAAAACAACAAGGCTGATAAAAAGAAAAAGAACAAAGATGAGGCCGAAACAGAAGACCCACTCCATCTGAAGGATAAAAACATTGATAGCTTAAACTCGAAAATAGATTCTCTTGGTAAAGGACTGCCTAAACTTAACACCGATAGTTTGCAAAAAAATAATGTTTTAAAAAGCAAAGCCGACTCCATCATCAAAAATCTGCCTAAACTTAAAACAGATAGTTTGCAAAAGAAGATAACGGATAAAGCGGGTGCTATAACAAAAGACATTTCAAAATCGAAGGTTGATAGCCTGCAAAAGAAGATAGCAGACAAGGCAACACCCATAATTAAAGAACTTTCCAAAACAAAAATCGATAGCTTACAAAAAAAGGCAATCAAGCCGGGTCTTAAAGATACTTTAACAAAGGGCTTGGGAAATTTAAAACCTGGCAAACCAAATGATACCGCTAAGTTTAATCCGGCTGATACCGTTCAAACCCGTATTATTAAAGCTTATCACGGTGTTAAAATTTTTAAAACGAATATCCAGGCCAAAACCGACAGTCTTTTCTATACCAGTGCCGATTCTACTTTACGTTGCTATAGTAATCCGATTATCTGGTCGGAAGGCTCGCAACAGGTTGGTGATACCATTTTTGTTCAGTTCAAGAATAAGAAACTCAATAATTTACAGGCCTTTAGAAATGCTTTTTTGGTAAATACACCAGCAGATTCATTAAGGTTTAACCAGATAAAGGGCAGGTTAATGACGGGTTTCTTCTATAATGGAAAACTTAAAAACCTGTATGTTGATGGCAACGCCGAAAGCATTTATTACACTCAGGATGACAGCACCAAGGTTTACAAAGAAATGAACCAAACGTTAAGCAGCAGGATAAAATTTATTTTCAAGGACAAAGAAAATGCGATTGAAGATATTGTTTATATCAAGGGAGTTGAGGGTGCCTTAAATCCGGAAAATACCATTGCCAAAGACCATGTGTTAAAAGGATTTTCATGGAAACCAACAGAACGCCCAAAATCGAAAAAAGATGCCATTGGCTCTTCAGGAAAGCCCAAGCCCAAAGCAAAGGCCAAAACTGCTGCTGGTAAGACCCAAGCTGGGACAAAAACAACAACCCCAACTGGTAAGACCGCTACAACTCCTGTTCTTAAACCCAAAATTACATCTGGAAAAGACAGTTTGAATCTGGACAAAAAAGCCCCCCAAACCAAACCCGCAGATACTGGCAATTTTGGCATTAAACCCATTTTACCCAAAAAAGATTCTACTCAAGTGAAAAAGGATACTATTCAGGTAAAAAAGGTGGTTGGTAAAATGTAATTTGCTTTAACGTTGTGCTGAACTTGTGTTATTGGTCGTCTCTATTTTTTTCAAAGGCCTGATAGCTACTCGGTGGCCATTATCTTTTTAGACACTCAAAGACCTGAACTAAATCAGGGTGACGCTATGTTTAGGTTGGTATTAAAATTATAATTCCTCCTTCAAAAAAACCATCATTTTCCCAAGTGCTAGTGCCCTGTGGCTGATTTTATTCTTTTCTGCCATATCCATCTCGGCAAAAGTGATTTTATACCCATCAGGTTGGAAAATGGGATCGTAACCAAAGCCTTTTGAACCAGATAATTCTGTTCTGATTGTTCCTTCAATTATGCCTTCAAAAATATGGTTTTGGCCATTTTGCATTAAAGATATCACGGTTTTAAACCTGGCCTTTCTATTGGTATTTCCTTCAAGTTTCTTCAAAACCAGCTGAATATTTTCTAAGCTATCACGACTTCCCGAATACCGGGCGGAGTAAACCCCGGGCTCGTTATTTAAAGCCTCAATCTCTAAGCCACTATCATCGGCAAAACAATCTAATTTAAAATGATCTGTTACATAACTGCTTTTTAAAGTTGCATTTCCTTCGAAAGTATCAGCCGTTTCAGGAATGTCAACAAAACAACCTATATCTTCCAGGTTCAGCACTTCATATTTACCCTCAAGTGCGGCACGTATTTCTTCAGTTTTATGTTGGTTATTGGTGGCAAAAACAAGTTTTTTCATTTGGAAAAGTACATGGTTAAAATTTGGAATGTTAAAAGGTTAAGTTCCGTGCAAAGATTACAATACCTGATCTTGATTCCCGATACTTGATTCTCCATACTTGATACTAGAATACTAACCACTATTTAATTTTCTGCAGATGTCCCCATAAAAGTTTTTTCGCAGTTAAATCACTATCCAAATGATGAAGATTAGGCGCAAAAATTATCTTCGTGTTTTCGTGGACAATAATTTCATTTTGCCAGCTGAGGTTCAGTTTTAATTCGGCGATTTCCACCCCAAAGGATAACATGATAACAGGTTTAAAAAAACGGTGCAGTTCGGCATAATCAGTTCCGCTGTAATTTGCATAGTTTAAAATGGCAAAATCAGGCGTTCCCAGATCTACGGCTTTCACAATTTTACGCAACAGTTCCCTACCCTGTTCGGTACTTACATCATACTGTTTATCATTCACTAAAATCAGTACCGATTTTTTATTTCCACCTAAAAATTTAAACGTTTTTTCAGGCAGAGGTTCCGCCACAATATGCGGAATTTCAGGCCCTTGTGGATAAACTTTCGGAATATTTGTAGCATTAATCTCAGGAATTTGTGCTATTTCAGGCTTAACATTAGATTCTTTTGCTTCGGTAACTGAAACATTTTCAGCAACAAAAGCTTGCTCAGCGCTACGCAAAGGCAGAATTTCCACACTTTCGTCCTTCACCAAAAAAACCTCTTCGGTAAAAAATAAGCGTAAAGCATTCGCATTGTTGGTAACCTGGTTTTCCATTCGTATTTTTGCTGAATAATAATTTCTGTTAAAATTAGTTAAATATCTTATAATAGCGTCGCTAATTGTTACTTTTATCCCTTAAAATTTATAGAGTGCTCTGTGTGAGGAAAGCTTATTGTCTATTTGTTTTCAGCTTTATTTATAGTGTTTCGTTTGCGCAAAACGTTGCTGTAATTAACGGTAAATCAATTAGTGCCAAGGAGTTTATGTGGGCATACAAAAAAAGCCATAATGGAAACATTAGTGCTGCGTACGACACTTTACAAACGTATTTAAATTTGTACATAAATTTTAAACTGAAGGTTTTGGATGCCCGTGATATGGGGCTGGATAAAAATGCGAGTTATCAGGAGGAAATCAAAACCTACGAAGATGCATTAACAACACATAAAAAAATTGGGGTAAGCAATAAAGACCGCGATTTTTTATTGAACGAATATCGCGAGGGTGTTTTAATGTTCAATGTTTCAGAACAAAAGATCTGGAATAAAGCACAGGAAGATGAACAGGCGATAGATGATTTTTATAGTAAAAACCAACAAAAATACAATAAACCCCTAAACGAAGTTAGAGGAGAGGTAATTGCCGATTACCAACTGAGTTTAGAAGATAAATGGCTGAAAAGCCTTAAACAGAAATATCAGGTCAAGGTTAATGAAAATGAGCTTAAAAAACTCGCTAAGCTATAACCGAACTGACATTTTAAGACCATAAATATTAAATTTGCAAAATATAACAAATAGAATGAAGAAAGTTTTTTTAGTAGCAACCGCTTTAATTTGCCTGTTTTTAAACAGTTTCGCGCAAAAGCATACCGTTGATAAAGTTGCTGCTGTTGTAGGAAATAACATTATCCTGCTATCAGATTTAAACCAACAATACACACAATATCTTTACCAGGGAAACCAGCCCAATAATGATATCAAATGTAAAATCTTACAACAAACCTTAACTCAAAAACTCCTTAAACAACAGGCCGAGATCGATTCGGTAATGGTTGAGGATGGTGCGGTTGATGATGAGGTAAACAAACGCATGCGCTATAGTATGCAACGTGCGGGTGGACAGGAGCGTTTGGAGCAATTTTTGAACAAATCCGTTTTACAGTACAAAGACGAGATCAGACCATCGGTAAAAGACGAATTGATCGCGCAGAAAATGCAACAAAAAATTACCGAGAACATCAATGTTACGCCAATGGAAGTTGAAAAATATTTCAAATCTCTTGGTGATAGCATTCCTGAATTTAATACCGAAGTTGAAGTTGGTGAAGTGGTTTTAAACCCTCAGTTAACTCGAGCAGAAAAGCAAAAATTCCGCGATAAAATTGAAGCACTTCGCTTAAGGGTTAAAAGTGGCGAGGATATGGGCGTTTTGGCTAAAACCTATTCTGAAGATCCGGGTTCGGCTGCTGATGGTGGTGATTATGGCTTTATCGACAGAACCACAATGGTTAAAGAATTTACGGCTTGGGCATTTAAACTTAAAGCCGGTGAAATTTCGCCTGTATTCGAAACGGATTATGGTTTTCACTTTTTACAGGTATTGGAACGCAGAGGCGAGCAGGTACACGTTAGACATATCTTAATTATGCCTAAAACCACACCAGAAAGTTTAACCCGTTTAAAACTTCACGCAGATAGTATTTACAATAATATTATCGGTAAAAAATTAAGCTTTGCCGCTGCTGCAAACCTGTATTCGGATAATAAAGAAAGTAAATACAATGGTGGTATGATGCTGAATGCCGAAAACGTTCAGGCAAGAAGTACCTTTATTCCGGTTGATAAGTTGGATCCTTCAGTATTTTTAGTGATTGACAGCATGAAAATAGGTGGTATTTCCAAACCAGATTTGTTTACTGCTGCCGATGGAAAACAAGGCTACCGCATTTTATACTTAAAATCAAAAATACCACCACACAAAGCAAATCTTGTTCAGGATTTCCCAAAAATCAGAGATGCCGCTCAAAGTGATAAAATTAATCGTACTTTAAGCGAATGGTTTGAGAAACGTCGCGAAAGCACCTATATTAAAATCGATGACGAATTTAACACCTGTGATGAATTAAAAATCTGGACTAAAACCACAGCCGCAAAATAACACCAATGCAGTATAAGAACGAAGTAGAAGCTGTTGATGCACTTCATCAATCTTTCAACAACATTAAAGCCGAAATAAGCAAAATAGTAGTTGGACAAGATGACATCATAAAATCTGTTTTAATCGCCATTTTTAGCAACGGACACTGTCTGTTGGTTGGTGTACCCGGATTAGCCAAAACTTTACTTGTACAAACTGTGGCGTCTGTTTTAGATCTCGACTTCAACCGCATTCAGTTTACACCGGATTTAATGCCAAGCGATATTATTGGCGCAGAGATTTTAGGAGAAGACAGGCACTTTAAATTTATAAAAGGGCCTGTTTTTTCTAATATTATCCTGGCTGATGAGATTAACCGTACCCCCCCAAAAACCCAGGCAGCTTTACTGGAAGCCATGCAGGAAAAATCGGTTACCGCAGCAGGCCAGACACATATTTTACCAAAACCTTTTTTCGTTCTGGCTACGCAAAATCCGATTGAGCAGGAAGGAACTTACCCTCTACCCGAAGCGCAACTGGACCGTTTCATGTTCAACATTCAATTAAACTATCCTGCCTTTGCAGATGAACTGAACATCGTTAAAAATACCACCAGCAATAAAACTGTTCAGCTGCAGAAAATTATCCATGCAGAGGATATCCAATATTTCCAGAAACTGATCCGCGATATTCCTATTACAGATAATGTTTTGGAATATGCCGTTAAATTAGCTTCCAAAACCCGCCCGAACAGCGAATTCGCTACTGATGCGGTGAATAAATATATCAGCTGGGGTGCTGGGCCACGTGCTTCTCAGTTTTTAGTCCTGGGCGCAAAATGCCATGCCGCAGTTACCGGAAAATACTCTCCTGATATCGAAGATGTTAAAGCCGTTGCCGAACCTATATTACGCCACCGCATTGTGCGTAACTACCGCGCAGAAGCCGAAGGTTTATCGATCGAAAAAATCATTAAAGATTTATTGTAGTATTGTTAGTCGGGATATGTAGTCCCGTCTTGCGAACTAAGGATTTTTAATCCTTCCGCTAGTGGATTACAATCCAAACTCAGCCTGTAATTGCAAATCCCGTCGATCGTAATGCATGATTAAGTATTTAAAATATTATTATTTTTAATAACTTACATTTTAAAATTAATCAGCGCACTCAAAATGGAAGAAAAATATCCAAGCCTAGTAGAAAGGTTACAATCTACATTTATCGACACTATAGTTATGATCATTCTTATGGTGTGTTTTTCAAATGTATTAGACCGCTTTAACAATATACCGGAATGGGTACGGATTTTATTGTTTGCATTTCTATTTGTGATTTACGAACCACTCTTCATGACATTTGGCTGCACTATTGTCAATTATGTCAAAGGAATAAGAGTAAGAAAAAATGAGGATATTCACCAAAAAATCAATATCGGTCAAGCTATTCTCCGTTACCCAATAAAACTGTCTTTGGGTTGGATCTCCTTTATAACAATCAATTCAAATCTACAGAGAAGGGCCATCCATGATCTTGCATCTGGCAGTGTAATGATAAAACTTTAATTTTTTTTAGTCGGAATTTGTAATCCCTTCTTATGAACTAAGGATTTTTAATCCGTCCGCTAGTGGATTACAATCCACAATACAACAGGCCTGATTGCAAATCCCGACAACTAAAATTATTATATTTGTCTTAAGATGGGTACCAACAACCTCACCGGTGCAATAGCCGCATTAATGGACGAATATAAAAAAGCAGTTGATGAACTGATTATGGTGATTGAACCGATCAGTCAGCAGCAACTGCTAAAAACCATTGAGCCAGTAAGTTCAAATACAGACTGTATTTCCATTCAGACCATTTTAACGCATGTAACGGCTTCGATGTTCAGTTATGCCGTGTATATCGAAAATTCCCTTGGATTGGAAATCCTTAGACCAGAAAGAATTCAATTTGATGAGGTAGCACTTTATATTTCCAGACTCCGGAAGGCGCTTAAATACAATGAGGATTTTTTTACAAAAAACCCTAATATTACCATGGAAGAGCTGGATCAATCTAAAAAAATAAACACCAGGTGGGGCCAGCAATATGATGTAGAACAAATGCTCGAACATGCTATAGTTCATGTTTTAAGGCATAGGCGACAGATTAAAAATGCTTTAATTCAATTTAATTCTTAAAACTTAACATTGAGCGCTCAAACGAATTTTTATAACCGGTTTTCATTTCTATATCCACTGGTCGATATTTTTCTCAAACCTCAAAAGAAAAAATTCTTTAATGAGATTAATCAGCTGCCCTACGGAAACTTACTTGAAATCGGCGTAGGCAATGGCTCACATTTCAATTTATATCGTAATCACGAAATTACTGGGATAGAAATTTCTTCTTCGATGTTGAATATGGCCAAAAAGAATTCGAAGGACGCCATACACTTGTATGAAATGAATGGCGAACAGCTCGAATTTGCAGATAATAGTTTTGATTATGTTGTATTATCACATGTTATTGCCGTTGTGGATCGCCCTGAAAAACTATTGAAACAGTGCCATAATGTTTTAAAAACCAATGGAAAACTACTGATTCTAAACCATTTTACCCCGAATAACTGGCTAAAATATCTCGATCGGATATTTAATACAGGCTCTAAGTTATTCCATTTAAAATCTTTATTTTACATGGAAGATATCAAGGCGATAGATCAATTTACACTTGAAAAAGAAATTGCTCTGAAACCGCTTGCTTATTTTAAAATTCTAATCTTCACTAAATCTTGAAAAAGCATTATTGGTATATTTTTTTTGCCCTAATTGTTAGCCTGTTTATTTATGTCTTTTACCGTACTGACAAGACATTGGTGAATCAGATGATTATTCAGCTGATTTCTTTTAAAACCTACGAAAGTCTGAAACTAACCATCACAGAGAACTTACCTCTAAACAGATACATTATTTATTCGTTGCCAGAAGGCTTATGGATTTTCTGCGTCACCCTAACCTCGAAAGAGTTTTATTTTGAATTTTATAAAAAGCGTTTTAATTGTGTTTTTATTCCGCTAATATTCGCTGTTGGATTAGAATTGTTGCAGCTATTTCATCTTACTAACGGATATTTTGATCTCTTAGACATTGGCATTTCACTGCTTTTTTGGTTGATAGCAGCAAAAATAATCGATACCAAACAACATTTCAAAAACTTCTTCCAATCCGTCAATTACAATCGTGTAGTTTGTATATTAAGTTATGTTATCGTATATCTTGCTCATGTTACCCGATAATAATTTCATATTAAAATTTGTAATTCACTGAAAATAAATATCTTTGCATCAAAATTTATAGAAATGCTACGTCAACTACATACTCAGCAATTAAACTTTAGCCAGTCTTGTGGCATAAAGGGCTTGGGTATGGAATTAAATTCCCTCCCAAACCCTTAATCGGTTTTAAGCTCCAGGGCATATAAATCCAAATTAAAATCATTTTATTACACATTTGCTGAGCCATTTACCGCTTATCAAAATTAATTATATCCATTATGGACATTTACACCACTGTAGAAGAGAAATATCTACAGGCCATTGAAGAATTGCATTGGGGCGAATTGCCTAAAGCGCTTCAATATTTTAACGAGATTATCGTTTTCGACGCTGATTATGCAAGGGCTTATTTTCAGTTGGGCGATATTTATCAAACCCACTTTAAAGATTATAAAACTGCTGGTTATTATTACAAACGCTGCATTGAGTTAGACGCTGATTTCCCTGAAGTTTACGGGCCATATTTAAAGCTTGTGATCACACTGAAGATGCATAAATTGGTAAAACAGGTTGCAGATAAAGCCCTGCTTGTGCCGGGCGTTTGCGAAGCACACATTTACGAAAGTTTAGGTTTGCATGCCGAGCAACAACAAAATTTTGTGGAAGCAGCAAACTACTTTAAAAAAGCTGAACTGTTTAATGCTATCCAGGATGAACAAAACACCTTGCTCGAACACCAGAACCGCATCAAAAGCAAAATGAACAGTACAAAAGCAATGATTTACGATTTGCAGGGATAAGAGGCAGTGCCATTTGCCCACCATTACTTTCAGATACAAATCGCCAGTTTAAATCTTTTTATTTTAATTTTGTTGCTATCTTTACCACACAATTACAAAGCATAAATCTTTAAATCAAAAATATTCGATATGTCAGCTCACGATTCACACGCGCCGGTTCAGCAAACTAAAGGCATTTGGGCATTACCATTAACGGCTTGGATTATTGTATTAATCCTTCTTGTGGCTTTCACAAGACCAATTTTCCACCATGGAGAAGAAACTTCTTCTCACGAGAAAACAGAGGTAAACCACACTGAAGCTCCTGAATCGCATCACTAGGCATAGCTCAAGAGAATAAATAAAAAAGCGTCCCGATTTTAATCGCGACGCTTTTTTTTTATGGCTTAAATCCGTTATTTGAGTTGCCCCATAATGTTGGGATAATCGGTAATGATCCCATCTACGCCCAAACTCATAAAATACTTTACATCCTTCACCGTATTCACGGTCCAAGGGATAATTTTGATCCCCATGGCGTGGCAACGATCAACCAAGCCTTTACCCACCAGCACCGAATAAGGGCTGTAAATGGTCGGTTTAAACCCTAATTTTTCGATATAATCCTCAAAGGGTTCTTTTTCATCGATCAATAGTGAGGTTTGTATTTTTGGATATTTCTCATGCAGGTATTGAAGTGTACGCATATCAAATGATTCGATAATTACCCTTTTAGCAAGTTTTTTTTCATTAATGACATCCATAATCAGATCTACAAATTCTGCAGGCTCAGGATGAAATTCGTTATCCCCATTTTTAATCGTTTTTGTTTCGATGCTATACACGGGTTTAGCCAGTTTATGTGCCTTAACATAGGCCTCCACCGCATCTATTGTTTCAGATAGCAAGGGTTTATAGGCTTTAAACTTCATTTGCCCCGGAAAGCGACTGTGTACTTTACTACCCACATCGAACTTTTTAATTTCCTCATAGTTCATCTTATAGATGTTGAAATTTTTCTGATCTTTTAAAGTAATCCCTTTCCCATTGGGCTGCAGGGAAATTTCGTTGTTAAAGTAAGGTTCCTGAGAAAGTACTACTTGTTTATCTTTCGAAATCACCGCATCCATTTCTAAAGTGGTAACGCCTAAATCCAGGGCTTTTAACATACCTTCGATGGTATTTTCGGGCATAATGCCGCGTGCGCCCGCTTTTCCCTGGACATCAAACTTTTTCTTTTGAGCGGAAACGTTAAAAACCAATAAAACGAGAGTAGATAACAGAAGTAATTTTTTATGCATGAATTTTAAACGTAAAATAGGTGTTTTTATTGGTGAAAATGATTTTTTGAAGCGCAAAAACCCTGCTTCTATGAAGGCCTGTTCCCGCTTTCCGCTATATCTTTTCGCTGCGCTACAAGGATGCCGCTTCAATCGGGGCTAAACCCAACCGTAGTTGCAAGGAACAGTAATTTCCATAATAAAAAAAGGGCCTCTTTTTATGGATAGCCCTCTTTAATTCACATTGGTTATTTATCTTTCTGCTGGTACAAATGCCTGTACAATTAAGTTCCAGCTTGCATCTGCAGCTTTCTCGTAAACGAAAACATAGTTAAAGCTTTCGCGTAGATCGGCTTTATAATCGATAGTAGCAACACCATAGGTATAAGCGAAATCACTACCGATGGCTTTATCTACGCCAGTTGTTTTCAAATTGATTTTGCTGATCATGCTGTTATAAAAAGCAACAATTTTACCTTTTCCATCAATGGCTTCATTACCCGGGAAAAGCAAACGTGCATCGTTGGTTAAAAAACCGCCAAAAGCAGCAATACCATGCGTTTTCAATAAGGTATTTAATGTTTTCTCGGTGGTGATGATAATTTCCTTTCCAGCCTTAATTTCTTTTTCATTTAAGAACTTAGGGGCAACGTGATCTTTTGGTTCAACAAACAGTGGTGTAACTTTAGCCAAAGGTTTGTTACTTTCCGTACCTAGATCGATCGCCAATTTCCATTTGCCATTTTCCGATTTCCAGATAGATAGATATTGACCGTATTTTTTTTCTGAAGTTCCAATTTCATAAGGGCCGGTGGTAAAACCTAAATCACCACTGCGCGATACCTTTGCCAAATTTGGTGTCCATGTTACATCATTTTCCGCATTTGCCTTGCCCGCATAAAAAGTTTTAGCATTCACCGGGTTTGGCCTAAATACTAAGGTACTGGTAGATGAATAGTCTATATAAGCTTCTTTATCTCCATTTTTGGCAATTGACTTGGCGAAATCTTTTTCTGCATTTACTAAAGATTTGGTTGTTCCGTCACTTTTTTGGGCAAAAGCGCCTAGGGCTAAAAGCGAAGCTATTGCGGTTGAAAATAATTGTTTCATTATTAATTAGGATAATATGTTTGGCGAATATAAAATTTTCTTTGATGTATGAATCCAAAAGTAATTAACAATTACACATTAAAAACCTATTTTTCTCTATAAATGGTTTCTAAGACCGTTTGTCCGGTTGCTTTTAACGTATTCTTGTCAATATTGGCCAAATTATCCAACTGGGTATGCCAGTTAATGTAAAAGCCACCATTATCATTATAATGGATAATATCGATAGCAGGGATGCCCGCCTTATTCACCCAAAAGTGATCGTCTACCAGTTTCCCACTTGGTATGGCCGTAAAATAAGAAGCATAACCAATCTCATTACCAATTTCCCAAACTTTATTTACCACATTGGGCGCGTTCTGCCGGGAAATCTCATCTTGTGAAAACTGGGCATTGCCGCCACCGACCATATCCAGGTTGATACCGTACAAGGCTTTATAACCTGTAGCAATTGCTTTTTTGGCCCAATACTGAGAACCCAGGCACCAGGTGGCGTCATCAGGTGTTTCATCATCGGCTTTGCCATAATCTTCTAAATCCCACAATACAAAATCAACCCCAACATTTGGCTGTTTTTCTTGAATCTGACGTGCCATTTCTAAAATGACGGCCACACCGCTAGCCCCATCGTTTGCCGCATCGAAAGGTTTTAATTGGTTTGCAGGATCGGTATCCTTGTCAGAAAACGGACGCGCATCCCAATGTGCGGTAACTAAAACCCTGTTCTTTTGATCAGGATTAAAAGCGGCCACAATATTTTTCAACTGAAAGGTTTTACCATCATAAGTTTGCGTTTGCCCACCCTGGAGGCTAACCGCCGCACCAAAAGATTTAAGTTTAGACACCAAATAGTCTGCACATTTTTGATGCGCAGTTGTGCCCGGAATCCGCGGACCAAAATCCACCTGTGCCTTGGTGTAGGCATAAGCACTATCCGCATTAAAATCCGGAGAAGACAAACGTACTGTTTGTTCTCCGCTGTCATCAGTACTTTGGTTTGTTTTATTCTGGCAGGCCTCAAATCCGATTAAAGCTAATAAAGGCAGGATTAGTAGTTTTTTGTTCATTGTTTAATGTAACGGAAAATTCGTGAAAGTAGTGTATTTTATTTCTCATCCCCCTGCCCCTGTTAACAGGGAACATATTTCTTTACGGGTTAAATGTATAAGGCACTTCCTAAACCATCCCCCTGCCCCCTTCAAAGGGGGACGTATTTTGTGGTGAGCTTAAAATGTATAGGATTTGTTTTCCCGCGCTTAACTCGTCCCTCTTTGAAGGGAATGGATTTTGTGATGGACTTAAAATGTATAGGATTTATTTCTCGGGCTTAACTCGTCCCCCTTTGAAGGGGGCAGGGGATGACCTGGTAAAAAATCAATTACTTAGGTGAGCCTAGGATGGTCCTTCTCCCACTCCTCAATAAAACGTTGAATTGTCCTATCCACATTTTCGATATCGCGCATGACTTCAGCATCACTAAATCTTAAAACTTGAAAGCCCAAAGCTTTTAAGACGTTTTCACGCGCTTGATCTTTTTCGTACTGCCCCTCCCACTCATGGCTAAGCCCATCAACCTCTATGATCAACTTTAAATCCTTTGAGAAAAAATCTGCAATATAACTCGCCATCGGTCGCTGTCTTAAAAAGGGATATCCTAGCATTTTCTTATCCCTCAACAATTCACACCACATTCTTATCTCAGCTTTTGTGCTATCATTTCGATGGCCTCTGGCAAAAGCTTTTAGTTTAGGATTATAGTTGTTGTTCATAAGTGTATCTTATTTATTTTTCATCCCCATTCTCCCTTTGAAGGGAGAATGGATCTGTACTTAAAAATAAAATTCAAATATGTATTTTCCTAGCAATTATTCCGTGGGCCTTTAAAGGTGCCTGTAATTACTTTACCCTAGAGCTAATTACGCTTTACTCCAGGTTGTACCTTCTTTACCATCTTTAAGCTGAATACCCAATTCCTGTAAGCCAATTCGGATCCGGTCAGAAGTGGCATAATCTTTATTCGCTTTGGCCTCGGTCCTTAAATTGATGACCATATCTAAAACGCCATTTAAGTCGTTTCCACCTGCATCCTCATCTTTCAGTCCCAATATATCAAATACGAAATCGTTAATCAGCTGTTTTAACTTTTCTAAAGCTTCGGCAGAAATTTTTCCTTTACCATCATAAACGGTATTGATAATCCTTACCGCTTCAAACAGCTCAGCAACTAAAATCGGGCTGTTAAAATCATCGTTCATTGCATTGATACAATTCTCTTTCAATACATCAACATCAAAATCGTTCTGCTCTGAAACCGTTAGCTTATCCAACAAACCAATGGCGGCCATTAAGCGGCGAAAGCCTTTCTCTGAAGCATCCAGGGCATCATTCGAGAAATCCAATGTACTGCGGTAGTGTGCCTGCAACATAAAAAACTTCACCGTCATCGGGCTATAGCCTTTCTTCAATAGCGGGTGTGCTCCGGTAAATAATTCTAAAGGAAGGAAACCGTTCCCTGCTGATTTAGACATCCGCGTACCGTTTACTGTAAGCATATTGGTATGCATCCAGTAACGCGCAGGCTGTTTATGGCTGCAAGCTTCAGATTGAGCAATTTCGTTGGTATGGTGCGTAGCCGCTAAGTCCATTCCACCGCCATGAATGTCAAATTCGGCACCCAAATATTTGGCACTCATGGCCGAACATTCGATATGCCAGCCCGGGAAACCCATTCCCCATGGCGATTGCCACTGCATCAAGGTTTCTGGCTTCGCTTTTATCCAAAGGGCAAAATCCAACCTCCCGCGTTTTTCGTCCTGTCCACCCAGTTCGCGGGTATTGTTCAGCATATCTTCGAGGTTGCGGTTGGTTAAGATTGTATAATTATATTCCTTACTATATTTTTCTACATCGAAATATACATTGCCATCCACTTCATAACCATAACCATTGGCCATAATTACCTTGATCATTTCGATCTGTTCGATAATGTGCCCGGTTGCGGTAGGTTCGATACTTGGTGGCAAGGTATTAAACATGCGCAGTACATCATGAAAACCTAAGGTATACTTCTGTACAATTTCCATCGGCTCCAGCTGTTCTAACTTTGCACGTTTAGCGAATTTATCATCGCCCTCATCCCTATCGCCCTCTAAATGGCCTGCATCAGTGATATTGCGCACATACCGCACCTTATAACCGGCATATTTAAGGTATCTGAAAATTAAATCGAATGATATAAAAGTGCGGCAATTGCCCAGGTGCACATCGCTATAAACCGTAGGACCACAAACATACATCCCAACGTTGGGCGCATTTAGCGGTTGAAAAAGTTCTTTTTTACGTGAAAGCGTATTATAAAGCTGTAAGCCAGTATTCATACTGCAAATGTAAGATTTAGTTAGAAAGTTAAAACCTTTAAAGTTGCAATGTTAAGCTTATGATTTTTAAGTAACATTTAAAAACAGTTTCCATACCCTCAACTGTTATCATCTGACCTTAAAACAAATTTTAATCTCTAATTTTAGCTTCCCCTATCAAAACATCCGTAAACAATGGTTCAGATTAGAGAAATTTCAGCAAAAGATGCCGAGGGCGTAGCCAAACTGGCTACCCAACTGGGTTATGATAGCCACATGGCGCAAACATTACTTAGAATTCAGCAGATCAACAACAATAACGAAAACTGCGCATTTGTTGCCGTAGTTGATCATCATATAGCAGGCTGGATCCATGGTTTTTATACCCTGAGGATAGAATCCGACCCTTTTGTCGAAATTGGAGGTTTGATTGTAGACGAAACTTACCGCAATTTAAATATCGGGAAACAGTTAATTGAAAACGTAAAGCTTTGGGCAAAAAAACATCAGGTAAAAAAACTAAAGGTAAGGTGTAATATAAAACGTACCGAAAGCCATAAATTTTACGAGCGGCTTGGCTTTAAGGAGAATAAGCGGCAGGTTGCATTTGAAATGGATCTGTTTTAGCCCCATCTAGACTTGCGAAGCCGGCATAGCGCCCCGCTCATAGCCGACTTTGCAATTTGCTCCCTACAGTTAACCGATTTAAACAATTAACCGATTAACCAACGATTCCTACATTATTACAACCCTCAAACATTTCCATATTGCAACATTTCAATCCTATTCGTTAACTTTGTGGCATGATTGATTTACCGGTAGTACCTGCTGTAACTGAAGTTAAACGTAAACCAGATTGGTTACGTGTAAAATTACCTGTTGGCAAGGAATATGCACAAGTTCGCAGTTTAGTAGACACGCATAAGCTCCACACCATCTGCGAAAGCGGCAATTGCCCCAATATGGGCGAATGTTGGGGAGCAGGTACGGCAACTTTCATGATTTTAGGCAACATCTGTACCCGTAGCTGTTCTTTCTGTGCAGTTGCAACCGGCAGGCCTTTGGCAGTTGATGTTGACGAACCCAACCGTATTGCCGATTCGGTAAGATTAATGGGGGTTAAACATTGCGTAATTACTTCAGTAGACCGTGATGATTTAAAAGATGGGGGCTCGATTATCTGGGCAGAAACCTTACAGGCCATCCGCAGAGAAAGCCCTATCACAACTTTAGAAACTTTAATCCCCGATTTTAAAGGTCAGTGGGATAATTTATACCGTGTTTTGGAAGAAAGACCTGAAGTGGTTTCACACAACATGGAAACCGTGAAGCGCTTAACCAAACAAGTGCGTATCCAGGCCAAATACGACAGAAGTTTAGAGGCTTTAAAAAGAATTTCAGAATTTGGCCTAAGAACAAAAACAGGTATTATGCTTGGTTTGGGTGAAACTGAAGAAGATATTTTCGAAGCTATGGACGATCTGGTTGCCAATGGTGTTCACATCTTAACTTTAGGCCAATACCTACAACCTACCCGTAACCACCACCCTGTTGTAGACTGGATCCACCCAGATACCTTTGCGATGTACAAGGAAGCGGGTTTGGCAAAAGGTTTAAAATATGTAGAAAGCGGTCCGCTGGTACGTTCATCATACCATGCAGAAAAGCATCTTTTTCCGATCGAGGGAATCGCATAAGTCATTTATTTACTACTGATTTAGAATGTTTTATAAATCGCACTCCCTAGCGGAATGTATTTGTAAAACATTTTTTTGCTTTTACTGTTCTGTATTGTATCTTAGTGACCAATAGTGACTGCATTAAAAAAATTAACTCTAACTGAACCTGAACTTGTTCAAGCACTGCAATCGAAAGATCCGGCGGTACTAAAAACATTGTACAGCATGTATTCTTCGGCACTTTATGGCGTTATTTCACGCATTATTACCCATACTGAGCTTGCTGAAGATGTATTACAAGAAACTTTTGTAAAAATCTGGCAGTCTGCTACACACTATGATAATACCAAAGGACGTTTGTTTACGTGGATGATGAACATTGCCCGCAATTTATCGATCGACAAACTACGTTCTAAAGATTTTAAGAATTCACTCAAAAACCAAGATATAGAAAATAACGTAAGTTTCGTTGATGAACAAAACAAGGTTACGTTTAATCCCGATGTTCTTGGAGTTAAGCAACTTGTAGAAAACCTTAAACCGGATTTACAAGCAGTTCTTGATTTAGTTTATTACAAGGGTTTCACACATGTGGAGGCCGCAGAAAAGTTAGATCTGCCATTAGGTACGGTGAAAACCCGGATCCGGTTGGCTATTATTGAATTGAGAAGGAATTTTAATTGAGCGTGGAAAATTTAAAAGCATATATCGAATCTGGAGTACTTGAGCTGTACGTTTTAGGTGATTTATCACCTGAAGAAGCGTTGCAGGTGGAGGAAATAGCATCTCAAAACCCTGAGGTTAGAGATGAAATAGCTGCTATTGAGCAGGCTATGGAGCAATATGCTATGCAAAATGCTGTAGAACCATCTGCAGATGTAGAAACAAGATTATTCGAGAAGTTGGGTTTAAGTGAAGTTGAAGAGAATGTGAATGTTCAACCCAAACCAATTTACACAGAAGAACCAAGAATTATACGTTTGGATGGAAGTGATGCTAAAGTAAGAACTTTACGTTACGCCTTAGTGGCTTGTGTAGCTTTATTGGTAGTAAGTACCGCAGCGTTGTTTATTACTTATAACAAGCTGAACGCCGCACACGACCAAATTGCAAGTTTAAACTTAGACAAACAAAAATTTGCCGGTGTAGTAAGCAAACTGGAATTTGAAAACCAGGGTTTGGATAACATGGCTGCCATGGCCGATAGCAAAGAATGGGCAACCATCCGTATGGCTGGACAGGCTTTTAGTCCGTCTTCTAAAATGAAGGTATACTGGAACAAAAAAGATAAAAGTGTGCTGATTAATTATGTGGCAATGGATTTACCAAAAACTGATGCCGAACACGAATATCAGTTATGGGCTTTGGTAAACGGTAAACCAGTAAGTTTAGGTGTATTTGGTAAAACCGATTCAACCAATAATGAGGCTTTGGTAAAAATGCAGACCATCCAGGAAGCACAGGCTTTTGCCGTAACTTTAGAGCCCATGGGCGGAAGCGTTAACCCAACCATGGATAAACTTACCGTAATGGGTGGTGTTTAAAGAAAAATTATTTAATATATTAAATCCCGACATTGATAAAATGCCGGGATTTTTTGTTTTTATAACATTAATTTTTGTTGATATTTATACTAGAAAACGAACAGTTCCAGCTCCGTAGGTGCTGCCGTCCCGTTCTACACTCCAATCTTTTTATTGCAACTCAACGTTTCAGGCAATAGGTTTAGCTTAATCCATTTTAAGCAATAAAAAGGATTTCCGTTACTACCGGGTTTATGAACAATGGGGGGGGTAGATCCTGTCCAGCGAAGCACCAGCTATTGGCATTTTTTGTGCTCTGCTGCAGCCCCAAATAGGATGAGTGGCCGTGCCAACTAAACCTGACAGCAGCGAACACCGAACGTAGAGAGGTAAAGCGAATGGCAGGACTACCTAAGCCCAAATGCTGCTGCAATTGCTTTCAAAAAAAAGATGGATAGTCTGCTGAGCGAAATGTAATACCTGAACAACATATACAGTGAAACACCTTGTTGACCAAGGTCTATCACTGCGATCGAAATGATGATTCGAAAATTAAGATTTAGCTACGTACTTCACTTCTTCGTAAGGCTGTACCAATACCCATCCTTCGCCAAAAAACTCCAGCTGAAACGATTCACCACTTCCCCTCCCGATAAAAGAACCGAAAGTTAAATTGGTTTTGATGTTGGGCGTTAGGTTTTCAGACCAGGCCACTGTAGCATTAGGATCAGTGTATACTGGCTGATTACCTGTAACCCTTAATAAAATCGGTTCTCCATGCGTGGTAATGGCAATATAACCACTGCCCGAAAGTTTAACCTGAAATAAACCACCGCTCATCATCCCTGCAATGCTTTTCAGCATTTTTATTTCATTTTTAATGCCTTCTTCTAAAGCCAGTACATCGTTTCCGTTTACAAAAACCGATTCGTTCTGAAGTTTGATGATTTTTACTTTTTTGCCTTCATCTGCCAGGTATAATTTACCCGTTCCGGTAGCATGCATTAATGAGGTACCTTCACCTGATATGGCTTTCTTTAACAAGCCGCCTAAACCCTTACTCAATAAACCTTCTCTTTTAAAATCGATATTCCCGATGTAGGCAACCATCGAACCTGCTTTTGCCAGGATCTTTTGGTTTTTCAAGTTTACTTCCAACATGGCTGGTTTTTCCAATTCGAAAAAATCATTCTCATTTGGATTTTCTGCCGACTCCTGAATTAACTCGTTCAGCGTGTATTCTTTTTGTGCCATAATTAATTTAAATTTTCCGTTTTTAGGTATCTGATTACTAAATATTCCCTTAAACTATACATTATAAACTAGAAGCATAGTAGGTTAACGCTATTTTTTTTCCACAATCAGTTTCATAAACTATTTGGAGATGAGTATTTTAATCGCTTCCGATACCCTTGTAGCCACCTGAGAGGCAGTAACGACAAAACGTTCGTGCGCCAAATCATCGCCTGCTTTTCCATGGATGTAACAAGCTAAAATAGCAGCATCTGTTGCAGGATACTTTTGTGCTAAAAAGCCGGCAATGATGCCCGTTAGAATATCACCCATGCCTCCTTGCGCCATTCCCGGATTGCCTGTTGGATTAATTAAAACTTTACCTGTGGACAGGCAGATAAAAGTATATTGATTTTTAAGTACAATCACAATCTTAAGCTTTTGGGCCTGTTCTTTAGCCTTTTCTACCCGGCCCCACCAATTATCATGTTCACCAAACAAGCGATCGAACTCTTTCATGTGAGGCGTAAGGATGCTATTGGGAGCAAGCTTATCGATTAAATCAGGCCTTTCTGATAAGATGTTTAAGGCATCCGCATCAATTACCAGGCTCTGACCTGCCATAATCAGGCTTTCTAACAACTTTTCATATTCCGGATCGGTGCCTAAACCTGGGCCTATGGCAATAGACTGATATTTTGTCGGGTTCTCAATCCGTGTATATTCGTCCCTTGGCATTGCCATCACCTCTGGCAAGGTGGTATTTAAAGCCGTTAAGCCACTTTGCGGGATACATGCCGTGGTTAATCCGGCACCGGTATGCAAACAGGCCATTGAAGAAAGCAGCGCCGCACCCATGGTATTGGTATTTCCGGCAATAATCAAGGCATGACCGTAAGTGCCTTTATGGCTAAATAATTTCCGTGGCTTTAACAGCTTTTGGATGTCGCTTTCTTCAAGCAAATGGAAGTCGGTATCCTGTTTTTGGATAAATGACTCATCGAGATCAATATCAACCACCTCATATTTTTCAGTCGCAACTGCTGATTCAGGAAAGAAAAAATTGATCTTAGGCCTTTGAAAGCAGATTGTTTTATAGGCTTTAATGCCATTATAATCCTTTGGCAGCCTGCCTTCAGCAAAAAAACCTGTGGGTACGTCAACCGCGTAAACTTTTTTATTCAGTTTATTGATGATCTGAACCAGTTCTTCAAATGCACCGCTTAAAGGTTTATTTAAGCCAGAGCCTAAAATTGCGTCTATAATTAAATCTGCTTTGATATTCTTTAAATCAGCAGGCGCATGAATGATTGTTTTTTTACAGCGTGTTTCCTCGATCCGTTGTAAATTAATAGCAAAATCATCACTTTGTTTGGTGCCAAAATTGACGATGTAAACTTTAATATTCTCGTATCCATTGGCAATGAGCAAGTGGGCAATGGCCAGTCCATCCCCGCCATTATTTCCTTTGCCGCAGAAAATAGCAACACTTTTATTGGTATCGAACTCATCTCTCAAAAAACTCTGGACAAAGGCCCTTGCTGCTTTTTCCATCAGATCGATAGAGGCAATGGGTTTATTGGCTATGGTAAACTGATCGGCGCTGCGCATTTGGGCAGAAGTAAGCAAGGTTCGCATATAACTAAGGTAAGATTATACAGCTATAATGCAAAAGATGGGATTTTGTTTGATTCTTTATCGCTAAGTGTATTAGATTTCTGAAATAATTTAAATACTGTCTTTTTATTTTTATACCTTTTGCCAATCTTTAGCGTTGTCTATTGAATTAAATTAAATCTCAAAACAATGAATCAAAAACCATCGAATGCATTCGTGGCAGCCGCCTGGATGGCATTAGGTATCGGAATGATCGGCTTTATTGTAGGCTTGTGGCGTTCTGATATGCTTCTTAACGAAAAAGGATATTATTTTACCGTATTGATGTTTGGCCTTTTTGCCGTAATCTCTTTACAAAAAGCTGTTCGCGATAAACTGGAAGGAATCCCGGTTACTGAAATTTATTATGGTATCAGTTGGTTTTCTACGTTATTGACCATCACCTTATTGGTAATCGGTTTGTGGAATGCCACCTTGCTGCCCAGCGAAAAAGGATTTTATGCCTTTGCCTTTTTACTCTCGCTGTTTGGTGCCATTACGGTACAGAAGAATACAAGAGACAGTCAGATTGTGAATAAAAACCGCGATTCGGAGTAGTCGTACCTGTCTATTTCTAATGAATTTACTAAAACCAATGTTTCGACATTGGTTTTTTAATTTTGGCCAAAAATGAAATATATTATCTCCTTAACCAAAAAATAATTACTACTTTAAACACCAGATACCGAAGCGAATAGTTTATCATTTTCGAGCAAATTTTATAAACCTATTTAAATCTTGTAAATCCTGCCAATGGAACAAAAAGATGGCTTAAAGAAAACACTTACCCCCTTTATGCTGTGGGGGCTTGGTGTTGGTTATGTAATTTCAGGAATGTACTTCGGCTGGAATCTTGGTCTCGAAAAAGGCGGCACATTGGGCATGGCCATCGCCACAGTGGCCATCATGATCATGTATGTAACCTTTAGCTTCAGTTATGCCGAACTGGCCTGCGCCATACCAAAGGCCGGTGGTGTTTTCGATTACGCCAATACAGCACTGGGCAAAAATATAGGTTTTATTGCAGGCATTGCCCAAATGGTCGAATTTATATTTGCGCCACCCGCGATTGCCTTCGCCATCGGGGCTTATTTTAATGCTTTTTTCCCACAGGTACCTATTCTCACCAGCGCCATTGCGGTGTACTTTATTTTTACTGCTTTAAATGTATATGGCATAAAAGCGGCTGCTTCCTTCGAAGTCATTATCACTGTTTTAGCGGTTGGCGAGCTCCTCCTGTTCTCTGGCATTACACTACCCAAATTTCATACAGAAAATCTGGTCCATAATAATTTCCCGAATGGCTGGAGCGGCGTTTTTGCGGCCATTCCCTTTGCCATCTGGTTTTTTCTGGGAATTGAAGGTGTTGCCAATGTGGCTGAGGAAACCAAAAATCCACAGCATGATATCAGTAAAGGCTTTGGCTGGGGCATATTTACTTTAGTGGTATTGTGTGTGTTGGTTTTTGTCTCCACCATTGGCATTGGCGGCTGGGAGGCCATTGTTTATAAAAACGGGAAATCGGGAGAAACTTCTGATTCGCCTTTACCCCTTGCCCTATCGATGATCACCGGCGATAATCACCTGATGTATCATATACTCATCACAGTTGGACTATTTGGATTGGTCGCCTCCTTCCATGGCTTGGTTTTAGCTGCGGGCCGCTCTACTTACGAGATGGGAAGGGTGAAAAGTATCCCTGCTATTTTGGGTAAAATATCCCCTAAATTTCAAACACCTGCAAATGCCTTAATTGGCAATATGGTAATTGGCATCATCGCACTCCTATCAGGTAAAACAGCCGAAATTATTATCATTTCTGTATTTGGAGCATTAACCTTATACATCATTTCGATGATCTCGGTAATGGTACTCAGAAAAAACAAACCTGAAATGGAAAGGCCTTTTAAAACACCTGTTTATCCATTGTTTCCCATCATTGCATTGATCATTTCATGCGTTTCTTTTATCGCAATGCTGATTTATAATCTTAAATTGGGTCTAATTTATTCGGGCATTGTTTTAGGCATATTTCTACTATATAAAATCTTTAAAAAGGCAGATTAATGAGTACGAGCAAAGAAATTCTGGATTACGTTAAAAAACATCCCTCCGGAAAAGTAAAATTAGCAGTTGCCGATATCGACGGTATTTTAAGAGGGAAGTATGTAGCTGCTGAAAAATTTGCCTCCCTGGTTGAGGGCCGCTTAGGCTTCTGCGATGTTACCTTTGGCTGGGATGCGGGCGATGTGGCTTACGAAAATGGAAAATATACCGGCTGGCACACGGGTTATCCCGATGCACAGGTGAAAATCGATATCAGCACCTTCCGGAAAATCCCATGGGAAAATGAAGTTCCTTTTTTTCTGGGCGATTTTATTAACGACCAGGATCAGGCAAATTTTGTATGTCCAAGGCAATTGTTAAAAAAACTAATTACCGGATGTGAAAATGAAGGTTTTTCTCCGGTTTTTGCACAAGAGTTTGAATGGTTTAATTTTTCAGAAACACCAGAAACTATACATGAGAAGGGTTTTGCCAATTTAAAACCCTTAAGTCCGGGCATGTTTGGATATTCCATTTTAAGGAGCACCTACCGGAATGCGTTTATGAGCGATCTGTTCGATCTGCTGAATAAATTCGACATCCCCATTGAAGGTTTGCATACCGAAACCGGACCAGGGGTTTACGAGGCGGCCATAAAATATGCGCCCGCTTTACAAGCTGCCGACCAGGCCATTCTGTTTAAAACAGCTGTAAAAGAAATCGCCTATAAACACGGTATCCTGGCCACATTTATGGCCAAAATAAGCGAGAACCTACCGGGATGCAGCGGTCATGTACATCAAAGCCTTTGGGATGCCAACAAAAAGACAAACCTCTTTTACGATGAAAAAGATGCAGGTAAAATGAGTGAAACCATGAAAAGTTATATCGCTGGTCAGCTGCATTGCTTACCTTATCTTTTACCGATGATTGCCCCTACCATTAACAGTTATAAACGTTTGGTTGAAGGTGCATGGGCACCCACCACAGTAACCTGGGGCATCGACAACCGCACTACGGCGTTGCGTGCATTACCGGGAAGCAAAAAGGCATCACGTTTAGAAACCCGGATAGTGGGTTCGGATACCAATCCGTATCTGGCTCTTTCGGCCTGTTTAGCTGCAGGTATGTACGGCGTTAAAAACAAGTTAAAACTGGAGCAACCTGCCACCAAAGGAAACGGATATACCGATTTATCAAATGGTATACTGTCGCGTAATTTATTTGAGGCTACACAAAAGATGAAAAATTCAGATCTGGCCAAAACATTATTGGGCGAAGATTTCGTTGATCATTTTACCATGACACGGGAATGGGAATGTAAGCAATATGCTAAAGTAGTAACCGATTGGGAGTTGAAAAGGTATTTAGAAATCATTTAACCATCATAAACGTCATGCTGAACTTGATTCAACATCTTTTTAATAGCCAAGCTTAGATGCACTCGGTCGACTGAAATGGTAAAAAAATAAAACACGCTATGAAGGTTTATCACTTTAGTCATCTTAGAGCACCTTAGCTAATGGTAGACAACCGGGCTTTTATAGCATGAAAAACAACAACACACCTAAGTCATTTTAGGTGGTAAAAAAAGATAAAAATAAGTATCATGATATTTGATAAGATCCATCAGTTTAATTTTCCAACAACCATCCGTTTTGGTGCAGGTGCCGTAAAAGAATTACCGGCCTATCTAACAAAAAACAATTTAAAGGCACCCTTAATTGTTACCGATCCTACCATTGCCCAGCTTCCATTTTTTAAAAGGATTATAGCAGATTTAAAAGCCAAAGGCATTTCGGTAGAGGTTTTTAACGATATCCACAAAAACCCGGTAAAGAGTGATGTGTATAAAGGCACAGATGTTTGGGATGCCACTCACCGCGATAGCATTGTGGGCATTGGCGGTGGTGCGGCTTTAGATGTTGCCCGTTCAATTGTACTTCGTGTGAACCACCGCGAAGACCTTTTCAAGTATGATGATTTAATCGGTGGGGATATTTATGTTACGAACGAGGTTCCCCATTTTATTACCATCCCCACCACCTCAGGTACCGGAAGCGAGGTGGGCCGCAGTGCGATTATTGCCGATGATGAAACCCATCAGAAAAAAATCCTCTTCTCACCCAAGTTAATGGCGCAGATCGTTTTTGCTGATCCGGAATTAACGATGGATTTACCGCCATTTATCACTGCAGCCACAGGAATGGATGCGCTGACACACAATATGGAAGCCTATCTGGCCAAAAACTTTCACCCCGTGTGTGATGGGATTGCCTTAGAGGGAATCTCTTTGATCAAGGATTCGTTGGAGCGGGCTACCAATAACCCTGATTTAGAAAGCCGCAGCAAAATGCTCATGGCTTCGATGATGGGTGCCATTGCCTTTCAAAAAGGATTGGGTGTGGTGCACTCGCTGGCACATCCCCTTTCATCGCTTTTAGATACCCACCATGGTTTAGCGAACGCAGTGAATATCCCCTATGGCATGCAATTCAATATTGCAGGTTTTGAAGACCGGTTTAAAAAAATTGCCCGAACATTGGAACTTAAAGACGAAACCGGTGAAGCTGTTGTAAAATATCTGTTCGATTTAAATACAAAAGTGAATATTCCGCATAAATTGAGTGATATTGGCGTTAAAAATGAACACATCGAAACACTTGCCGATTTAGCCTTCGCGGATTTTGCGCATCCAAATAACCCTAAACCGGTAAGCCGTGCAGATTTTAAGCAATTGTACTTAAATGCGCTATAGATTAGGATGAAAAGATTTTAGGATTATATCGCCTTTTAAAATCTTTGTAATCCCAAAATCGGTGTAATCACCCCGAAGGAAAAATAAGTGAAATAATTAATATGTCTGATAAAATAATCATTGGTGTTACCGATTGCAGCAAATACGCCATTTACCGCGATTGGGTTTTATCCTACAATAATAACGTAGAAGTAATCCAGATTGGCTATAAACTGAACAATTTTGATGAGATCAAAAAATGTGATGGTATTGTTTTAACCGGAGGAGAAGACGTTCATCCTCGCTTTTACAACCAGCCAGAATACCTGCCATATTGTTATGATGACGATATGGATGAACAACGTGACGCGTTTGAATTTAAGGTTTTAACCTATACTGAAGCCAATTCGATCCCGGTTTTGGGCATTTGCCGTGGTATACAGGTAGGCAATGTGTTTTTTGGCGGAACATTGATCCCCGATATTCCGACCTGGGGAAAATTCGACCATTCGAAAATGCATGATAAATCAGACCGCTATCACGAAATCAGCGTAAATCCATCCTCCTGGCTCAACCAGATCGTGAATACCGATAAAGGCCTGGTAAACAGCAACCACCACCAAAGTACCGATAAAACAGGCAAAGGGCTGGTGGTAAGCGCCATCTCGCCAGATGGTGTAACAGAAGCGATAGAACGGATGGAACCCGAAGGGAAATCCTTTTTGTTATTTGTGCAATGGCACCCCGAGCGTTTAAAAGACCAACATGGACCATTTAGCAAAAACATACATAGTGCATTTATCAATTCAATTATTAATCATAAATAAATACACTGAAACACCGATTGAGGGATAAAATGAATTCTCCGTGATTTCAGTGTTTCCGTGGCAATAAATCATTAGGCAAGATGCACATCATCAACCCCGCAACAGCAGAAATTATCACCAGTTTAACTGAAGATAATTCATCCACACTTCAAGCCAAATTTGGTACTTTAAAAAAAGCGCAGCCGCTATGGGCCAGCAAAACGCTTGGCGAAAGAATTTCAGTGATTAACGAATTCAGTAATTTACTGGAAACAGGGATAGAAGAACTGGCTTCGGTACTCACCGCCGAAGTAGGCAAACCGCTTCAGCAATCGCGCAATGAAATTAACGGTGCAAGGGCCCGCATCAAATGGATGTTGGGCAATGCAGAAAAGTACCTTGCCGAAGAAGTGATGCTTGATGAACCGGGTTTAAAAGAAGTGATCAAATATGAGCCCTTAGGCGTAGTTTGCAATATCTCTGCCTGGAATTACCCCTACCTTGTTGGTGTAAATGTTTTTATTCCTGCGCTTTTAAGTGGGAATGCTGTGCTATACAAACCATCAGAATATGCCAGCCTAACCGGATTACAAATTGAAAAACTATTAAAAAAAGCAGGTGTACCTGAAGATGTTTTCCAGATCGCCATTGGTGCGAAAGAAACTGGCGCAGCTTTATTAGAAATGGACTTTAACGGTTATTTCTTTACGGGCTCCTACAAAACTGGAAAAATCATCTACGAAAAAGTAGCCGCCAAAATGGTTCCCTGTCAGCTGGAACTGGGTGGAAAAGATCCTTTATATATCGCTGAAGATGTGGCCGATGTGGCGGCGGCAGCAGTTGGCACAGCAGACGGTGCTTTTTATAATAACGGACAAAGCTGTTGTTCAGTTGAGCGCATTTACGTACATGAGAAAAATTACGACAACTATTTAAATGCCTTTATCACAGAAGTTAAAAGCTGGAAAACAGGCCTCCCAACAACGGATGGCGTATACATTGGCGCATTAACCAGAAAGGAGCAAATTGCTGTGCTCGAAAATCAGGTTAGAGATGCCTTAAACAAAGGGGCCAAATTATTAACTGGTGGCAAAGCTATAGAGGGGAAAGGCTATTATTTTGAACCAACCGTTTTAACTGATGTGACCAATGATATGCTGGTGATGCAGGAAGAAAGTTTCGGACCGATTATCGGCATTATGAAAGTGAAGGATGATACCGAGGCTTTACACATGATGAAGGATACCGATTATGGCCTAACCGCTTCGGTTTATACGGCCAGCCAGGCAAAAGCAGAAGACCTATTGGCTCAGTTAGATTCGGGCTCAGGTTACTGGAACTGCTGCGATCGGGTGAGTGCGGCGCTGCCCTGGAGCGGAAGAAAATATTCAGGCATCGGGGCTACCTTGTCTCATCAGGGATTAAGGGCCTTTACCAAACCAAAAGCTTATCATTTAAGGGGATAAAATATGGGAAATGACAGAGACAATCACTTAATTGAAGGCGAAATTGCGGATTATTTATTAACTGATGAGGGTATCCTGATTTCGTACAGTAAAAGCATTTTACGGACCGTAGAAAACATTTCGGCTAATGTAGCGCTGGTGAAGAAAATCACCAATAATAAAAAGGTTCCATTGTTAATCTACCTAAAAAATTCTCCGGTTCCGGATAAAGAAACTCGAAAATTTTCTACGGAGCAGTTGCCCCAAATTTATACGGCTATGGCCATGGTTTCGAAGCCGGGTTTAGCGCAACTGATTATGAAAATCCTTTTTAAGTTTCAAATTCCACCCATCCCTATGAAATCGTTTACGGATGACGAAAAGGCAAGGGAGTGGTTAAGGCAGTTTTTGTAGCTCATTATCCAAATCGCAATGTAATCGCTCTAGGATTCCCGCCTGCGCGGGAAATGAGGTAAATTATTTAGAATTTGTTCTTTTGATCCAATAACTATCAGATCAAAAGAACATTTTTTTTACTCGTCATCACGAACCACCCCCACTTAACTCACTGTCCATACCCCTAACCTCCAAGAAACTATTACAAGGCATCCGATACGGATTTAGAACGGACCTTGTTCGGGTACAATTGTCACAGCTCCCTCTGATGCCCGAATGAACTCTTAATCTTTCGTACAAACTGCCACATTTTGTAATTACGGTTTTAACTCCGCTCAGACTGACAAATAGAATCCGTTCAGACGGACAAATCTCTAATCACGTCATACCTACTGCGCTTTGCTTCCTGCTTATTTCCTTCCACACAAATACCTCCGATTAAATTCTTTTTAATAAATTGCGGATTATACTTATCCGGTTAACCCGTTTGAATTATTTGAATGAAAAAATTATTCCTGATCATCTCCTGCTGTTTTTTTGCAGCCAATACTTTCGCCCAAACGCTTGTTACAGAAACTGAAATCGGCGATGCTGAAAATACCGTTGCTCAAACTCCGATTGCCATTATACCTGAGCCCGTATCGTTAGTAAAAAAGGCCGGAACATTTACCTTACCCGAGAATGTAATTATACAGGCCGTTAAAAGCGGCGAGCTAAAACAGTCTATTGCTTATTTATCCGACAGGATTAGCACCGCCACAGGTAAATTTGTGAGTACGGTAAGTAATTCTAGCCATCCTACAATTAAACTGATTTTAAATACGCAGGAAGACACACAACTGGGCAAAGAAGGTTACAAACTCAATGTTAATCCGACCCAGGTGGTGATCACCGCTAACCAGCCGGCGGGCATTTTTTACGGTGTTCAATCCTTACTTCAGCTTTTCCCTGCTGAAATCGAAAGCAAGGAACTGGTAAACGATATCAAATGGAAAGCACCTTGTGTCGATGTGGTCGATTATCCCAAATTAGGCTGGAGAGGTTTGATGTTCGATGTGGCGCGTCATTTTTTCACCAAACAGGAAGTAAAACAGTTTATTGATGATATGGTGCGCTATAAATTCAACCTGTTGCACTTGCACCTTGCGGATGATGAAGGTTGGAGAATCGAAATTAAAGGTTTACCCAAACTAACTGAAGTTGGCGCCTGGAGCGTTAAAAAAATAGGTACTTTTGGCGATTTCACACCTCCTACACCCGATGAACCCCGTACTTATGGTGGTTTTTATACTCAGGACGATATTAAAGAGCTTGTTCAGTATGCACAAGAGCGTTTTGTAAACATCTTACCCGAAATTGATGTTCCGGGACATAGTTTAGCCATTATTTCTTCTTATCCCGAACTTTCATGCACCGCTGACGCAGTAAATTATAAAGTGCGTTCAGGAGAAAAAATTATGGATTGGAGCCGTGGTGCCCCACCAACAGCTTTGATCGACAATATGCTATGTCCGGCAAATGAGAAAGTTTATGTTTTTTTAGATTCGGTACTCACCCAGGTTGCTAAACTTTTCCCTTTCGAATATATCCACATGGGAGGAGACGAAGCACCGCATAATTTTTGGGAAAAGAACGATCAGGTGAAAGCGTTAATGTTGCGCGAAGGATTAAAAACCATTCCACAGGTTCAGGCCTACTTTGAAAAACGTGTAGAACAGATTGTGGTTTCGAAAGGCAAAAAGTTTATGGGCTGGGACGAAATTCTTGAAGGAGGTGTATCGCCAACAGCAGCGGTGATGAGCTGGCGGGGAATGAAATATGGTATTCAGGCAGCCAATGAGAAACACAATGTGGTAATGAGTCCAACAGACTTTGCCTATTTGGATTATATGCAGGCCGATCAAATTACCGAGCCGAAAGTTTATGCTTCGTTAAGGTTAAACAAAGCCTATCAATTTAACCCGGTTCCTGCTGGTGTAAATGCGCAGTATGTGATCGGTGCACAGGCTAACCTGTGGACGGAACAGATCTTTACTTTCCGCCAGGTAGAATATATGGTTTGGCCACGTGCGTTCGCAATAGCAGAATCGATCTGGAGTCCGGTGGAGAAGAAAAACTGGACAAATTTTGTCGACCGTACACAACAGCATTTTAAACGTTTGGATTTAGCTGAGATTAAATATTCACCAGCCATTTACGATCCGATTTTTACGGTAAAACGCAGTGCGGATAAACAATTAATGATCGAATTAACCCCTGAAATTGATGGTTTAGATATCTATTATAGTTTCGACAACTCCACTCCCGATCGCTTCTACCCTAAATATACCGCTGCGTTACAGGTGCCAAAGGATGCCAGTATGTTACGAGTAATTACCTACCGCGGCAAACAACCGATTGGAAGACTGATCAGCATGCCGGTAGCCGACCTGCAAAAAAGGGCAAGATAATGGGAAAAGAAATAGAACGTAAATTCCTGATCAATCAGCAGAAATGGGATCATCTGAACAAGCCAGTGGGAAAGCTTTTTAGGCAGGGTTATCTGCTTACGGATAAAGATAAAACCATACGGGTTAGGGCAACATCAACCAAAGGTTTTCTAACCATAAAAGGTCAAACGATAGGCGCCACCCGAATGGAATATGAATATGAAATTCCATTAGCGGAGGCTACAGAATTATTGGATCATTTCTCCCTTTCCGAACTTTCAAAAACGCGGTATGAAATTCCCTTTAACGGTAAACTTTGGGAAGTTGATGTTTTTTTAGGTGATAATAAAGGTTTAATTGTTGCTGAAATTGAGCTGGAAAGTGAAGAGGAAGCCTTCGATTTGCCGGATTGGATAAGCAAAGAAGTTACCGAAGAAGAAAAATATTACAACTCCAATTTGACAGTTAAGCCTTTTAAAGATTGGGTTTAACTTTTCAGACCTTTATAGGTTTAACTCAGGTTGACAGTTTTAACGGCATCGTTGAAGGCTGCGCCGTTTAAAAACCTTTAAGATCTTTCTATTAAATAAGCTGATGCCCATACGCGAAATTCAATAATCCAACGATTGATTTTACGCCGGTTTTACGCCAGATGTTTTTACGGTGAGTTTCTACGGTATGTTCCGAGATGAAAAGCATTTTGCTGATATCTGCAGAAGTATATTCTTTGGCAATTAGCCTGATGATTTCGACTTCGCGCGGAGATAGGATGTTAACCTCTTCTACCTGGTGTTCGCGTTGATAACCATTGATAAACTCAGCTGTAATGGAATTTTGGATATACGTTTCGCCCTGCATTACTTTATTGATTGCCTTATGCAATTCGTGGCATTTTACATTTTTTAAAAGATATCCCATTGCACCCGATTTGATCATTGCCGAAATATTGACAAAATCGTCGCGCATGGAGAGTACAATAACTTTAATTTTCGGAAACTCTCTTTTGATCAATTTGGTTAAATCAGCGCCAAGCTTTTCACAAACACTAATATCAGCAAGTACAATATCGGGCAGTTTAGCCCTAATCAACGGCTCTACAACTGCAGCAGAACTGGCTTTGCCGACAATCACAATACTTTCCGAATCTTTAAGTGCTGTTTCAACGCCATCTATCAATTTATTGCAATCATTAATTAAAAAGACCTTGATCTTTTCCATAAAGTTTAGTTTTTTAATTTAACCATTCACCAGCATGTTGGGCAAAAAAGAGCCTTGAAGCATCTTAACTCCTTTCTAAACCTATATCGGGTGTAATTATAAAAGCCTTAAATTTTATGTTTTCAACAAAGATAGATAGCAGTTTAATTTTGGCATTATCAACCAGAACCATCATGCATTTTTGCATGTTGGTTGAAGAAGGCCATTCGAAAATATCAGGATGCTTGTTTTTGGTGCCAGCAGCGTAACTACAGCACGTGATGATATACCACATATATGCTTTTTGCGCAAACAGTGCGAAGAACATACCGGATAGCAAAAAGTTCAGTCTCAGAAATGAAACATTACAGTTTGAGCGCATCATGATAATAAGGATGATTTAATATTTGTTAATCTAATTTAAGCAAATATTTCAATCACCACTATAATTATCAATTTCTTAATACAAAAAAGCGCAAAAACCAACGTTTTACTTGCTGATCTTTGCGCTTTTAAATAAAATATGTGTGTGTTTTACTTGGTCAATGGTACTGTTGCGTTTGGTTTAATAATGCCTTTCAGCTCCACATCAAACACCAAAGGTGTAAATGGGTTGATGGGTCCACCACCATTTTCACCAAAACCCAGTTTTGATGGTAAAATCATTTTGATCTTACCGCCGACGCCAATAAGTTGGATGCCCTGGATAACGCCCTGCGGCAATTGGCCTAAGGGCAGGCTACGCGGCACATACTGTACACTCTCTGAAAAAATACCAGCCTCTTTTGCTATTTTAGCGTCCGAGGTATCGAAAACATTTAATTTTCCATCCGATTTTTTATTGGTGAACTGACCAGTATAATCCATCAATACCGTATCCGTTAAAGTTGCTCTTTCTGAGTTTCCGGGAGCAGAAATTACATATTGCAAACCTGAGGGTGCAGTTGTTACCTTTAGCCCATTCTCTTCAACGTATTTTGCTATTTTGGTTGGCTCTACTACTTTATTCTTCTCGTTTAATGCTTTGTATTCCGCCTCGAAGAAAAGTCTTTTCTTGGCATCGAAAATAGAATCCGGATCTTTTCCTTTATGTAATACCTTCTCAATTTTAATGGTAAAAGAGGCGATATTCGATTTTAGTCCTTTCGGTTTTGGCTGTCCGGAATATTTCTCCATCGAATCGAGGTTCAGTTTAAAAACAGCACTATCACCTTCACCAAGCAGTTTTAAGCCTGATGCCAAATCGCCCTTAAACATTGATTTGCTAATGGCGAAAAAAGCAGGGCGCTCATTGTCGTAGGTATTTACCATGACCGAATCGGGGTTTGTATTGGTTTCTACCGTTTGAACACCGTTTAATTTTACATAATCACCATCCTGAATTTTTGGCTTACCGTCACTTTTATAGATCTTGTAAGTCATGTCTCCTTCACCTTTTTCGAATTTGTTACAGGCAGATAGCCCCAGTGCTGCTGCCAAGAGCAAAATAATTCCTTTTTTCATTTAATTATATATTGAAAATAACTTTAATACCCTATCGAGGAATAATGAGGTTACTTTATTAGATCACTACAAAGATAGGCTATAATAAGTTTTTATAAATCTTTGGAATGTTTTATTTCTTGGTTCAACGTCAAAAAAAAATCCTGCTCAGATAAATGAGCAGGATTTACAATAACAGGTTAAGCAATTATTTTTTCACTACCGGAGCAGGCATTTGCACTGGAGCTGCTGCAGCTGGTTTTCCTTTGATAATGTCTTTGATCTCTAAATCGAAAGCAATAGGACTGAAAGGCATAATACCTACCTGAGGCGCACCTTGCTCGCCATAACCTAAGTTAGAAGGGATAATTACTTTGATTTTACCACCTTTACCGATTAATTGTAAAGCTTCAGTAAATCCAGGGATTGTACCGCCAACGGCCATTTTCGTAGGACCATAAGGTTTACCTGGTTTAAATTCTTTTTCTTCTTTAGCCAGTTTCTCATCACTTGTATCGAAGATTTTGTATTTACCATCTTTACCTTTTTTAGTTACCCTACCAGTATAGTTAATTAATACGGTATCACCTAAAGCTGGTTTTTCTGCACTACCTGGCGTTTCAATGATATAGTGTAAGCCACTTGCGGTAGTTTTGGTTGCCAATTTAGTATCTTCTAAATAAGCTTTTAATTTAGCAGGTTCAGCAGCTTTCTTTTTCTCAGAAGAAGCTTTGTAATCAGCCTGGAAAAATTCTGTTGCTCTTTTATTGAAAGTAGAATCTGCTTCGCCAGTTTTTTTCTTGAATACTTTCTCGATTTTAACAGTAAAAGTGATGTATTTATCGTTTTTGAACTGCTCTGGTTTTGGTTGTTTACTATGGAAAGCCATAGTGTCTAAGTTTACTTTAAAAGTAGCGCTATCGCCTTCTCCGAACAAGGTTAACACATCGTTCATATCACCAGCGTACATTTTTTTCTGTGCAGGAAATACTGCAGGAGTTTCGCTATCGAAAGTGCTTGATAAAACTGAATCTTTATCATTTTTCTGAATGAAATTCATTTTAACGATATCGCCTTCTTTAATTTTCTCGTTACCTGCCGAGTGGTGGATGGTATATAATAAGCCACCAGCTCCCTTTTTTTCTTGTTTACATGCCGCTAAACCTAAAGTGGCTGCTGCTAGAATGATAATTCCCTTTTTCATTTATTTAATTTGACTTTTTTAAGTTTTTATTATTTTATTTCTTGTTTCTAAGCTATCAACTGTTCTTTATATTCTGCTAATATCGATTTAAATTCGCTTACTACATCAGCTAAAGGTTTTTCTGCTGCGCCACCTGCAGCATTTCTGTGGCCACCGCCATTAAAATATTTCTTACAGATTTCGTTAGCGGGAAAATCACCTGTTGATCTAACTGATAATTTAACTTTATCAGGTCGCTCAATAATTAATGCAGCCAAACGGATTCCATTGATCGATAGCGCATAATTCACTACACCTTCGGTATCTCCGGTTGCGCTATGGTATTGGGCCAGTTCTTCTTTCGTAACCGAAATAATGGCTGTATTGTATTCCCTTAAAACCTCCAACTTGTTCGACAGGCAATAACCTAAAAAACGCAAACGGTTTTCGCTGGCATTATCGTATACCAGCTGATGGATTTTCCAGTGCTCTGCACCTAAATCGATCAGGTTTGCTGCAATGCGGTATACTTCTGATGTTGCCGATTCAAAACGGAAGGATCCTGAATCGGTCATAATACCGGTATACAGGCAAGAAGCAACATCCTTATTAATGCCGGCTTTATCTCCTAACTGGTTTACAATAAAATCATAAACCAATTGTGCAGCTGCACAGGCATTGATATCCCAATGGCGGTAATCGTCGAAATCTTCAGGTTCGAGGTGATGATCGATCATGATTTTTTTGGCACCAGCTGCCCTCACCAATTCGCCCAGTTCATTAATACGGCTTAAGGTATTGAAATCAAGGCAGAAAATGATCGAAGCTTCCTCTACTAACTTAGCGGCCTGTTCCTGCTGCTCAGTAAAAATAACGACATCGCCATTATTTGGCATCCAGTGTAAAAAAGTAGGATAATCAGTAGGTGTGATTACCCGAACATGGTGGCCTTTCTGAATTAAATATCCATATAAACCTAAGGATGAACCCATCGCATCGCCGTCGGGTTTGTGATGCGTGGTGATCACAATTCGTTGTGGCGTAGCCAATAATGTTTTTAATTCAGTTAGTGTAAGCATATATTTTTTTGCGCTGCAAAGCTAAGTAAATTTAGATTAGGATTAAAGGATTTTAGGATTAGCAGCTTCATATATTAAAAACAAGCAATGTTAGATATTTTAAATGCCATTTTAAGTAACAATATCAGTCGCACAAACCCAAAAGCACGGCCTAAACACAAACAATAGCTGTTGATTATTCATCAATTAAAACGTACTTTTGCACAAAATTTGATATCAAAAGCACAATGAGCACTAACAGAACTTTTACCATGATCAAGCCTGATGCAGTAGCAAACGGCCATATCGGATCAATCATTAACGACATTACTAATGCTGGTTTCAAAATCATCGCATTAAAATATACCAAACTTACTGACGAAACTGCCGGCCAGTTTTATGCTGTTCACGCTGAGCGTCCTTTTTACAAAGATTTAGTAAGCTTTATGTCTTCAGGACCTATTGTTGCTGCAATTTTAGAAAAAGACAATGCAATTGAAGATTTCAGAAAATTGATCGGTGCTACCAACCCTGCTGAAGCTGCAGAAGGTACTATCCGTCAGAAATATGCAAAATCAATCGATGCTAACGCGGTTCACGGTTCAGATTCTGATGAAAATGCGGAAATTGAAGGTAACTTCTTCTTCAAAGCAGACGAACGTTTTTAGTTCCCGGCACAAAACATTTACAATAAAACCCCGAACATTCGGGGTTTTATTGTTTTATCTATTTTGTATCTTTCGCCCTTAAAAATATAGTCGGCCATTTTTAACCGGTTGGAATTAATTACACATAAAATAATCAATGAAGAGAATTTTCTTAGCGATATGCTTATCCGGTATCGCTGTTGCATCATATGCACAAACCAAAACAGCAGCAAAAAAACCTGCTGCAAAGAAAGCTACTACGGCTGTGAGTAAAACTTCAACATTTACTGCATTAAAGTCTCCTTTAGATTCTACCAGTTATGCTTTTGGTACGTCGATCGGTGCAAGTTTAAAAACAACCGGTCTATCTACCTTGAATTATGAAGTATTGTTAAAAGGCTTAAAAGATGCATTTACAGGCGGTAAGGTTGTGCTTAATCAACAACAGGCAGAGCAATGTATAAATGAAGCATTAGCCAAAGCATCAGCAATAAAAAACAAAGCAGAAACAGAAGCAAATAAAATTAAATATGCACCTATGATTAAAGAAGGACAAAGTTTTCTTGACGAAAACAAAAAACGCGCAGGCGTACAAACCACAGCAAGTGGCTTACAATATGAAGTTTTAACCCCTGGCACAGGTGTTAAACCGGTAGCTACCGATTCGGTACTGGTTCATTACAAAGGTACCTTATTAAACGGAAAACAATTTGATAGCTCATACGACAGAGGAGAGCCGATTTCATTCCCGCTTAACCGCGTGATTCCGGGTTGGACAGAAGGCGTACAGTTAATGCCTGCTGGTTCTAAATATAAATTTTTCATCCCTTACAACCTCGCTTACGGCGAACGTGGTGCGGGTGCAGACATTCCACCTTATAGCACATTGATCTTTGAGGTTGAATTGTTAAAAGTAAACGGGAAATAAGATTTGTGCGGTCAGATGTTACCATCTGACTGTTCATGCAAAAAAAACTGTGAGATAATTACTCCTCTTAGAAAAATTAGAGATTGTGTTAGATATTACCATCTGACACCACAATAGCGAAACTAAACCTAATATATGCAGTCGGATGTTACCATCTGACTGCTGTTTTTTGAATTGAAATAATCCAATTAAAAAAATATTGATAAAGTGTCAGATGGCAACATCTGACATCACAAACACCGATTCGAGCTAAATAAGCCATTTATTAAAACTTTCTTCAGTATTCGATGTTAGCTATTACAAATTAACATAAATATGAAAAGAGCATTCCCTTTAGTACTGATCGCATTTTTATGCACTACCTTAAGCAGTTGTGAACTAGTAGAAGGTATATTTAAAGCCGGCGTTTGGGTTGGCGTGATTGTAGTTGTAGTAGTGGTTGCATTGCTCATCTGGATTTTATCCAAGGTATTTGGCGGAAGGAGTTAGTTTAGTCCTCAGTCTGAAGTCTACAGTCCTAAGTCCTGAATGGAAGCTTAGATAGAAATATTAAGGGTATAAGCAGAAATCTTATGCCCTTTTATTATGCCTTATAAAAATATCATTTCGGTAATTACTTCGCTACCGGCATGTTCGTTCAGTTTTTGGATAATTCCCTGCCGTACCATTACCAGTTCATTTTTGATTACAGAAGATTCTATCCGCAAAAACAGTTTTTTATCGTGGATATAGATCTGCTTGGTCCGGTTGGCAATGGCTGTGCCCATAATCTCCGGCCAGATCGACAAGATGGAAGTTTCATCAAACTTACGGCGCAAACGGTATACATCCAGCATTTTGCTGATTGCATCCTTTACTGTAACATCATTGGGTTTACGCATTTTGTATAGTTCCGTTATCAACTTCGAACAAAGTTACATCAACTTCTATTTTTTCAAAAATTGATTTCACTCTTTCTCTTCCTGTATCTGTAATAAATATTTGCCCAAAATCATGGTGGGAAACCATTTGCATCAACTTTTGAACGCGGTGATCATCCAGCTTATCAAAAATATCATCCAGTAAAAGCAAAGGTTTAAATCCTTTGTTTTTAGCGAGGTAAGCATATTGGGCAATTTTTAGCGCGATTAAAAAAGATTTCTGCTGGCCCTGAGAGCCAAACTTTTTTAAAGGCATCCCGCTGATCACAAAAGCCAGTTCATCTTTATGGATACCGGTTGTGGTGCGTTCCAGCACACGGTCTTTCTCTACCGATTTTCTCAACAGTTCTTCGAAAGTAGCCTCATTCAATTGCGATTGATAATTTAGCTCCACGGTTTCCCTGTTATCGGTAAGATAGGTATAATATTGGTTAAACAATGGAATAAATTCATCCATAAATGCCTTACGGATGGCGAATATCTTGTTGCCTGCAAAAACCAGTTGCTCATCCAGAATTTCGAGTAATGTAGGATCATACTTTCGGGTAATGGCAATCTGTTTAAGCAAAGCATTTCGGTTTAATAAAATGCGGTTATAGGTAATCAACTGATCCAGGTAATGTGCATCGGTTTGCGAAATCACATTATCAATAAATTTTCTCCGCTCCTCACTGCCTTCCATAATCAGGTTTACATCATAAGGCGACACCATGACTACCGGAAAAAGGCCAATGTGGTCGGCCAGTTTATCGTATTCTTTTTTATTGCGTTTGAACTGTTTTTTATGACTGCGTTTAACCCCACAGGAAATTTTTTCGTTTTTCTCATTGCGGTCAAAATCGCCCTGAATCATAAACACTTCTTCGTTGGTTTTAATCTGCTGACTATCGATGGGATTAAAGTAACTTTTACACAGACACAGATAATGAATGGCATCGAGCATGTTCGTTTTACCTGAGCCATTATTACCCGTAAAAACGTTTACCGTTTCAGAGAAATGGAGATCCGCATCGGTATAGTTCTTGAAATTTAGAAGGGTAATGTTTTTTAACCACATAAATATGTCACAAATTTACCGTTTTTTAGCCTCTTAACATCCATTGTTTAAAATAAACGTTAATAACATTTAAAAAAACTGTACTTTCATACCAAGGAAAATTAGATGGTTGCACAAAAAATGTTAGAGGGAAATGTTCTATGGTCTTATGATCATGAACTGACCAATGAAAAAAGCTCAGGCTGGATTAAAAAAATCGCTGGTTTATTTTCTTTTTTAAAGCCGATCCACAATCATGAGGGCAATATCCTGTTGGCATCAAATGGTCTTTTTATTACCGGAGATGAGCAACTGGAACTTCCGTTATCGAATATAGAGGAAGTTTACATGGGTTTCGATGATCTTTTTCCTGCTTCATCTGCAAAAAACTTCGGTGCATTTTGGCAACCCATCAGAATCCGGTCGGCCATAAGCCGATCAGAAAGCCAAACCGTATACCTCGTAATTAATCACACGGGCATTTTTAGCGATAACCAAACCTGGTTTAACACCCTAATTAGCTTGCTGCGCTAATTGTCGCGGCCATTTTATAGTTTCATCACCCTAAATAACTAATGTTTAATCAAATACTTCAAAATAAAGGTTGATACTTTGATTGAAAAATGTATTTTTGCGTTCTTAATTTTTTTAAACAAACATGTCTACAACAGATAACCAGACAATTCAACCAACTAAAAAAGGTTCATTTTTACAAGAGAACAATAAGAGCTTACTGTTTATTGCAGGTGCTGTAGTGTTATTAGTGTTAATATATCTTTGGTATCAAGGCTTTTATTTAAAAGGCCGTGCTGAAGAGGCCGCTAACAAAATGTACAAAGCAGAGCAGTATGTTGGTGTAGATTCATTATCGAACAAAGCCGTTAAAGGCGAAGGCGGTTACCCGGGCTTAGAGCAGATTGCAAAAGAATACGATAATACAAAATCGGCAAACCTGGCTAACCTTTATTTAGGTGGCATCTATTTACGTAAAGGTGAGTATAAACAAGCGATCGAATCGTTGAGCAAATACAGTGCTACCGGAAGTCCGGTTGCAGATCCATTGGCTTTGGGTTTATTGGGAGATGCTTATAGCGAGTTGAAAGACTACAAACAAGCTTCTACTTATTATAAAAAAGCAGCTGATAAGGCAAGCAAATTTACTTCACCAATGTTTTTAAAGAAATTAGGTTTGGTAAATGAAAACCTTAAAGATTTTAAAGGTGCAGTTGATGCTTATACTAAAGTAAAAACACAATATCCTGAGAGTGCAGAAGCGCAGTTAATTGATGCTTACATTGCAAGGGCTCAAGAACAGGTTAAATAATCATTAACTAAACATATTTACGGGAAAGATCATCGAGAGATGGTCTTTTCTTGTTTAAAGGCTTTTCGTAACGGCGAGTGCTAGTCCTTCGGTTAGGCTATCCATAACAGATCCTAAGAATCGGACGTTATTGCTGAGAAGGTTTTCAGACAACTATGCAATCTTACTCAACGATAGAAAAAGGTTATTCTTGCTTTTTTTGGAAAGCAAGTGCAGATGCGTTTGGGTTTATACTGCCCCGCTCTCCGTTTCTTCCTATGCTAATTTCGTTTTAAAAGCAGGTTATCAATAAAGCATCGGAACCACTACGATCGGGTTTTAGGTGGCGTGGCCTGTAATACTATCGGGGGTTGTGTGACGCAGAGAAAAAGGAAGTTGCAGATCTGGTGGTCTGTGGGGGGATGCAGACATGGATTCGTGGAGGGAATCTATCTAAAACTATGCTATTCAGCCCCTAACAGTAGTAAAAACATTGCTTTCCAGACCTGATTGAAATGAAAAGCCCGTAAACGAGGTACGAGTGCGGACTTGTAATGAAAAGCAGGGCGAACATTCAAAAGAGCTTCTGCAATTGCTCTTCAAACGATCTTTTTTCTACTACACGTTCATTAAAAATACCATTAGCACCGTCGTCATTTGAAGCGCAACGAAATAGAGATATCCCTTCCGTTTATTACCATATAAGGCATTTGAGTGATGTACAAGTTTACATTTGTTAATACCGGTTAGTAATCGGCCTACAAAAACTCTTCGCTCCGCTCAGGATGACCGTATTTTAGCCAAAAAGGTTATCAACAGATTTCTCCGCTACGGTCGAAATGACGACATATTTGAACCTCTTACTTATTAAAAGCCGTCATGGTATGCGCAGGTCCGATGGTAACATAACTTTTGATCAGTTCAACACTCTTGTCAATCAATGCAGGCAGTTCCAGTTGTTCATTTTTATCAAATAAGCCCAAAACGAAATCAACCTGCCGGCCTTTGGGATAATCGCTGCCGATACCAAAACGCAAACGGGCATAGTTTTGTCCGCCACAAACCTCTTCGATACTTTTTAGGCCATTATGGCCAGCGCTGGAGCCTTGCAGCTTTAACCTTAGTTTGCCCAGAGGCAATGCAAGATCATCAACAATGACAAGTACGTTTTCAGGTGCTATCTTTAATTCCTTCATCCAATAGTTTACGGCTTTGCCGCTGAGGTTCATAAAGGTAGTTGGCTTAATGACATGAAGCTTTTTGCCTTTGAAGCCCACTTCAGCATAATACGCCAGGCGGATATTATCGAAACTTCCACCTAAACCTTTCACCAGTTCATCGGCAATATCAAAACCAATGTTATGTCTGGTATGTGCATAATCCGGTCCGATATTTCCTAAGCCAACTATAAGATATTTCATGGGGCAAAGATAAAAAAAAGTACGAAGTCAGCAGTCCGAAGTCGGAAGTCTGTATTATGAATTTAATCAACTCATTTCCAAACAACTTCCTATGAACAGGGGTCGGTTAGCGATAAGCCTTTGGCGGACTAACCTCATATAAATAAAAAAAGCGTTCCGAACTAAATCGAAACGCTTCATCTTGAAATCAGGAAATCCTAAGAATCCTGATTATTTTTTACCTTTAGCAGCTTCAGTTTCTGCTTGTTTTAATGCTCTAGACATTGCAACAGAAACGATCGTATCTTCAGGAGTGTTAGTGATTACGTATTTATCACCTTTAAGATCACGAACACGAGATAAACTACCTACTTCTAATTTCTCTAAGCTTACTTCTACGTTTTGTGGCATGTTAGCTGGTAATGCTTTAACGCGTAGTTTACGTAATTTCTGGATTAATTTACCCCCCATTTTAACACCTGGAGAAGTTCCTGTTAATTTAACCGGGATCTCCATAACGATTTCTTTCTCGTCGAATAACTGAAGGAAATCGATGTGCATCAATACATCGGTAAGTGGGTGAAACTGAGTGTCTTTTACGATAGCTTTAGTTTTAGTACCGTTAAGATCAATCTCCACAAAGTTTACATCCGGGGTATAAATAACATCTCTTAAGTCAGCAATAACTACTGCGAAGTGTTGTTGCTCTTTTCCACCATACAATACCGCCGGAACCTTACCTTCGTAACGAAGTTCCTTGGCATCGCGTTTCCCTACGTTCTCTCTTGGAGAACCGCTAATTGCGATTGTTTTCATTTTATTTTTATTTATTTATTATTAGTATTAAGTATCGAATAGGAAGTAGCAAGACCATCAGCCTTTAACCCTCTACCTTCAACCTTATTTAAACTCTTTTTTGTTTTGCGTTTCGCGGCGGGCGCTTTTAATACTCATCGCAACACGTTAAACGCTTTGCACTATACTCTAAACAGGTCACTAATGGAGCCGTGTTCGTTTACATTGGCAATTGCCCTTGCAAATAAACTTGCTGTGCTTAACACCCTAATTTTCGGACTTTCCTGTTTTAATGGGATAGTATCCGTAACGATCAGTTCGGTTAATACCGAATTTTCTACCGTTTCTATTGCTTTGCCAGATAATACGGCATGTGTACAAACGGCTCTGACACTTGCTGCACCGTTTTCCATTATCAAGGCCGCAGCTTTTGATAAGGTTCCGGCAGTATCGCAAATATCATCGATCAATACCACATCTTGTCCGGTAACATCGCCAATAATCGACATTGATTCAATTTCGTTTGCACGTTTACGGCGTTTATCGCAGATAATTACCTCAGCATTAAAAAACTTGGCAAAAGTACGTGCCCTATACGAACCGCCCATATCGGGAGATGCAATAGTTAGGTTTTTTAACTTTAAGCTTTTGATATAGGGAACAAAGATTACCGATCCATCTAAGTGATCAACCGGAATATCGAAGAATCCCTGTATCTGTGCAGCATGTAAATCCATCGTCATGATGCGGTGGATACCTGCTGATTTTAATAAATTGGCCACCAATTTGGCGCCGATCGCTACACGCGGTTTGTCTTTTCTGTCCTGACGGGCCAAACCATAATAAGGAACCACTGCTGTAATATAATGTGCCGATGCTCTTTTAGCAGCATCAACCATAAGCAAAAGTTCCATTAAATTATCGCTGGGCTGATAAGTAGACTGGATCAGAAAAACGTCGCTACCACGAATTGATTCATCAAAGGAAGGTTGAAACTCACCATCACTGAATTTGTGAATGGTTACGCTACCAAGTGGCTTACCGTAATGTTCGGCAATCTTAAGTGATAATCCCTTAGAACCTGATCCGGAAAAAAGCTTTACCGGGTTAAACTGCAATGGCATGGGTTCGTGTAGTTTACGGTTAAAAAAAATCGGATCATGTCTGTTTAAAACATGATCCGACATTAAATTTTCGTTGTCCGACCTGGATTCGAACCAAGACAAACGGTACCAAAAACCGTTGTACTACCCTTATACTATCGGACAAAAACTTCTCAAGGATATTCTCCTCGAAAGGGAATGCAAATGTAGGAACCTTATTTTAAATATGCAAGAGTGATTTTAAAATATTTTTAATTTCTTTCCCGCTGTTCCTGTTTGCGATGCAAAGATAAAAAAAACCTCATATCTGGTGCAACATTTTATTTTTTTCTACGACTTTTTTTATTGCGAACCACTTAAATCATTTATTATCAAAGACTAAAATTAAACTATGAATTACTCAAGGATCAACACCATTGGAGGCTGGCTCTGTTTTTTCGTTGCCGCGCTCACGTACATCTTAACTTTAGATCAATCTGTAAGTTTCTGGGACTGTGGCGAATTCATCTCTTCCGCTTTCCGGATGGAGGTTGTGCACCAACCGGGAGCCCCTATCGTATCGATGGTTCAAAGGCTATTTTCAACCCTTGCTTTTGGCGATAAAACTAAAGTAGCCTATTTTATAAACATCGCTTCGGCCCTTGCCAGCGCAGGCACGATCCTCTTTTTATTCTGGACCATCACTGCACTGGCCAAGAAAACCGTGATCAAGAAAGGCGAAGAAATGACGAATCAAAAAATCATCGGTATTATGGGTGCTGGTTTAGTTGGTGCTTTGGCTTATGCCTTTTCGGATAGTTTTTGGTTTTCGGCGGTTGAAGCTGAGGTTTATGCCATGTCGTCGCTTTGCAGTGCTGTAGTATTCTGGGGTATATTAAAATGGGAATCGCAGGCCGATGAACCAAAATCAGACCGGTGGTTGCTTTTTGTAGCCTACATCATGGGGCTTTCTATTGGCGTACATATTTTAAACCTGCTCACTATCCCTGCCCTAATATTTGTTTATTATTTTAAAAAGAACCCTGCGCCCACCTGGCAAAGTGTTTTAAAAGTATTTTTAGTTTCGATTGTGGCATTGGCAGTAGTGCAATTTGGCATTATCCAGTATATTGTATCACTTGCGGCAAGTTTTGATTACTTTTTTGTAAATACAATGAACCTCGGTTTTGGCACAGGCATATTGTTTTTTGCTGTTTTATTAATTGGAAGCCTGGTTTATGGCATCCGTTACTCCATCCGCAAGCACAAAAGAGCCTTAAACCTGATTTTGTTATTTACCGTACTTCTTTTATTCGGTTACAGTTCTTTCGCATTATTAGTGATCAGGGCACAGGCCAAACCCAACCTCAACAACTATAATGTAGATAACGTATTCTCCCTTTCGAGATATTTAGGCCGCGACCAATATGGCGACAGGCCTTTACTTTATGGAGAGAACTACAATTCTGAAAAAATCGATATTAAAGAAACGGGGGAGATTTTCCGTAAGGGCGACAAAAAATACGAGCCTGCCGGAACAAAATCGGCTTACGTTTACGCCGATAAAACTTTAATGCCACGCATGTACAGCGATAAACCTGAACATGCCCGGTTTTATAAAAGCTATATGGGTTTCGATGACCAACATAAACCCACACTTGCAGAAAACATAAAATACCTGTTCTCTTTCCAGGCCGGACAGATGTACATGCGCTATTTTATGTGGAATTTTGTAGGGAGAAAAAACAACGAGGACGGCCAGTTTGGCGGTACAGACGGCACCTGGCTCAGCGGCGTTAAACCTTTGGATGCGATGAGGCTGGGCAGTCAAAAAAACCTGCCGCCATCTGTTGTTGAGAACAAAGCATACAACAGGTTTTTCTTTTTACCTTTAATAATCGGCCTAATCGGTGCAGTTTGGCATTTTAAACGCAACCAAAAAGATGCAGGCGTAATCGGTTTACTATTTGTTTTCACAGGCATTGCCATTGTAGTTTATCTAAACTCTGTACCGATTGAGCCACGCGAAAGGGATTATGCCTATGTAGGCTCATTTTATGCCTTTGCCATTTGGATCGGTTTAGGGGTATTCGGATTAAAAGATTTTGTTTTCCAAAAGCTAACACCAGCACGTGCGAGTATCTTTGCTTCAATTATAGCATTGTTTGGCGCCCCGATTATTATGGCCAACCAGGGATGGGATGACCACGACCGCTCCGACAGCCATGAAGCGCGCGATATGTCGGTAAATTACCTTAAATCGTGTGCGCCCAATGCCATCTTGTTTACTTATGGCGATAACGATACTTATCCGGTTTGGTATGCACAGGAGGTAGAAAATGTTCGTCCGGATGTGCGGGTGGTAAACCTGAGCTTATTTACTGCCGACTGGTATATCGACGGCATGCGGAGAAAGCAGAACGAATCGGCTCCTTTGCCCATCACCTTAAAACCCGAACAATATGTTGAAGGCACAAGGGATATTATGTACTACCAGGATTATAAAATTGCCCAGCATATTGAATTACAGCAAATTTTAGACGTTCTCCTCTCCGAGCATGACGAAGATAAGGTAGCCATGAACGATGGAGCAAAATATAATGTATTGCCTACCAAAAACCTGAAACTTACGGTAAGTCCGCAACAGGTTTTAGATACTGGTACGGTGCCAAAAGAAGATGCCGGCAAAATTGCGGGCAGCATGGAATGGACATTTAACCAAAATTATGTAACCAAAGGGACTTTGGCTTTATTCGACATTTTGGTGCATAACAACTGGGAGCGGCCAATTTATTTTACCGGAGCTATGCCCGATGAGCAATATCTTGGTTTGAACAAATATCTCTATTCGGAAGGACTGAACAAGAGATTGCTGCCATTAAAACCAGATACGGCCATCACCCAGGATTATGAGCGTATCAACATCAAACCTTTATATAACAACCTGATGAATGTTTATGCTTACGGAAATATTAAAAATGCAAATCACCTGGACAGACAATCTGCTGATGATGTAACCAGGATCTCCAATATGTTTAACAGTGCATTAAACGATCTGCTCAACAAGGGTAAAATTGCAGAAAGCAAAACCATGGCGAACAAATACTTTGAAGTGATCCCTGTTAAATTTCACAGCATGCGCCAGGTGATGAGCACCTATTATTTTACCGAAAGCCTATACCGCTTAAACGACCTGAACCGTGCAAATGCGATGATCAAAAAAACGGCTGATTATGTAAATAAGGAGTTGAATTATCTTGCCGATGTTTCGGAAAGCAAAAACCAGTTGACAGCAGAGCAGGATGTACGTTTTTACCTCGGTTATTTGGGTCAAATGGTGAAATTAACAAGTGTATTTAAGCAGGATGGATTAAGTAAAAGTCTTGAAAAACAGTATAACGATCTGATCATCCGTTTTACCCCATATGCAACCGGTTAGCATAAAAACATTCTAAATTTTAACCCATAAGCAGATTTTACATTTCTGCTTATGGGTTTTTATTTTAAAAATAGTTTAAAATCCTTTATGTTAATAGGCTTAGGCCGTTAAAAATTGTTAAATCAATCGGAAATTTTACCTGTTTTATCGACTAGAATAGTTAATTTCGGCAGCATTTTTATGTGAAAACAATTTTTAATATCATTAAACAAACCAATGAATTATTCAAAAGTTAATAATATAGTAGGCTGGATCTGCTTTTTAATTGCTACACTAACTTACGTTTTAACCTTAGAGCCTTCTGCAAGCTTTTGGGATTGCGGTGAATTTATCGCATCAGCATTTAGAATGCAGGTTGTTCACCAACCGGGTGCACCTTTATTCTTAATGCTCCAACGTTTCTTTTCGATTTTTGCAACCGGCGACCTAACCAAAATTGCTTATTGGATGAACGTAGGTTCAGCTGTTGCGAGTGGGGCGACTATCCTATTTTTATTTTGGACCATTACCGCATTGGCTAAAAAAACAGTGCTAAAGGCCGGAGAAGAATTAACTACTGGTAAATTGATCAGCATTATGGGTGCAGGTGCCGTTGGTGCCTTGGCTTATACTTTCTCTGATAGTTTTTGGTTCTCTGCTGTAGAATCGGAGGTTTATGCACAATCCTCGTTATTTACCGCGATTGTATTTTGGGCGATCCTTAAATGGGAAGCACATGCTGATGAGCCAAGAGCCGACCGCTGGTTACTGTTTATTGCCTATATCATGGGTTTATCAATCGGTATCCACTTATTAAACTTATTAACTATCCCAGCGCTTGCTTTTATCTATTATTTTAAAAGAACTGATAAAGCAACCACATCAGGAATCATTAAAACCCTTCTTGTTGGCATCTTAATCCTGGCTGTAATTCAATATGGCATCATCCAATACCTGGTTTCATTCGGTGCTTATTTCGATCTGTTCTTTGTTAATAGCCTGGGCATGGGTTTTGGAACAGGCGTTTTATTTTTCGCTGTCTTATTAATCGGCGCACTGGTTTGGGGTATCCGTTATTCGATCAAACACCAAAAGAAATTATTAAACTTAGGTTTAATCTCTACTGTCTTGATCATATTCGGTTATGCATCTTTTGCAATGATCATCATCAGGGCAAAAGCAGATCCGAACTTAAACAACAGTGCTCCTAAAGACGCTTTCTCTTTCTTAAGTTACCTAAACCGTGAACAATATGGTGATAGGCCATTGGGTTACGGTCCGAACTACAACTCAGAAAGAACAGGTGTTACTGAAGGAAAAACGATCTGGAGAAAAGGAAAAGAAAAATACGAAGTAGCCGGCAAAAAAACCGACTACGAGTATGACAACAATACTCTATTGCCACGTATGTATAGCGATGACCCTAAACATGCTGGTTTCTACAAAGAGTGGATGCACTTAGATGATGCCAAACACCCTAACGTGGTTGATAATGTTGGCTTTTTAGCCAGTTATCAGATTGGTTATATGTATATGCGTTACTTTTTCTGGAATTTTGTTGGCCGCCAAAACGACGAACAAGGTCAGGGTAGCGGATTTGAAGGGGAATGGATCAGTGGTATTAAACCAATTGATACCTGGTTACGCGGCGATCAGAGTCACTTGCCTCCATCAACGGTCGACAATAAAGCCTATAACCGTTTCTTCTTTTTACCATTGATTTTAGGAATTATCGGTGCTGTTTGGCATTTCAAACGCAACCAGAAAGATGCAGGTGTTGTAGGTTTATTATTCTTCTTTACTGGTATCGCCATTGTACTGTACTTAAATCAGAAGCCATTAGAGCCACGCGAAAGGGATTATGCTTATGTAGGATCATTTTATGCCTTTGCCATATGGATTGGGCTTGGGGCACTCGCGATCAAAGAATGGCTATTCAAAAAACTAACCCCTACTGCTGGTGCCATTGGCGCAACGGTTATCGGTTTACTGGCTGCACCCGTAATTATGGCTGAGCAGGGATGGGACGATCATGACCGTTCTACCAAATTGGTTCCCCACGATATTGCTTTGGATTATTTACAATCGTGTGCACCAAATGCCATCTTATTCACTTATGGGGATAACGACACCTACCCGCTTTGGTATATCCAGGAAGTGGAGAATGTGCGGCCGGATGTGCGTATTGTAAACTTAAGTTTATTCGATACGGATTGGTATATCAATGGCTTAAGACAGAAACAAAACGAATCGGCACCATTGCCAATCTCGATGAAACCTGAGCAGTATGTGCAGGGCGAAAGAGACGTAATGCCTTATGATGATTATAAAATTGCAGGCAGTATTGAGCTGAAAAACGTAGTTGATCTGTTATTATCAAACGACGAAAGCGATAAAGTACCGATGCAGGATGGAACAAAATCAAACTTCTTGCCGACAAAAAACCTTAAAATCACCATAGATCCACAGCAGGTAGTAAGCACAGGAACCGTTCCTGCAGCTGATGCCTCAAAAATTGCTTCAGAAATGGATTGGAAGTTTAACAAAGGTTACGTAACCAAAGGAACTTTGGCCATGTTCGACATTCTTGCACATAATAACTGGAAACGCCCTATTTATTTCGCCTCTACAGTGCCTTCTGAACAATATAACGGTTTAGATAAGTATTTGTACAGCGAAGGTTTAGCTTTGCGCTTATTGCCGCTTAAAGCCGATACTATAGCATCTGATGACAGACCGGAACAGTTAAATACCCCGGTTCTGTATAACAACCTGATGACTAAATTTAAATGGGGAAATATGAAAACCGCTAAATATTTAGATCCCCAGTCATCAGACGATACTTTCATTTTCACCAACCTGTTTAGCAGCTTAACCAGTAGCCTGATTAAAGATGGCAAAACTGATGAAGCAAAAAAAGTAGTGGATAAATATTTTGCAGTAATGCCAACTGATAAATTCTTCGGTATCCGTACAGTTGTAGTGAAGTTCTACATAGCCGAAAATTTATACAAACTAGGTGAAACCGCCAGAGCCAATGATATTTTAGACAAATCGGGCGAATACATTAACAAGGAGCTTAATTATCTTGCCGATATCTCACAATCAAAAGGTTTAACGGGATCTCAGAACATTCAAACAGGTTTATACTATCTGGATAGAATGATCAAAACGAGTAAAGCTGCTGGTCAGGATAAGTTAAGCGATAAACTACAGAAAACATTTAATACTTTAGAAGGCCGTTTATCGATGTTCTTCCCGCAACAAGGTCCGCAACAATAAGCAGACCTGAAATAGCTTACAAAGCAGCTGCATTAATTTGCAGCTGCTTTTTTTATTGGAAATCCGTCACCCTGAATTTATTTCAGGGTTTTAATAGCATGATAGATGCTGAAAAATTCAGCACGACGGATCTAAATATATGTTGTTTACAAATGGATTATTTTAACAAAAAAAATCCTGCTCAGCATGGCCGGACAGGATTCAAATTTATTTTTAGTTAATGATGATTACTCGTTTACAACACCCATTGCGCAGAATTTATCAATTCTTTGTTCGATCATTTTATCGGTTTTTAGCTTACCTAAGGTAGCTAAATCTTTAGTAATATAATCTTTTAATGTTCTGCCCATTAGTTCCGGATCCTGATGCGCACCACCCAGAGGCTCAGGAATAATACCGTCAATCAGTTTGTTGCCAAACATATCATCAGAAGTTAATTTCAAACATTCTGCAGCTTTCTCTTTAAAATCCCAGCTTCTCCATAAAATAGATGAACAAGATTCAGGAGAAATTACCGAATACCAGGTATGTTCTAACATATACACCCTATCGCCAATACCGATACCCAAAGCACCTCCCGAAGCACCTTCGCCTACAACAACGCAGATAATTGGCACGCGTAGAACAGACATTTCCAATAAATTCCTTGCAATCGCCTCACCTTGTCCGCGTTCTTCTGCCTCCAGGCCCGGGTAAGCTCCCATCGTATCGATAAAAGAAATCACCGGTTTGTTGAATTTTTCAGCCAGGCGCATTAAACGTAAGGCTTTGCGGTACCCTTCGGGATTGGCCATACCGAAATTCCGGAACTGACGTTCTTTGGTATTTTTACCTTTCTGGTGACCAATAACCATTACGGTTTGGCCATTGATAGTTGCAAAGCCACCAATAATGGCCTTATCGTCTTTAACTGTCCTATCGCCATGCATCTCGATAAAATCATCACAGATCATGCTGATATAATCAAGGGTTTGCGGACGATCAGGATGGCGGCTCATCTGAACCTTGTTCCAACCCGTTAAATTTTTATATAAGTTTTGAGTGGTTTCATCTAATTTACCATCAAGCTCGTCTAAAGTGGCAGACATATCTACCTTGGTTTTATCGGCAACTTGTTTAACCTTTTCTATTTGCTGAACTAAATCGGCAATAGGTTTCTCAAAATCGAATGATGTTTTTATTTGCTGCATAATTGAACCACAAAAATAAGTAATTATTTTTAGTTTGTAACCAACAGTTTTTTGTTTGCATTTTGAAGGGGCAAATTGCGGCAGCGTACACCCAGATTAGCATTATGAACACCTTTTTTTCTGTATGATTTGGAAAGCAGTTGCAGTAGTGCATTGGTTTGGTTCTCTCCCGTCCCCGTTTCTGCTCCGATGAAAAATCGGGAGCCTTCACTAAGCCGGGTTTAGATTACAGCTGTTCTTACAACGATGAGGGGCTTCCGTGCCACCAACTTAACCCGCCTAGCCCTGATTGAAGTCGAAGATTCTTTTTTGTCACCCTGAGCCTAGTCGAAGGGCAAAAAAGATCGGAGCGCAAAGCAGGACGGACGATAATCAACATACTGCAACTGCGCTCCAAATAACTTAAAAAAGTTGACCATCCGCCCCCGATCCTAAAATCCCTAAACCCTCTTAATTCTGGCTAGAATTTCGCGGCCTCTCCTGCTTTTGGCAAGGCTTTTTTGATAAACTCCCGGATGTGGTTATTGGCTGTTTTCAGGTCATCTTTACGCAGGTACATCATGTGCCCGCTACGGTAACCTTCCCAGCTCATGCGATCTTGCAGTTTACCGGCAGCATCTAACTGCCACATGCTATATTTCGCATTGAAATAATCGCATGCGCCATCATAATAACCCGATTGCACCAATAAATGCAGATATGGGTTTTGGGCCATGGCCTGACGGAGATTATCGCCGGTTTGATTGCCTGTTTGATCCCATGGGTAAACAGAGCCGAACATATTGTATTTTAAATCGGTTTTATAGTTGAGTTCATTTCGGATGTACATGTTGATGGCGGGCGTAAACGAATGCAGCCAGGAAGTTAACTCGGCATTATAATCTGGCTCCTCGCCTGCCCCCATTTTATCTATACCCCGATAGCGCGAATCCAACCTGCCCACAGTAAAGCCCTTATCTCGCAACAGCTCTTTCCAGAAAAAACCCGTAGGTACGTTGAGGTTATAATCTAAGATCACTTTTTCTGAAAGACCAGAATAACGGGCCATTTTTGCAGCAATTGCTTTCTTTTTATCGGCACTGAGCATTCCCGCTTGCGAAATGGCCGGAATCAACTCATTAATGGTAAACGTTTCCACTTCAGGCAACATTGCCGTTAAATCTTTGCCCTGTAAATCGGCGGCCAAGGCTTTGTGGTACCAGGCCGTAGCGGCAAAATAAGGCAAACGCAAAGCAGCATCAACGGGGCCGCTACGCTCAATGCCCAGCTCGGTAGGCGAAACCAATACCACACCATTTAAATACATCCACTGGCTGTTTTGCAGTTCTAAGGCCAAACCAGAAACGCGGGTGGTACCATAACTTTCACCGATTAGAAACTTTGGGGAGGCCCAACGGTTATTGCGGGTTACAAAAGTATTGATCCACTCGGCAAGATATTTAATATCGGCACGTACCCCAAAGAATTTATTGGTGGGAATATCCTTACTCACCGCCCTTGAATAACCGGTATTCACCGGATCGATGTAAACGATATCAGCTTCATCTAAAATGGAATATGGATTTTCTTTATAACCATAAGGCTGAACAGGATACCCTTCGTCATCAATATTTAACACCACAGGGCCGGTATAGGCAATGTGCATCCAAACTGAAGCAGAACCCGGACCGCCGTTAAAAGAAATAACCAGAGGTCTTTTATCGCGGTTTTGCACATCGCTGCGTTCGTAATAGGTATAAAACAAACCTGCAATAGGTTTCCCGTCTTCGTCCCACACCGGAAGTGTACCCGTAGTGGCCTTGTATGGAACAGCTTTTCCATTAATGTTTACCGAGTGATTGGTAACCACCGAACTTTCTACCTTAATGTTTCTTTCGTTTGCCGGAGATTTAGGTTCATCTTTAACGGTAACCTGCGTGGTGGTTACGGTTTCCTTGGATTGATTTTTCCTTGGCGTCTGTTGCGCCTGTGCAAAGAAACCTGCACACAGAAATGTAGTGAGTATAAATTTAAATTTCATCGAAAGTTTGGTTTGGTTGCTAAATATCAAACTATTATAGCGTTAATCAAAAAGCGCATTGGAAATGTTACCATAAAAAAAGTCTTGACGTTTGCCAAGACTTTTAATCATTCATTTATCAATTTTTAAGATTAACCAATTAACGTTTCTGCCGCAGCGCTATATATTTGCCAACCTATAGAGGTGTTCCCAGTAACGGTTAGGTATATATGATATTCGTATGTACCATCAGAAATATATCCCTCAAATTTGTCAACGTTGATAGTGCCTGCCGAATGAGAAACACTGGTTAAATTAACTGTGCCAACACCTTGTATGGTCGTTACAATATTGGTATAGAGCTGTCCGGTATTATACTGGATACTGGCAACACCGGGTACGCCATTGTCTGCTGTAAAATTTTGGGTTACCACTATCGGCGGCAGATACCTCTTTGTACTTTTTGTATCATCCGATTTAAAACTGCTTAACAAACAAATAGCCGATGTTATGATGAAGGCAAAATAACGTGTTATTGTTTTCATGTTTTTAAGATTTATGGTTATGGAATTTATTTTTTGGTTGCAGCTAAAACAATCTCGTAGAGATATTTTCCTGGTCTGTTAATCCTGGTATTAAATCTTACATTTAATTTAACAGGTCTTTTGTTCCAGGTTCCATAAGGCAATTGCGAAGGAGGACCCCAGGTTGCTGCGCTGGCTGTATCGATTGATGCAATATTATTCGCATTAAGCCTGTAGTAACAGTTTATGCCGTTACTTTGTGAATCCCAGTAAAGTGCCGGAAAAGGGCTTGTTGCATAATCGTACAATACCGCGGTATCTGTAACTGTAGTTTTATATGCAAAAGTACTTAACGATTTAAGATAGGTATTTCCGCTTGGCCTTTGCTTATATTCGGAAGGTGCAAATAATGCCCCATTCTTATCCTTAAACTTAAGCACCACCTGATTGGGAAAATCGGCAATCCGTTTAATCTTTAACCAGGCAGTAGTAGAGCGACCAATGTTCGCATCAATCCAATCTGCATCGTAGGCAAATCTTATTCCTGTTTCGCTATTGGCTTCAACCGCCAATGCATAGGGTGCATTTATATACTCATATTCTACCTGTGGAGAAAGAATAATGGTACAGATATTATTGTAAACTTTAGTGCCATTTGGATTTTCGACCTGAATATCCAATAAATATTCTCCAGGGGGAATATTGTTACTTCCCTCGTTAAAAACCATCTGGCCGCTTACAGGTGCCACTTCAAAAGGTGTTTTTTTAACCCTCGATCTTTTTGCATTGATTAAGGCAAGTGTTGTATCGGTTCTGGGGTCGTAAGGTAATTTCCAGATGTCTATTTCATATTCTTTGAAAAATTCTTCTGCACGCTTTCCTGTTGCTTTGTTACGTACATTTAGCAGGGTCACTTTAAATGGTGGGGTGGATGCGTCAGGAATTAAGCCTTGCGAAAGGTAAAATGAACCTGCATTAACCCTTAAAGGATTTGAAGAATAACGTAAGTAATCACTTAAAAAGCCTTCTTTTACTTTTTTACAGGCATTAAAGCCTATCGCAGCAATGATAAGGCACAGCATGCCGCCGAATAAATATATCTTTTTCATAAAAATTGCTTTAAAAATCTTTTACTTTAAATGTCCATGGATGTGAGTTGCTCAGTACATGAACAATACCATTTGTAGTTTCGATCCCTGATGTTTGGCAAACAGTACTTCTATCCAATAAGCTTTCATCTCCGCTCGGATCTTCCATTTTACCGTTAACCAAAACATCTCTGTCGCCCAAAACTTTTATAAAATAAACCAGTTTGGCATCGTTTGTTATAATCCCGTCTACCAGGTAACCTGTTGTTTTGGTATAGGATATAATGAAGTTTTCAGTAGGGGCAACAACAGAATGATAAATTTTTCCTTCTTCGGTAAGCTGTCCGTACGAAATTTTACCTTTAAACACGTAGATACCCAGCGAATCGCGGAGCATTGCAGGTGTAAAATATTTAAATAGCGAATCCAATGTATAATTTTTGTTCTCATCAATCTGGCGGGCTTCGTCGCGTTTAATGTTCAGAAAATTATTGATCGAATAATTGTTTGGCACAAAAAAAGTAACATCTCCATTTATTACGTCTTTTAAACCCGCTTTATCGATCACCATAAGTGTGGTATCGAAAACTTTTTTAGGATGTGATTTCAGGAAATCGTAGGTATTAAAATTCACCTTTGGATTACTTAGTCCTCCATCAATAATCCCATTGCCTTTTTTACAGCTGATAAATACCGTCATTGCCGCAAAAATTATAAATATGTATTTTTTCATGTTGTATCTTATTAGTATTTACCTTTCCAGAATTCGGTTTGATTGATGAGGTTATTGTTCTGGAGAATACTGTTGGCAATAGGCCATCTCCAACCTTTAAGTGCTTTTCGGGCATCAGTAAGCCAAATCGGACTGCGGTTCATCCTTACGCCATCGAAAAAATTCTGTCCTTCGCCCGCGAGTTCGCGTACCCTCTCGTTCATAATATCAATTTTTAAAAGGTTACCTATAGTACTGCTTTCTGCTGTATTGGCCCTCATCCGAACAACATTCAGCGCTGTTTGTGCTTCAGTATCCCTTGTTAGTGCATTTAATGCTTCTGCTTTTAACAGATACATATCTGCCAGGCGGTAAATGATCAGGTTACTTTCGATATAGGGTTCTGTAGGAGTTTTATATCCAACATCGCTGTATTTTATTAAAAGATCAATATCGGCACTGCTGCTATACCCATAAAATTTCTCTAATCTTATATCTCCGGTATTGGGGTAAATATTAAATAAGAAATCTGGATTGATATAGTATAATGGCTTACTGAAACTATTTGTGTACGGCTCCATTAAGGTTTCGAAACCGATACCACCATAGAAGTAAGCCTCTTTTTTTGCATTAGAAGAAGGGATGACAAAGATATTCTCTTTCGAATTTGCATTTTTGAATGGCATTCTGATATTCTCTCCTGTTTCCAGTTCATAAGCATCAACCCTGTTGATAATCGAATCGGTATAGGCAAGTGTTTTGGCATAATCATGACGCCAGGCAGTTACATGAGCCAATAAACCCAATGCCGCTCCTTTATTTGCCCTTACCCTTTGATATTGAGCTGTACCCTCGAAGGTTAACAATGCCGATGCCTTTGTTGCATCGCTTATAACCTGATCAGTAATTTTTTCTTCTGGCGATTGAGCCAATAGCTTAATTTGCTCTGCAGTATAAATTGCTTCATTTTGTAGCGGTACTTCGCCCCAAACCCTGGCCATATAGAAATAGCACAAACCACGCAAGAAATATGCTTCACCTATTATGTAGTTTTTGGCTTTAATGCCTCCAGAAAATGATGCATCTGGTATTGATGGTGTTTTATCGATTACCAAATTACAAACGTTTATTACCTTATACCAGTTCGTCCAGGTGTGTGCACCGCCTTCGCGATAATATACCGCATTTAATCCCCCATTTACGTAGGGGCCCTGCATATTGGTGTCGTCTGTCTTAAACTCTCCATATGGTAGATCGCCCCAAATAAAGAAGGCATTATCGGTATACAAACTTGTTCTTAAAAGTCCGTACGCCCCACTTATGGCACCCTGGGCATCAGCTTCATTTTTCCAGAATTTATCATCATAAGTGGCATTATCCAATTCGTTATCCAAAGCCTTTTTACAAGACGGGGCTATGAGTATAATCAGCAGCGCGGCAAATACCAGCAAACTACTTTTTGTTTTTTTATAATTCGTTTTCATCTGCTTAATTTTTAAAATTCTACCTGAATACCTAATGTGTATTTTTTAGGGATGGGATAGCCATCGCCAAAATCGTAGCCCTGGGCATTTACGGCTTCGGCGTCAATCCCTGAAAATTTCTGGAACATTACCAGGTTATCTGCCATAGCGTAAAGTTTTAGGCGGTTAATGCTAAGCTTTTTCATCCACGGATTGCTTTTCGGCACAAAATCATAGCCCAGGTTTACGTTCTTTATCCTTACATACCAGCCTGGTTCTACATAAAAGGTTTGGGCGCTTCTAAACACATATAAACCTGCAAAAGGGTTTAATGCAGGGAAAGTCGCATTGTCGCCAGGCGCTCTCCAATAGTTATATTGTTCATAATCCCCGATAGATGCCCTAGCCAGATCTTCTGGATTACCATAAAACAACCCGTTCGATAATCTTTGCGCCAAGGTATTGTTCACAATAGTCCGACCTAAAGTAAAAGTGGTGAAAATGGATAAAGAGAAGTTTTTATACCTGAAAGCATTGTTGATACCCCCTGTGGCTTTCGGATTTGGATCACCATAAAAGGTAATATCGTTTTCGCCATTGTTATCAGATATTTTGTAATCGCCGCTAATATCTCTCCATTTTGGCATACCTAAAATCAATGTTCCCCATTTGGTATTTCCTACCTGCCCGGTATATGGATTTACCAACAGATCATTAATGGAATTAATTACCCCATCGGTAATGTACATCTGGTACATATTTAACGGCTTGCCTACAACATAGATAGTACCGTTACTGTACAGATCGCGGTTTCCGTTTGGAAGTGCGGTAACAATGTTTCTATTGAATGAGATGTTAATAGAAGGGCTCCATTGAAAAGCAGATTCTGGCCTAAAAACCCTGCCAGAAATCTGGAATTCAAGTCCTGAGTTTCGAACACCCGCGGCATTACTTAACGAGGTACTGAAGCCCGAAGTTTCAGGAACCAATACTTTTAACATTTGCCCGGTCGTGTTTCTGATATAAGCATCAGCGGTTATACTTAAACGGTGTTTAAAGAGGTCTACATCAAGGCCAATATTGGTTTGAGAAGATTCTTCCCATGTTAAATTATTGTTGGTTAACTTATCAAAGTTTGGGTAGATTACAGGAACGCCATCGTAAGTACCGGCACTGCTGCCATTGTAACCTGCTCCACCAAGTGAAAAGCTGTTGTAACGATCGTTATCGCCAATGCTGGCTTCATCACCACTCAAACCCCAGCTAAACCTAACCTTGGCCAAATCAATCCATGAAATATTTTTCATAAAATTTTCTTCTGTTGCCACCCAGGCTGCCGAGAATGATGGAAAAACGGCCCATCTGTTGTTGCGCCCAAACCTGGATGAGGCATCAGCCCTGAGGTACGAGTCGAAAAGGTATTTTTCTTTATAATCGTAATGTGCACTTCCAAAGAAAGATAGTTTTGAATAGGTAGAGTGATCAGACCCGCCAGATAAATCGCCTTGGGCCACACCTGATACAACTTTTATATTATCATTCGGAATACCTTCACCAGCAACCGACAGCGACTGGTTATCACGGTTCTCGAAAGCCTGGCCAGCAAGAAAATTGATGTTGTGGGTTTCGTTGATGCTAAAATTATATAACAGGGTATTCGTGATTAGATATTTTAAACCTTCACTAAAACCAGAATATGCATAGGCCCTGCCGTTGTATTCGCTTCTTGCCGGACTAAAAAAGTCGCGTTTTGATGAACTATAATTGATTGCGCCCTCCGTATTAAAAGAGAGATTTTTAACGATGTTGTAAGTTAGTTTGGTCACGATACTCACGTTATTATCGGCATTACTGTTCCTTACCGTTTCATAGGGTGCCTCTATGTCGGCCCTATCCTGGTCGGATAAGTAAAATAACGAAGAAGGCATGCCAACAGGATTAATTTTGAAAGAATTGCGGTAACCCTGTTCCTCAGGCCTTACCCTGCCAACCATTCTTAATCCCCTGCTTAACCTTAGCGAGGTTTGCATCTGGAACTTTTCACTAAAGTTTGCTCCCAAATTGGCATTTATTGAATAACGCTCATAACCCGTTGCCTTAATTATTCCTTTTTCATTATAATGGCCAACACCAAAACGGTAGTTGAATTTTTCACTTCCACCCGAAACGGCTAAGTCCTGATTGGATACCGTCCCGTTTTGATAAAATAAATCCTGCCAATTGTTATTGTTGTTAAATGATGGATTTAAGCTATCTGTTAACATAATCGGAACCCGATCTCTTAACTGTGTAGGATTACCATAATTGTAGATCAGATCTAGTTTACGCCTTCTTTCTTCCGCGCCAATAACGGTTTCCAGAAAATCTGGCTGTTTAACAACTCCGTAATAAGTATTAAAACTAACTTTCGGCACCCCTGCAACTCCTCTTTTGGTTTTAATCAGGATTACGCCGTTTGCACCCCTCGATCCATAAATGGCAGCAGCAGATGCATCCTTTAACACATCAATGGACTCTACATCGTTTGGATTCAGAGAGGTTAGAAAATTAGTTCCCGTTTGAGTAAAGGCTTCAACTTCGTCTTCAGAAATCGGTAATCCATCGATTACATACAGCGGATTACTAAAAGCTCTGTCACCATCAAATTCTCCTGCCGACATGATCCTGGTATTACCACGCACCATCAGGGAGGTACTTACACCTGGTTGCCCAGTAAAATTTTGAACGTTTACCCCCGGCAACTTACCTTGCAAGAGCACATCTACGCTGGCTGCCGGCAGATTCTCAATATCCTTACTGGTAACCGTGGAGAGCGCAGCGGTAGAGTTCTTGCGTTTCACCTGTTGATATCCCATTACCAGAACATCTGTTAATGATTGTTGATCGGGATTAAGGCTAACATTGATTTCGCTACGTCCATTTACCTGGATCTCTTTTAATTTATAGCCAACGTAGCTGAAAATTAAAGTGGCATCTTTGGCAGTTGTAACACTGTACCGCCCATTTCCGTCAGTACTTACGGTTGTTACTGTATTTTTCACTTTTACGGATACGCCGGGTAGCGATTGGCCATCATCGGCCCCCTTGACAGTTCCGGTTATTTTTAACTGGGCTGATACGGATGTAACAACCAGTAGAAAAACGGTAAAAAGGCCGATTTTTCGGGTGTAAAATTTGGTCATAGAAATTTATTAAATTAGGATTAGTTGCTTCTTGTAATTTTTAAAGTAAAATTTAACAAGTGGTTATTGGGCGCGTTAGTTGCTTGGTTAACTAAAGATAAGGTCAAACAATTGACATTTTTTCTCAAAACAATGCGCAAACGTTTGCCTAATTTTTAAGACAAATCTCAGAAAAATGTCACCTAAAATCTTAGGACAAGATAATTTAAGGATTATTTTATAGAATAATAATCAGATTAAAAAACGGGATAATTGCGCGCTTTAAAATAGCAACAAAATGCAACACAAACGTTTGTTTGATTTGTGCCCCAAGCTAAAGCACATAAAAAAGCCGACAATGCTCATTGCAAAGTCGGCCTGTCATAAATCGATTTTACCTACGCGTGTTTTACATTATTTTAGGGCCGAAATTTCTTCGTCTGACAATACCTTATTCCAGATTTTTAACTCATCAAGTTTTCCTTTAAAGCCTCCCACGGTTTGAAGTGGAAAAAACAGGGTTTCTGATTTACGCATTTTTGTTTTGTCCTTGTCGGTAAACACCATCCAGTTATCGTACAATTTCTTTTCTAGCTTTCCATTAATATAGAGGCTGGTGCCTTTATTGGTGCCTGTTATTACAACATGTGTCCAGCTATTTTCAGGTAAAGTATATCCGAAATCGATATTATAACCTTCTCTCGAAAACCCCAATTTCCCAGTACCTGCCTGTTTTAATTTTACAACGGCATTTGCTGATTTAAATAATACGGCATCATCGGCATTGTGATCAGTTGGGTTTACCCAAAATGAAACCGTGTAATCATAACCAATTTCAGCATAAGGTAATTTAGCGTAACTATTTTCTCCGGAAAACGATAGTGCATTTTTTAAATATCCCGAGGCATAAACTGCACCTATGGTTGTGATTTTTTCGTCTTTTTCATCAAAAGTAAAATGAGCTGTAAATGGTGCCTCTTTTTTGGATAGTTTTCCACTGATGTTTAGTGACGGGCCTTCTCCTATTTTCTTGCTCCAGGCATTAAATTCATCAAACTTTAAAGGCGTATTGCTTCCTCCCCACATTTTCTGCGACAATACCTGCATGGCAGGAAACACCCTGTCGTGCACGTCTTTTTCTGTAATGCCATTACCTACAATATCATTCCACACGGCAAAAGAGCCACCCAATATGGTCGGATCACCGGGCGAAAAGCGGACGTCGCCAATCATTGAGGGCGTCCATTTATTATACAGGTTTTTAATATTCAGGTAATCGTAATAATAACCTGCCGCGGGCACGATATATAGCCAGCCATCAGGCGTACTGATCTGTTTATATCCTAGTTTCTTCATCGCAACAGGATCAGCATAACCATTATACCAGGTATTCATCACCACGTTTCCTACTTTTACGGGTGTAGTGCCTTTCGCATGTGTCAATGCACCCCAAAGCCGTACATCTTTTCCAAAACCTTCTACATATTTAATCATATGATCGGTAAAGGCCCTAAAAACTTCTGCATCTTTTTTGGCGTACTCATCGGTTCCGATGTGAACAGCTTTCCCCATAAACACAGGTTTACTGCCAGAAATGTATTCTTTAAATATATTTTCCATAAAAGTATAGGTAAGCGGGTTATGGAGATCGAGATGATCCATTCCGTAAGCCTTACTACCAATCGCGGGAACCACTTTGGTAAAAGCGAGTGCGTGTGCCGGAGCATCAATTTCGGGAATAATGCGTACTCCGTAATCATTGGCCAACTGTTGTAAAGCCATAAATTCTTTTTTGGTATAAGAACCATCTTTTGCAGTTAAGCCCGGATAGGCTGAATTCTCTAAACGGAAAGCCGAGTAGGTTTCAGACCAGTTATCATTGAAATATTTTTTAAAACCGTTATCATTTAAATGGATCTGAAAATCGTTCAGTTTATAATAAGACATGAATTTCACATAATCCCTCAAAAATTGCAGACTAAAGAATTTACGGCCAACATCGAGTACAAATCCGCGGACTTCAAACTCCGGATAATCTCTGGCCAATCCCTTAGGGATACTGTTTTTCTGCTCCAATAATTGTAGCAAAGTCCGTGTTCCCCAAAATAATCCCTGATATTTTACGGCACTGATGCTTATATACTCATCTACATTAAAATAGTATCCCTCTTCACCAAGGCTCTTATCTTTTGCACTTAAGGTTAATAAAATATCACCTTTCTTAGCTTTACCCTTTACAATCGACACCTTAAAACCCAATTGATCTTTTAATTCTTGCTTTAAAATATTAGCAACATTTCGCAGCTGTTTCTCATCCGCAGCATTCAATACAATTCTGCTGGAGGCTGTTAAAAAAAAAATCCCTTTACCACCATGCCATTCGCGTAAAGCCGGAATAACAAAGGGTTGTGGGTTAATACCGCTGTCGGGGAATTTTCCCGGAACAACAATCTCTTTTGATACATCAAATTTTATCGAATCACTTACCTTACTGATCAATTCGAAATACAGATTCACCTTTGTTGCCACCAGAGGCATTGTGATAGCACCAGACGGGTTAACAATCGGTGCACGGTTACTTCCTTTAAATACCAGTGAATAATCTTTAGGGCTTTCTGGAAAAACAATTTTCCGATCACCAGTCTTTATTGCCTGAATATTTGGTATGGCTTGAACAACTGTACTATCGGTTTGACCGAATAAAAAACCCTGGGTGATGACGATTAAACCAACCGTGAATAGAATGTTTTTCATGTATAATGATGAATTAATGAGCGTTTAGTTTTAAGTCCGCTTGTTATGGCATAAGGTTAAAAACCATATGTATAGGTTAAAGATAAACTAAACTTTTCCATACACTTAAACAAGTTATGCGCAAACGTTTGATGGGCAATTTAAGATACCTAAAGCAAAAAAGCCGACACTGCATAAGCAATGTCGGCTGGTAAAATAACCGGGATGATTTTTATTATTTATCCCACCACACTTTACCTGTAAGCTTATCACCTCCAGGTACAGCAGCTGAGGCGGCCTTGTAATTAACGGCATTCGTAACGCCCTCAAAAAGTGGATAAGGAAACCTGCGTGGAATGGTTCCATTGGTTGCGTTACCACTATAAACCACCGGGGTTAGAGCAGGCATGCCTGTTCTCCGCCAGTTAGACCAGGTTTCGTAAAAATCCAACATCGTAATGGTATGTGCCCAGTATTGAGTAGCAATCATATCCAAACCATTTACCGGCACATAAGGATGGGCCACCAGATATGCAGCAGCATCAGTAGCACTAACAGCCATTGATGGGTCGTACTGGGATAAATAGGTCATAGCCGAAGTTACACCTGCATTGTAATGTGTAGCTGCGCTACCGCCAATATTGTAACGCTGTGCAGCCTCTGCCCAAAGCAACTCTGTTTCTGCGTAGGTTAAAATAAATGTATTGCCATCCTTTTTCAACATACCGGGATTCGGTGAGGAATAATCGGTAAAATCTGTATAAGAAGGATCCTGACGTACATCTCTGCCTGCAATACCACTTAAATCTTTGCCGTTTGGCATGCCCTTTTGTACTGCAGCAGTTGTAATGAAAGCAGGATTTTGATCCTTAGTTCCATCGGTTAAATATAGCTTGGTTACAGCAACCTTACCTAAACGCGGGTCGTTATTGGTTTTTAAATAATTGATAAAGGTACTGCTCCAGCGCGTATAAAAATTCTCTTGTCCGCCGTCTCCCAAAAGCACCTGCGAATTTCTGTTTTTAGTTACACGGTCGCCATTGGCATCGTGTTTAAAAAATGCATTATCAGCGTCACTGGTCATGGTTTTACCTACCGCTTTGTTGATATAGTTTTGTGCCAATGTTGCATCGGCTTTGGTAAGCCTCATGGCCATACGCAACATCAAACTATTGCCAAAACGTTTCCATTTTGCGATGTCACCGCCGAAAACAAGGTCGCCCGTAACTTTGTCGCCGCTTGCATTTAGTGCCGTGCTGGCTTCATCAACCTCTTTTAACAGGTCGGCATAAATAACTTGCTGCGAATCATATTTGGGATACAGATTTGCAGTGTAATAACCTTTTCCTGCATCAAAATAAGGCACATCGCCATAAAGATCCGTTAACCTTTCAAAAATCAAGGCTTTCCAGATCCTGCCCATCTGATAAACATTGTTGTATTGTGCTTTACCTTTGGTAAATTCAACCAGATCGGCAGCATATTTAACCTGATCGGGATAAGCTTTTTCCCAATAAGCCGCGGTGTAACCTTCGTTAAGCAAGTATTTATCTCCTGCCCAATAACTAATAACAGACGACATGCCCTGCATCATGGTTGAGGCATAGATTAAATTTCCCCTCCAGGTTTCGTAAGCAAAATCGATGCTCCCGGTATAATTTAACTGAGCTGTAGATAAAAGAAAGTTCGGGTTATATTGTTCCTGGCCAATGGCTGTTGGATCTGTATTAATTTTTTCAAAGTCTTTTGTACAACCAGTCATCAGGGCTAATCCAGACAATAAAAGTGGTACATATAATTTTATGATCGTTTTCATTTTCAAATTCGTTTAAAGGATTATAACTTAACGCTTAAATTTAAACCATAGGTGCGCACTGGTGGCACACCACCTAACTCCATGCCCGGAATAGTAGCATTATAGCTCGATTCGGGATCGATGTTATCGGTTTTCTTCATGAGGATAAATAAATTACGGCCAACGAAACTTACATTTAAACCTTTAATCTTATTATTGAATAGTTTTGCAGGGAAATTATAACCCAGGATAACCTGACGGAATTTGATAAAACTTGCATCTTGTACAAACTGTTTTGATACATTATTAGCGAAATTGCCGTAATAAGTTGCCGCATTTGGTTTGGTAGGATCAGCAGCAGCGGCAGCATCCAATGCATCGCGGTTTTCGAGCGTTGCTTGATGTAAGCCGAACACATAACCATAATAATCAGTTGCTGAGAAAATTTTGCCACCCCATTTACCGTCGATCAGGAAGGAAAGATTAATACCTTTGTAGTTGAACTCATTATTCCAACCGGCAGTCCATTTATTGTATGCCGAACCATAAGGTTTCAATTCGCCTCTTTCCGGGATTCCGTCGGCACCCTTCACAATATTGCCATTGCCATCGTACTTATAGTCGTAAGCCATTACCTGTGCAATAGCCAATCCTTCAAGGTTTTGTAAAAAACCTACATTGCTTCTTGAGGTAGCTAGTGGTTGCGAAGCCGTACCAGGAGCAAGTGTTAACACTTTATTATCGTTATAGGAACCATTTAAAGTAGAGGTCCAGCTAAAATCTGTATTCTTTAACACCACACCAGATACTAAGGCTTCTACTCCTTTATTCTGTAACCGACCGATGTTTAAAATCGCGGCGTTATAACCTGTTGTTGTAGAAGCGGGAACAGCCAGAATTTCATCTTTCGATTTTTTATTGTACCAGGTAAAATCGAAGCTAAGGCGATCGCCGAAGAATTTCATCTCCGTACCAATCTCCAATTCTGTAGCACTTGATGCTTTTAAAGTAGCGTTTGGAATTGCGGCATTAACAATATTACCCAACGAGTTTCCATTAACGGTTTCACTACGTAAATTATAATATAGCTGGGTTTGAAACGGATAAGTGGCTTGTCCAACCATTGCATAACCCGCCCTAAGTTTACCAAAACTCAAAAAAGATGGTTTCCATAACTCAGAGAAAACAAATGAACCACTTACAGAAGGATAGATACTATTGAGTTTATTATCTTTCCCTGGGGTTGCCAAGGTAGAAAACCAGTCGTTGCGCGCACTCCCTGTTAAATATAAAATGTCTTTATAGGTTAACTCTAAGGTTCCGTAAACCGATTGTGTTTCCTGATCAGTCTGATAAATACCAACGGCCTTACCTCCGGTATTCGCTAAATTGTACACACCAAAAATCTGAAAAGATCCGCCAGTATTCGTGGTTCCGGCACCTTTGGTACGGCGATAGCTCGCACCAAAATTAGGTGTGATTGAAAAATCATCGATTTTAAAAGATTTACCAATTAACGCATCGACATTAATATCGGAAAATTTACTGATCTGTTCGGTATATCCTCCATCAGCATCATAAGCAGTACCTGATGGGGTAATGCCCAAATAATTATCATTGTAAGAATCCCTACCTGCACGTGCCTGTAAAAACAAACCGTTATCAAAGGTATATTTTGCATTTACCGAACTCATTAAACGTTCTCTTTTGGTATTGTGGATAAAATCGTAAGCGGCAAACCAAGGGTTGGTGGCATAGGTATTACCTGTATTGTACGAAAGTTCAGATCCATCGGCCTTTGTTCCTGGTTTTAAACTTGCGATGTTTACACTGGTTGGTAAAAACGCCGCGTTATAATTGGCATTACCTGCACCATCCGAAACCATTGGACGATTATTTGCCTGTTCTAAAATATAGTTGAAGCGAGCATCAATTACCAAATTTTTAATGGGATCGAAAGTACCTGATAAGGTGAAATTTTGCCTGTTTAGACCCGAATTCGGTACAACCGACCTGTTGGTCAAATCGCTTGCCGATAAGCGCATTACACCTCCAGTGAAAGATTTGTTTAATGCCAGGGTATTGGTAAAGGTTCCCCCTGTTCTATAAAAATCTTCGATATTATTTTCCTGGGCCGAATAAGGTCTGCTTACCCCATCAAATTGAACCACGTTAGATCCATCTAATTTTGCTCCCCAGCTCGAACCGCCCACTTGCGCGGCTGCCGTCGCATCGGCAGGCTTTACCCCATTGGCGCCCTGGCCATAAACGTATTGCCAATTGGTTCTATCCATTACCTGTTCGGCAACATAATTACTGCTAAATTCGATACTGTTTCCTTTTCCACTTTTGGTGGTAATCAAAATTACACCCGCCTTTGCCCTGTTACCATAAAGTGCCGAAGCCGCGGCGCCTTTAAGTACCGAAATACTTTCAATATCATCTGGATTTAAATTGCTGATCGCATCTCCCAAATCCGGAGCATTATCGTATTGTCCACCATTATTACCAATACCAATTGTGCTACCAAAACCTACTGGTGCACTTTCCATTGGAATACCGTTTACCACGTATAATGGCTGACTAGATGGACCTAAACTGGATACCCCGCGAATGGTAACGTTAGTTGCGGCACCGGCACCGCCCGAAGTACCTGCAATATCTAAACCAGCTACTTTACCTACCAAAGAGTTAGTAATGTTATTTTCTCTCGCCTGCGTTAAAGTTTCGCCACCAATCTGTGTAACCGAATAACCCAAAGCCCTTCTTTCTTTTTTGATACCCAAAGCGGTAACCACTACATCTGTAAGCTGTTTGGTATCTTCCGACAATACGATAGCGATACTGGTTTGTGATCCAATTGAAATTTCTTTCGTTTGAAAACCCGCATAAGAAACGACCAAAACTGCATTTTCAGGTGCGTTTAAGGAGAATTTACCGTTCACATCGGTAGACGTACCAATGCCCGTTCCCTTAACCCTAACCGTTGCCCCAGGTAGTGCCCCTCCAAGTGCATCCTTCACCGTTCCAGAAATCGGAACTTCTTTATTTTTGCTAATCACAATCAAGCCACCATCAGAAACAGAATATTTCAGGTTCGTTCTGTTTAAAATAGCTGCCAACACATCCGTTACCAAAGTGTTGGTTACCGTAATGCTCACATCCTTATTTACCGGAACATAAGAAGAACTGTAAACAAAATGGTAACTGCTTTGCTGTTCAATAATCTGTAATACCCTGGCCAACTTTGTTTTCTTAACATCCAAAGAAATCTTTTCCTGAGAAAAAACCGATGCCGAAACATTAAGACAGGTAATGAAAACCATAATACAGGCTAGTTTCATTAGCATAATGAATTTTAGGAGCGCTTTATATTTGGGACGCCCTTGCAGTAAGTAATAATAAATCATATTTTTGTTTTTTTTGGTTGCATAAGTTCTTGGCAGCAATCTGTTTGCGCATAAACTGCCATTAATTAATCAAAAGAGAAATTGTTAAGGGCGGTGCTCCAACACCGTCCTTTTTTTCCTATTTTGAGATGATTACCTGATTTCCCTTTATCTCATATTTAAAATTATTTTCAGTTGCTTGTAAAGCACGTAAAACTTCTTCGATGCTTTCGTTTGTAATGGTTGCCGTAAAACGGTACTTTTCTATGGCAGGATCTGTAAATTTGATTTCCACATTGTACCATTTTTCCAGAACATTTTTAATTTCATCAAAATCCTGATCGTAAATTTCGATCCGGTTTTGCGTCCAGGCCGTTTCTACGATGGTACTATCTTTTATTTTGGTATAATGGTTAATGGTAATTTCTGGCTGTGGGGCTGTGGGTTTAATCAGTTTACTTTCTTGTTTTGGGGCAATATTTTTATAAAAAGTAACCTTCTGACTTGGTTTTAAAGTAATAAGTCCGCCATTTCCGTTTACGGCCTCCATGGTAATTAAACCACGGATCAACGTCGCTTCAGAAGTAGCTTCGTCTGAATAGGCTTTTACGTTAAAAGCGGTACCCAACACATTGATATTAAAATCTGAGGTATGCACTTTAAATGGTTTATCCTTATTGTGTGTTACATCAAAAAAAGCCTCACCAGTTAATGTGACCTCCCTACATTGATCGTTAAACCCCTTGCCAATCGATAAAGTACTTTTGGCATTCAACAATACCGAAGTGCCATCCTGAAGCCTGATTTTTTTACGCTCACCACTTTTAGTAGTAAAAATATTCACTACCTGTACTTCACCCTTTTTACCATTGTAAGTGGTATAGTTGTTATAAATCAGTACTGAACCAATTGCCACAACTATTGCCGCAGCAATTTTAAGCCATAAATAAGGGTTGAGTTTAACCACTTTTTCTTCAGGAAACATACTTTCCTTAAAACTTTCTGCCTGTATATTTAACGGGCGTTTGTTCCCGCTTAAAATCACATACAGTTTTTTTGCTTCTCCAATTACCGCTGTCTGTTCTGGATGGGCACTAATGTATTTCTCCCAATATCCAATGCATAGCTGATCTGTTCCAGCACAATATTGCTGGAAAGTGCTATCAACAAGAAAGTCTTCTGCATTGAATCTACTTCTATCAACCATTCTTTTTGCCTTTTATATATCAGTGCCTAAAAGCTTTACTTTTTCCTAAGGAAATTTTAACTTTTTTTTAACATGACGAAATATATGCCCTGATTGGGTTATAACGAAGAAATTTAATTTGCATAAATGAAACTTCAGAAGTACAAAGGAGTGTTTTTTAAACCTTCAAATAATGCTTAATTGTTTTTTGGAAAGCAGTTGCAGTAGCTTTTTTAATGTCCGTCCTGCTTTTTGCTACAATCTTTTTTGCACTTCTGCTACGCCCAGGTGACAAAAAAGGATTTTCGCGTCAATCAGGTTTAGGTGGCCCAGGCTGTTTTACTATTGAGGGTTGGATGGGCAATTTACAGGAACGGTCTGTTGTAAATAGACCTGACAGAGCGGGTAGCCCACAGTGAAGCACAGCGGAACGAGGACTACAAGCGATGGCAGGACTACAGCACCAATGAAAAACAGACCGCTGATTTTCGGATAAAAACAAATGTTAAGATTAAAGCATAATCTGCACGGACTATCCCTTTAGATTCCTAAGTTTTTCCATTCCAAAACCCTGCTAAACTTTGGAAATGATTTACGCGTTAAATTCCTTTCTCAGGATTTTAAGCGCATCGTAAATCGTATTATAAGCGGTTTTAATTGTCTGGTTGCTCTGCTCAGCTATCTGTTCGTAACTTAATCCATCAAAAAACTTCAGGTGGATCAATTGCTTTTGGCGGAAGGTTAGTTTTTCCAATGCATTTTTAAGCTGATGTTGCACGAGTTCATCACTCTGCACTTTAACAATAAACTCTTCATAACTCATTTCCATCCAATCGCCATCGGCCCCGGCATTAAAAAGCGCGTCGTTAATTTTGCGTTTTCTTTCGAGGATTCTAAGCAATTTGCGTTTAAGAAAGGTACGGAGATAGGCCTCAACATTTTCGACACGGCTTAGGCTTTCATGTTTCTCCCAAATGGTGGTAAAAACAAGATCAGTAGCTTCACTCGAAGTATCGGCATCGGCACAAACCCTGATCCCAAAATTTACCAATGGATAATAGAGCGCCGAGTAGAGATCAAAAAATGCATCTTTATCGCCAGTACGTAATCGTTCCCATAATAAGTGATGCGCTAATTTGTTCTCCATTAATTTGTTAGTTGTTATCACAATATTAACTAAAAACAACAAGATTATTACTTACATATTTTGATCATTGTAATTTTCTATACCTATTTGCATAAAAAAAATCCATCACTGTAACTTTTTTTCAAAAGAGTATACTGATCAGGCAAAATTAGATTTTGAAAAAGACAGATTTAGAAATAACATTTGAAACACAATTAAAAGATTATAAACTTTTGATTTATAAAGTTTGCCGCATGTATGCAAACAACCACGACGATATTCAGGATTTATATCAGGATATTATTATCCAGCTTTGGAAATCCTATCCAAAGTTTAGGGGCGAGGCTAAATTCAGCACCTGGTTATACCGCATTGCAATCAATACTGCACTTACGAATTTCCGCAAACAAAAGCGTAACATCCAAACCAACGATGTAGAACTTCAAAGTATCCAGATCCCTTATGAAGAGGATGTTGGACTTAAAGAAGAGCAGCACCAACAGATGTACGCTGCCATACAACTGTTAAATGATGTGGAGAAATCAATCGTGATGCTGTACCTGGAAGACAAATCATACGATGAAATGGAAGAAATCTTAGGCATCAGCAATGCAACGCTCAGGGTAAAAATGAACCGTATAAAAGACAAATTAAGAACCTTTACCAAAAAATAAATAAGATGGAACTAGATCACTTAAAAAATAGCTGGAACATTGTTTCAGCAGATTTAACCCGCAACGAATTCGACATTATATCTGCAACAAAAAAAGAGATGGAATCTCCATTAGCCGATCTGAAAACAATGTCGAAAAGACAATTAATTACATTGCCCCTACTTATTGTTTTTTTAGCCGTAATGACCGCCACCGTACCCGATATGAAAAACCAGTTATTGGTTTGGATGGCATTTATTGTACTCCCTCTAACAACGATTTATTATTATTTCAATCTTAAACTGATCAATATGCTGGAAAACAGTGAGGGTGCAGTTAAAAATGATTTTCAAAGAAAGGTAAAACAGCTGATCAGCAACAACAACCTTTACCTTGGCCTTACAAGAGCAGCAATTTTGATATTGGTTATCATTACGGAGTTATTAATCCAGAATAACAATACGGGTTTAATACCAGGGATAGAGATTATAAAATCGATTCTGTTCCCCCTACGTTTATTGATTTATGCAGGGACAATCGGCGTACATTATGTTCTGAGCAGGTACTCTTTCAATCTATATTTTGGCCGGTACCTAAAACGGTTAAAAGAGTTGCTGGCCGATATGGACTAATTATCTAAAAACCTATCAGGTTTTGAAACCTGATAGGTTTTAGTGTTACTTCAAAGCGGTTTTACTAAAAATGTGATATTCTCCGGGAGCCAATGTTCCATTATAGACATTCGATGAAAGATTAACGCTGCTTCCAACGGCATCGATCCAGTTGCCAGCTGATCCAAAATCAATGCTAGCCGTTTGACTCACTACATCGAAATTACCAACCACCACAACTGTATTAGCACCTTCCGTTAATTTGATATATTTGACTCCTCCAGCTAAATTATAAGTTGAATTAGCAGAATTAAAAATGCTATTATTTTTCTTCAAGCGGATAAATTTGGCGTAAGCATCATACAGTGCCTTCCGGTTAGGATCGGTATAATAATCCCATTTAATTGGTTTTTCACCGGTTCTTCCATTAAAGTCGATGTTGATGTCGTAACCGAGTTCTCCAAATTGCCACACCATTTTCGGTCCCGGGATACTGAATAAGAATGCCGCTGCCAGTTCTTCCCTTTTCAAAGAAGTCGTTAAATTTCCTTTAATTACATAACTGCCCGAAGCATTTCCATAAGTAATATTTTTAAAATTCAATCTTTCTTCATCATGACTTTCGCCATAAGTAACCAGGCCATCAGACTTGGTAAAGCCATGGTTGGCATAAAATCCCCATTGAAAATTCGAATTACCCAGCCATCCCATGGTGGCTTCGTTCATGTTTACGTTGAGGTTGTTCCAAAGCATCATGCCATCATCGGCCAATACCTTTTCTTCCGATTCTTCTGCAAAATGTTCTAAAATCACATAAAAATTATTGGCATCTACACTTTTAATAAAAGTATTATAATCTTTCCAAATGGCAATACGGCTGGCATCGTATAGTTTAAACTGATCATCATTTGTTGATTGTTTCTGTGTAAATCCTTTTGAAAGGTCGAAACGGAAACCATCAATCTTATATTCTTGCATCCAAAACTTCATTACATCCTTCGAGAATTTTTTAGTGGCCTGGCTTTCGTGGTTAAAATCGTAACCGACATTAAATGGGTGTTTGGCATCAACGTTAAACCATGGGCTCGAAGTGGTTGGTTTTGAACCATCGAAATACAATTGTACCATGGGCGATTGTCCGAATGAATGATTTAATACCATATCCATAATCACCGCAATGCCACGGCCATGGCATTCATCGATAAAATTTTGTAGCGCAGTTTTGGTCCCGTAGTATTTATCGGGAGCAAAATAAAATGATGGATTATACCCCCAGCTTAAATTGCCCTCGAACTCATTTACAGGCATTAGTTCAATTGCATTGATACCTAAACCGATTAAATAATCGAGTTTGGCCAATGTTGAGGCATAATTGTGATCGGTGGTAAAATCGCGGACCAGCAATTCATAAATTATCAGGTTATCTTTAGCAGGACGGGTAAAACTGGTATTTTTCCAGGTATAAGTTGGCTGGTTGGCCTGCATTACACTTACAATACCAGTGGTTTTACCTGTAGGATAAGTTTTTAAATTTGGATACGTTGCAGCCGTGATATATTGATCATTATCTGGATCTAGTACTTTTTCGGAATAAGGATCGGCCACTTTTAAATTCCCATCCACATCAAACTGATAAGCGTATTCGGTATTCGGGTTTAAATTATCAATCTGAATCCACCAGTAATTCCCATCAGTTGTATTTTTCATTGATGCCGCTGTGGTAGACCAATTGTTAAATTCGCCGATCAGCGAAACTGATTTTTTGCCTGGGGCATATAGGCTTACCAGGGCTGATGTTCCGTTATTGATAAATACCACCCCGTCTTTGGCCCCGGCAGGTAAATCGGCTTTTTGATTGGTAGGTAAAGGATCGATACCAGCATCAGTTGATGCTTTTTTACATGCGCTATTAAATGCGGTTACCAATAGCAACAGATAGATGATTTTTTTTGCTTGATTCGTTTCGTGCAGACACGCACCTAGACGGTAAATTATCTTTTTCATTTGGTTAGGGATTTTTAATTTATGGGCACGATTATCTCCTCGGTCTGTATCTTCACAGACCGAAATATGAGTGGTGGTCTGTGGGAACACAGACCATGGAAGAGCAATCTTTATATCGATCTATTTTCTTCTACTTCCAGTGTTGAGGCTAAAACTTCATCTACTTTCTTTGGTTCGCGGATAAATACATAACAGATTACAGCGGCCAGGATCATTAATCCCCCACCCAATTGAACCGCTAAAAGCCTGTCGTTATTTAATACATTACGCATAAGCCAACCAAAGCCTAACGAAGCGATAATTTCTGGCAGCACGATAAAGAAATTAAAGATGCCCATGTAGATTCCGATTTTATCCTTGGGCAGCGATCCGCTCAACATGGCATAAGGCATAGAAAGAATGCTGGCCCAGGCAATGCCAACCCCCGTCATACATAAATACAACATATTTTTATCGTGCACCCAGGCCACGCTGATTAAACCTATTGCTCCGCAAACTAAACAAAGGGCATGCGTGGTTTTACGGCCCAATGCATCGGCAATTTTTGGGAGTACCAAAGCAAAAAGAAAAGTAATCACACTATAATAGGCAAGGGTTAAACTTCCAAAATCCGCACCTTGTGCATACACCGGATCGGCTGCATCTCTACCCCCAAAAACATTAACGGCAACGGCAGTTGTATAATAAAACCACATTAAAAACAAACCAGGCCAGGTAAAAAACTGTACCAAAGAAACAATCTGCATCCTTTTAGGCATATTTCTTAAAGCATGCAAAATCTCTCTCGCTCCCCCACCAAAACCTTTGTTACTTTCTTTTACTTTTTGTTTGAAATCAACATCCTGAGGTGGATATTCCTTAGTGGTAAAAACGGTCCACAATACAGCAGCAAAAAAGAAAAATGCACCGATATAAAAAGAGAACTTTACATTTTCGGGAATGTTGCCCTGTTCGGCCGTATTGGTTAAATGAAAAATATTGTTCATAATCCACGGTAATGCCGAAGCCACACTTCCACCTAAACCGATCATCATACTCTGCATAATAAAACCGCGGTTCACCTGGCTATCGGGCAGTTTATCGGTCACAAAAGCACGGAAAGGCTCCATGGCAATATTTCCAAAAACATCTAAAACCCAAAGCAATCCGGCCGCCATCCACAACACGCTGCTATGTGGCATAAAGATTAAGGCAATGCTGCTTACAATGGCACCGATCATAAAATAAGGTCTTCTTCTGCCCCATTTCGGATGCCAGGTACGGTCGCTCAGATAACCAATAATCGGTTGCACCAAAAGCCCAGTTAGAGGAGCAGCTAAAAACAATAGTGGAACCTGATCGGGGTTGGCACCCAGGTTTTCGTAAATACGCCCCATATTTGCACGTTGTAAATCCCAACCGAACTGGATCCCGAAAAAACCAACACTCATGTTGATAATTTGCGCAAGCGTTAATCTGGGGTTCTCGAATACTGTTTTTAAGGTCATTTTGTGTAGTTTAAGTGCTTAGCGCAGGGCGCATGGCGTTACATTTTGATTAAAATAATGTTCAATCGCTAACCGCGTGACGCATCGCCAATGGTTAAAATTCAATCACCTGCGCGCTAACGGGTGCAAGGCTTACGGGTATACTGGTTCCTGCCGGGATATTTAATTTCCGATCTGTTAACAGATCCGTAACCGGTGATGAATGTTTAACTTTTAAAATATGATCAGGGATTTCGATGTTGGCTGTTAAGCTTTGTGTACGATCAAAATTGGCCACGATCAGCAAACGTTGTTTCCCCGAATAGCGGATAAAAGCATACATGCGGTTATTCATGTTACCGGTAACAGGTACCTCATAAATTTCGCCATTTATTATAGCATCGCTTGTTGAGGTAACTTTTAACAATTGTTTGTAATATGCCCTGAGGTTTTGTTGCGTCGCATCTAATTTAAATCCATCAAATAAACCTCCGTTCATCCATTTCTGGTGATTCGGAACACCCCAATAATCGAATATCGTGGTTCGGTTGTCATCCCCACCAAAACCCTCCTGACCTTTTCCTGGTTCGCCTACTTCCTGACCGAAATAAAGCATCACCGGACCTGAACCTAATGTTGCCGAAACAACCATTGCAGGCAAAGCGAGTTCGGCTTTCCCTGCAAATCCTGCTGATGCAATGCGTTCTTCATCGTGATTTTCTAAAAAGCGCAACATGTGTTTGCCAAAACCAGCAATCTCTACCTGCCACACGTGTTTAATTGCTGATACATCTGCAGTTGGTTCATTTCTGATCAGTTTTTTGAGTCCATCATATAAACCCACTTTATCATACAGGTAATCAAATTTACCTTCATCCAGGTATTGTTTGTACACTTTCGGATTGTAGGCTTCTCCTAAGAATATCAGATCAGGATTGACCTTTTTGATCTGCGGAATTACCCAGTTCCAGAACGCAATCGGCACCATTTCGGCCATATCGCATCTAAAACCATCCACGCCCTTGTTGGTCCAGTAAGTTAAAATATCGCGCATTTTCAACCAAACCGGCGGAATGGGATCGAAATATTGTTTTTCGCCATTCTGATAATCGATACCATAATTCAACTTAATGGTTTCATACCAGTCGTCGTATTTGGGCTGCGCAGAAAATACGTTATTGCCTGTTGCCTTTGCCGGATTCTCTTCAAACTTACCATCCTGCAGTACAGAAATCGGCGTCTGTCTGGCTCCCTCTGTTGGCACTGAAAAGGGCTGACCAGGTGTATAATAAAAATCGTTAGTAGCGCTAAAAGCTTTCGTTACATCATCCTGTATACCAAAGTCGGTTACGCCATTTGGCTTGGCATAGGAATGGTAACTTCTGGCCACATGGTTGGGTACAAAATCAATCAGCACCTTCAGGTTTTTAGCATGTGTTCTTTTAATCAATGCTTCAAATTCCTTCATCCTGTTTTTAACATCAACGGCCAAATCTGGGTCAACATCATAATAATCGCGGATGGCATAAGGCGAACCAGCCCGGCCTTTTACCACATCGGCATCATCAACTTTGATCCCATAAGCGGAATAATCGGTCAAACTTGCATGTGCCAAGGCACCTGTATACCAAACATAGTTTACATGGAGCTCTTTTATGCCATCTAAAGCTTTGTCGGTAATATCGTTAAACTTTCCCGAGCCATTCTGTTCGATGGTTCCGTAAGGGATATTGGCGGTATTTTTATTCCCGAACAAACGGGGCAATAACTGGTAAATAACGATCTGCTTATCGTTCATTTTTGTATGCTTTTTTTGTGCAAAGGATGATGACGAAATTAGTAAAAAGAGAATTGTCACTATATATGCAACCGCATGAAGATTGCTTACCCGAAAAATCGGGACAAGCTGTCGTTTCTTCTCGCAATGATGATTCATTGCGAAAGTGACATTATCCATTTCACATTTTACTTCAGCAATCATACCAACGCTGCGTTATCCACTTCAATTTCGGCATTTCCGGCCAATTTATATACCTGGTTTCTGATGCCGATTTCTAAATCAATGGCGGCATGGTTTTTAATGCTGATGCCATTTTCGGTAATGTTTATTTTCAAGGTTGCCCCTCTAAAGCCAATGGTAAACGAAAATGATTTCCATTTGCCTGGCAGGAAAGGATTAAACTGCAATTTACCATCGCGTACACGCATTCCCGCAAAACCTTCTACCACGCTCATCCAGGTACCTGCCATCGAAGTGATATGCAAACCATCTTCTGTATCGTTATTGTAATCGTCGAGATCTAAACGGGCAGTACGCAGATAAAATTCGTAAGCACGTGCTTCGTCATTTAATTTCGCGGCTAGAATACTGTGAACGCAGGGCGACAATGAACTTTCGTGTACAGTACGCGGTTCGTAGAAATCGAAATTCCTTTTCAAGGTATCCAAATCGTAATCTTCTTCGAAGAAATATAATCCCTGTAAAACATCCGCCTGTTTGATGAAACATGAACGTAAAATCCTATCCCAGCTCCATTTTTGGTTAATCGGTCTATCGCTTGGAGAAAGATCTTTTACCAAAGTCTGCTCTTTATCCAGATAACCATCCTGTTGCATGAAAATACCCAGTTCTTCATCATGTGGATAATACATCTTTTCGATTATATCTGCCCAGTCTGTAAATTCTTTCTGATCGAAATTTAATGCTTTTAATAAGCTATTGTATTTTTCTGGTTGCTGTGTTTTCACGATTCCGGCGGCTTCGGTCGCATATTTCATGCACCATGTAGCCAAAATATTGGTGTACCAGTTGTTGTTTACGTTGTTCTCGTACTCATTTGGTCCGGTAACACCAAGCATAACGTATTGCTGTTTATCGTTGCTCCAGTTAACACGTTGTTTCCAGAAACGCGCAATACCAATCAGAACTTCTAATCCAAAATCTGATAAGTAACTTTCATCGCCTGTGTAACGGATGTAATTAAAAATAGCAAAAGCAATGGCACCGTTCCGGTGGATTTCTTCAAAAGTAATTTCCCACTCATTATGACATTCCTCCCCGTTCATGGTCACCATCGGATACAATGCAGCACCGTCTTTGAAACCCAGTTTAGCTGCATTTTCAATCGCTTTGCCCAATTGTTTATGACGGTAAACCAACAGGTTTTTACTTACTTCCTGAGGTGCAGTGGCCAGATAAAAAGGCACACAATAGGCTTCTGTATCCCAATAGGTAGAACCCCCATATTTTTCGCCCGTAAATCCTTTCGGACCGATATTCAATCGGTCGTCTTTACCGGTATAGGTTTGAAAAAGCTGGAAAATATTAAAACGGATAGCCTGCTGAGCAGAAACATCTCCCTCAATAATGATATCACTTTCTTCCCATTTAGTGGCCCAGGCTTCAGCTTGCTCTTTTAACAGCGTATCAAAACCTTTGGCAGATGCTTTGGCAATTACGGATTTCGTTTCTTTTAAAAGTGATTCCTTTGCGTAATTTTCGGAAGATAAATTTGCCGCGATTTTAACCAGGGTGATTTCTTCGTTGGCTTTAACATCAAGCGAAAAAGATTGTCCAACGAATTTCTCCTTACGAACTGCTTCCGGATCAATCTCTAATTGCTCAGCATTTTTATATAATTTAATGTTACTTCCGGTACAAACTTCAAATTCTGTTTTCTTTGTCCTCAGTTTAATATAGGCTTCCGTTCCAGCGATTTCATCAGCTACTTTATCCCAGAATTTTTCGTCGTAGTTACTGTCCTGATTTTTAACATCACCATCGATAAAAGGCATCAATGTTAACTTGCCATCGAAATTTAATGGTGTAATACGATAACGAATGGCACCAACCTGATCATCAGCGATGCTACAAAAACGCGTAGATTTAACTTTTAGCGTTTTGCCACTTTTTAATTTTGCAGTGAAATTACGTTCCAGATATCCGGCATGCATGTTCAGCACACGTTTAAAATCACTTACTTCTGCTGTTGCCAGATCAAGAATTTCATCATCCAGTTTTACTTCAATGCCAATCCAGTTTGCTGCATTTAATACTTTGGCAAAATATTCCGGATAGCCATTTTTCCACCATCCTACACGGGTTTTATCCGGATAGTAAACACCTGCAACATAATTCCCTGGTAGGGTTTCTCCAGTATAGGTTTCTTCAAAATTGGCACGCTGTCCCATACGGCCGTTACCCAGGCTGAAAATACTTTCGGAAATTTTATTTAAATGTGGATCAAAGCCTTCTTCGATAATATTCCACTCATCTGCTTTAATGTAATTTTTCATAATTAGTATTGAGTAGTGAGATATGAGATTTGAGATAATGCCCCCTAAACCTTAAACCCTACACCTTAAACCTATAAACTTTCTAAATCTCTAACTGTTAATTTATCTAATCCGCTTACAACCACATCGGCTTGGGTAAGCACATTTTTTTCGCCAATACCGATGGCTTTCATTCCACCCCTTTTTGCTGCTTCTACACCGGCAACGGCATCTTCAAAAACCACACATTCATCCGGTTTAAAACCTAAAAGCTCGGCACCTTTTAAAAATACTTCCGGATCTGGCTTCGACTTGGTGACCATGTTTCCATCTACAATTTCATCGAAGAAATGGGCAAGGTTTGTTTTTTCCAAAATGATACCGGAATTTTTACTTGCAGAGCCTAAAGCCAGTTTGTAGCCAGCTTTATGTATTTCTTTTAGAAAATCAACCGTTCCAGGTAAAACCTCAGCAGGTGTCATTTTGGTGATCATATCTACATACCAGCTGTTTTTTAAGGCAGCCAGTTCTTCTTTTTCGGCATCAGTTTTTTCTACCCCACCCCAAGCTAAAATCTTATTCAAACTTTCTACCCTGCTCACCCCTTTTAACTGTTCATTCTGCTCTTCGGTAAAATCGAAACCCATGGTATTGGCCAGCCGTTTCCAGGCTTTATAGTGGTAAACTGCGGTATCGACCAGTACGCCATCCAAGTCAAAAAGACAGGCCTTGATTTGAGTTGGGAGTTGGGAGTTTGAAATTGGGAGTGTTTCTTGCATCTTTCTTATATTTTTTAGTATCAGGCAGTGAATATCTAGTAGTGAGTATCAAGTATCAAAACATAGGTCATATATCTTAAATCCTTAAACTTTTACATTTTATCTTAGCTCAAGCACTAAGGTGGTTTTAGCGGGCACCTTAATGTTTTTAAAAGCAATGTTTTCGCTGCTAATCACATCTTTTGCTGCGGTAATTCCTTTCGTTCTTTCGGCGAAGCGATCGGTATTTAATGTCTTTTCTTTTTCTGTATTGTTTACAATAACCATTACCGTGCCTTTTGGTTCTGCATTGTAGCGGAAATAAACATAAATATCATCCTGTGGTACAAACTGCATCAGCTTACCTGTTTGTAAAGCTGCACTGTTTTTGCGGAAATTGGCTAAGGTTTTCACAAAGTTGAAAGCTTCATTTTCTTTGTTTGTGCGGCCATCCGTCGTGAATTTGTCTTTTTTGTCGCCTTCCCATCCGCCCGGAAAATCAGAACGGATCAGGCCATCTGGATTGGAGAAATTTTTCATCAAAATCTCTGTCCCATAATACATTTCCGGAATGCCCCGCATGGTTAGCAGAATATTCATGCCCATTTTATATTTATCAAAATCTTCACCCACCATCGAATAGAAACGGCTCATATCGTGGTTATCTAAAAAAATGCAATTGGTGTTGGGGTTTTTATAAAGAAAATCGTGTGCTAAGGTTGCATATAAGCGGTTAATACCATCAACCCAACCATTTTTACCGTTTATCCCTTCGTATATGGCATCTTTTAATGTGGCATCAGTTATACCCTGTAGATGGGTATCAAAACCTCGGTTAACCGTATTGCCACCGGTAAAAAAGGCCTGGTTAGCCACAGCAGTTACCAATGTTTCGCCAAATACGGATAAATGCGGGAATTCTGCCTGAACTTTCAGCGCCCAATCGGCCATGTAAACCGGGTCGTTATAACCGTAAGTATCTAAACGCAAACCATCAATACCTGCATATTCGATCCACCAGATGTGGTTTTGCGTTAAATAATTCTGTACATAAGGATTGGTCTGGTTTAAATCGGGCATTGAAGGCACAAACCAGCCATCTAACATCTGTTTGCGATCTGCTGCCGAGGCATGTACATCCATAACAGTTTGATCGCGGTAACTGGTCTGGGTATATTTTGGCCATTGGTTTAACCAGCTTTTCATCGGTAAATCTTTATAAAACCAATGATGGGTACCAATATGGTTGTGTACAATATCTTTGATCACTTTTAATCCTTTGGCATGGGCAGTCTCTACATATTTTTTGTAAAGTGCATTTGTACCATAACGTGGATCTATTTTATAATGATCGGTTACCGCATAACCATGGTAAGAAGCATGTGGCATATCATTTTCTACTTCAGGAGTCATCCAAACAGTAGTTACGCCTAAATCTTTCAGGTAATCGAGGTGGTTTATTACCCCTTGTATATCGCCACCATGACGGTAATACATGCTATCCCGGTTTAATGCGGTTTCGGCTAAGCCCTGTACCACATCATTGCTTTTATCGCCGTTCGAAAAACGATCGGGCATAAGCAGATAAATAAAATCTTTGTTGGTTACACCCTGAATTCTGCCTGCGCTTTTATCGCGGTTCTTTAATTCGTAAGTATAAGTGAATATTTTTTTGCCGTTAACCATAAAGTTAACCGGGAATTTTCCGGCTTTGGCCGTTGGCGCAATTGTTAAGTCGAGGAACAGGTAATTAGGATTTTCAACTTTGTTCACCTTAACGAGTTTAACGCCAGGGTAAGTTAAAGTAACGGTTGCATTGGCAATATGATCGCCATGTACCAATAATTGTAATTTAGGATTATGCATGCCTGCAAACCAGAACATCGGTTCTACACGCTCCAGCTTTTGTGCAAAGAGCTGAATGCTGCTAACCAGCAAGAGCAGGGTCATGAATATTTTTTTTAATCCCTGTGCATTTGTACTGACTTTAGTTTGAACATTTAAAGCAGAAGAAGTAATGGGTGCAAAAGTATTGGAAGTAAGCGATTTGATCATGCTAAAAACTTAAAAGGTTAAAAACCCTGCAAAGATCAAAAGATCTAAGCAGGGGGATTTTAGTTAATGATTAATTTTTAACAATGGTATATGTATTTGCCGTAACATCTAGTGTGATGGTATAATTTCCTGCTACAGCTACAGCGATATCAGCTCCTCCTGCAGTCAGATTACCTCCGCTACCGCCAAGGTTTACATCCCATTTATGATCTTGTCTGAATTTAATTGCACCCGCAGTTAGGTTAACTGTTATTTTCCATGTGCCCTTACCATCATTGATATATTTCATATCGGTATCCGCATCCCATTTACCTGGAGTTGCATCACCAATAATTGCCCAAACTTTAGCATCAACAATGCTCCATTCTTTGGTATTCATATTAATTTTTAATTGTTTCCAACCCGCTGCTCCAGAGGGCATATCACCGCCGGTGGTGCTGATGAAACCACCGCCTGCATCGCCATAGGCAACATCCCATTTTTTTTCAGGTGTAATTTTGAAATTACTGCCATCAAATTTGATTAGGCCAAGATAGATACCATTACTGGTTAACGACACTAAACTGTCAGCAGTTGCCGGATTCCAGCCCTGATAATTTCCCGGAACATAAATCCATGCCGAAGCCAGATAAGGTGTAGCCGTTAAGGTAATTACATTCGAATACGTCATGGCATTTGCCGCAGCACCTGATTTTAATCTTACCTCAACCTGGGTAGATGTACCAATTGTACCGCCTAAGGCTAAAATCATGGTATTAAAATCATTTACTGTTGGCGAATATGATGTTGTACTGATTACATACTCTTTTGGTGTGGCAAAATTTTTGCCTTTAAGATCAAACTGCAAGGTAGACGTTACCGGTATGGTATAACCTGTTACCGTCGGTGCAGGAAAGGTTAAGGTTAATGCGGGCTTTGTTCCGTTAACCTGTGCCAAACTTAAAGCAGTAGCCGAAGCCGTAAGTGTACCTGCCGCACTCACATTCGAAACGGTTTGTGTTTCTTCTTTTTTACAAGACCAAAGCGATAAGGTTATCAGACTTAAAGCAAGGGATTTTAAAAATATTGTTTTCATCTCTTATACAATTTTAAGATTAATAACCTGTGTTCTGAACCAAATTCGGGTTAACAATTAGATCAGCCTGTGGAATTGGGTATAAATTACGGTATGCAGGAACGCTTGTACCAGATTTTACACCACCTTTAAATGGCCACAAATAGGTAGAGCCTGTAAATTTACCATAGCGTACCAAATCTGTACGGCGGTGTGCTTCCCAGTATAATTCGCGGCCACGTTCGTCTAAATAAAAATCTACAGTTAAAGCTGCTGTTGAAGCTAAATTTCCACTGTTGTTTCCATAAGCACGTTGGCGTAAGGCATTAACATAGTCTAAGGCTTTACCCACATCGCCTCCGGAACCTCCACGCGCTACCGCCTCACCATAAATTAAATATTGTTCTGCTAAACGGAACAGTGCGAAATCAACCGAACTGAATGTTCCATTTAATGATGCAGGTATAGTATTTAGACCAATTATATTTTTAAATTTAGTTACCCTTAAACCATCGGTAAAGGTGCCAATTTCATCAACCGTACTTTTTGCCCCGAAGAAAACCCCACGTTTATCCTGGGTACCGTTTGGATCAGGGAATAAGGCAGGCAGATTCTGACGGGTTCTGTTACCGCCCCAACCACCGTTTGGCACACCATAAGAGGCAGTACCCATATCGGCATTGATACCCGCATTGATGATGAAAGTTGTACCACCGTAGTTGGTACCCGTTACCCCGTCATAGTTGATGGTTAGAATATTTTCGGTGTTGTTGATATTGTTATCAGCCTTAAAAAGATCCATGTAATTGGCTTTTAAAGTATAACCTGCAGCAATCACTTTACTTGAATACGTAATGGCTTCGGTATATTTTGCCGTACCGGTATAAACCTGTGCATTTAGGTATAACCTTGCTAATAGGGCCCAGTCTGCTCCTTTGTCTGCACGCCCATATTCGTTGGTACGGGCATCCGCTAAATCACCTTCAATGGCTTTCAACTCTGATTCAACATAAGTAAACAATGCTGCTCTAGTAGTTTGTTTAGGTGCAACTTTACCAATCTGATCATCTTCGGTAACAAATGGCGGATTGCCAAAAGCATCCATCAACACCCAGTACTGATAAGCACGTAAGAATCGCGCTTCGGCACGGTACCTTTGGATTGCCGTTGCATCAGTACCTGTAATGTTGCGCGAGGCCAGTTTATCTGCAGTACTCTCCCGAAGAAATTCGTTACAAACCGTAATCTGTAAAATACTTCTCGAATACAAGCCGCGTAAAAACTGGTTATCAACCGCCCAGGTAGAGTTGTCCAATTCCGGAATACCGGTATCACCCCAGGCACAGATCGCCTCATCAGTAGTTAATTCCTGTGAAGTCCAGAACAACCTTAAAAAATCGGCAAAGCCAGAGTTTAACCCACCTACATCACTGTTATCAGATCCTGTAGAACTGGTTAATGCATAAGTGGCATACAATTTCACCAAACCTTGTTTGTAACCCGCCGGGGTAGCATAAACCGTAGCCGAGGTTACATCATTGGTAGGCAATACGTTTAAATCGCCTTTTTTGCACGAATTTAATGACAGCAGTAAAACACCTGATGCCAATATTATTTTAAATGAGTTTTTCATTCCTATTTCTTTATTAAAACCCTACGTTAAACCCTAATGTGTATGTACGCGGTCTTGGGTACAAGTTATAATCAATACCACTGCTCAATTCAGGATCAAGGCCTTTGTAATCAGTTACGGTAAAAACATTCTGACAGTTTGCCGAAATCCTTAATGTAGCCGTTCCGTTTTTAGATAATTTACCAGCATTAAAAGCAATACCAGCATTATCCATTTTCAAAAACGAAGCATTTTTAACATAATAATCGCTCAAGAACTGGTTGTTCTGGAAATTAGTGGCAAGAAAATCAGTAGAAGCATTGTTGATTACACCTGCAGAGCTCAAAATATTTGCTCTGATCCCAAAGTTTGAAGAAACGTTATCATATACATAATTGCCCAAATTTGCCCTTAAGGTAGTGGTGAAACTCCATTTTTTGTAATTAAAGGTGGTGTTAAAACCAAAAGTAACGTTAGGATCAGCAGACTTATAGAAGTATTGGTCGCTGGTATTCACTACACCATCACCGTTCAGATCTTCATAAACTCCCTCTAATGGTTTGCCTGATGGATCGTAAACCTGTTTGTATACAAAATATGACCCAGGGATCTGGTTAACCGCATTGTATTTTAAGTGGATACCTGTTCCACCGGTAATATCACCGGCATCTACCTTAAATCCGGAATTTGGGTTTAGGGTTAAGTTGGTTACTTTTCTTTTGTTGTAAGCAACGTTCAATCCAAAATCCCAGCTGATATTTTCGGTTTTAATGGCAGCAAAATTGATGCTTGCCTCAGCTCCTCTTACATCCATGTTACCCACATTCGTGGTTAATTCGTTGTTAAAATTGGTCCCCACCGGGATATTGATTTTACTTAAGAGATCGGATGTTTTTTTGTAATACACATCGATACTTCCATATAAACGGCCTTTCATAAAACCATAATCCAAACCTGCGTTATAAGTAGTGGTGGTTTCCCATTTCAAATCCGGATCGTAAGCCGCTGGTGTATAGTAGTTATAGTAGGTGCTGCCAATCTGGTATTGGCCGGTATTGCTATTGGCATAATATTTAGACAGATAATCGTAATATCCAATACCATCTTTATTACCCGTTTCGCCATAACTTAAACGAAGTTTTAAATCAGAAACAGATTGGCTGTCTTTTAAGAAATTCTCTCCTGAAATTCTCCAGGTAAAAGCAGCAGAAGGAAAATATCCCCAACGGTTATTCTCTGCAAATTTCGAAGAAGCATCTGCCCTTAACGTTCCTGATAAAATGTATTTATCAGCCAGGGTGTAAATAAACCTTCCATAGTAAGAAAGTAATTTATCACGATCGGTAGAGAAAGGAAAAACAGGAACTACCAATGCCTCACCTGTTCCTTTGTAAGAAGTAAAATTGAAACCTGTTTTCGAATTATCGTAATAACCATAGCCCGCAGTTACATCAAAACGGCTTTTGATACTTGCAACGGTATGTGCATAATTTAAATAAAACTCTGAAAGTTTATTGGTTTCGGTATTTAAAGATTGTGTATATGATCCTAATGTAGAAATACTCTGCGCGGCATAAACCGGAACCCTAACAGCGCCTGAACCTTTAGATAAATCGTAACCTAAATTTAAGTTGGCGTGTAATTCTGGTAAAAAGTGAAAAGAATAATCGAAACGTGCATTTCCAAAACTTCTTTCGGCATTTCCATTATTATCGTTTAACCTGATTAAACCAACCGGGTTACGCGGTGCATTGGGGTTTACAGATCCATCGCTCCGCAACCATTCGAAATAATTGCCAAAGTTGTTAGTTGCGCTTACCGATTGTGTTGGATCGAACTGAATAGCTGAACCCACAGCGCCGGCATTTGCAAAATGCGATTGGGTTAATGCTCCCTTTAAATTCAGGTCGATTTTTAAATGATCCTGAAATAATTTTGGTGAAATGCTGATTGCCCCTGTACCACGTGAAAATTTATCGGTGATCAAAAGGCCCTGCTGATCTAAATAACCTGCAGAAACACGGTAAGGCACACCTTTAAAAGAACCTGCAATACTTAAGCTATTGTCGGTAGAAAAAGCATTCTGATAAATTTCATCCTGCCAATCGGTATTCGAATTGCCCAATAAAGCAGTATATTTTTTACCATCATCATATGACGCATTCGGGTTGGCATTAACAAAATCACGGATCTGACCTGAAGATAGAATATCTACCTTTTTGGCTACAGTTGCAATAGAGTTATTGCTGCTAAAGTTGAAAACCGGTGCACCTGAAGCACCTTTTTTAGTGGTAATTAAAATTACACCGTTTGATGCACGTGAACCATAGATGGCTGTAGCATTAGCATCCTTTAACACCGTAAAGGTCTCGATATCGTTCGGGTTTACCAACGATAGCGGACTTGGTGCATTGCCAATAGAGTTACCGCTAAATGGAACACCATCGATTACGATTAAAGGATCATTACTTGCGTTTAAAGATGCACCGCCACGGATACGGATAGTGCTACCTACGCCCGGCTGACCACTATTGGAAATAATGTTCACACCGGCTACCTTGCCCTGAATTAACTGCTCAGGTGTAGTAATGGTACCTTTTTGAAAATCTTTTGAATTTACTGTAGTAATGGATCCGGTCAGGTTTTTCTTTTCTGCCGTTCCGTAACCGATTACCACAACTTCATTAAGTTTTTGTGCATCTGGCACCAGTTGAAAATTAACAGTTGCATTTGCCGAAACGCTAACTGCCTTGTCGAGGGTTTGATAACCGATAAAACTTGCAGATAAGGTTACCGAACCGTCTGATAAGCCTGCAAGTTTAAAATTACCGTTTACATCAGTTGATGTACTTCTTGTTGTACCTTTTACAACTACGGAAGCACCGGGTAAGGGTTGGCCGGTTTCGTCGAGCACCTTACCAGACACTGATCCGGTTTGTGCTTTTACCATTAATGCTGAAAAAACCAACAGCACCAAAAGCCCCTGTTTTAACAGGTAAAATACTCTCATATTTGAAGCTCGTTTAAGTATAAAAATTTGGTTAAATATTATAGTGATTTACACATAGGCCTAATTTACAGCTGTTAATGAGATTTCAAAATTTATTTAAAAAATATATTTTCTGATAAAATCACCGGGCTAAACCGATGGCAAAAATCAACTATTTTGTAGTAGTAAAAAGCCACAATAAATAATTATTTAATTTTCAACTAATTAAAATACAATGACTTACGAATGTAAAAATCAAAATTAATGTGTAATTATTACACTAAGCCATTTTAGGGCATTTTTTCGGGAACGTTCCCGAAAAAAACAGATCAAAATTCGGTCATCTTTCGGGAACGTTCCCGAAAACTGGTCATAATTCTGCTTATTTTACACTAAGTGAGGAAAATTATTGAAATTTTTTGGGTGAAAAATTCCCCGTTTTTTGGGGTCTTTTTTACCCGTTTGCGGTCGAATTCCGCTTGATAATTTTAGACGCCAAAACCACCTCATTTGATCCGTTTTTATCGGCATGATCATCCAGAATGGTGAACAGTAATTTCGCCGCCTGCTCCCCTATCTCGGTGGCTGGCTGGGTAATGGTGGTGAGCGAAGGATTAAGCAATGGGGCAATTTCCAGACTGGAGAAACTGATCACTTTTAAATCTCTGGGGATATTGAGATTAAGATCATAACAGGCATAGTAAGTGGCAAAAGCCAAACGTTCTACCGAAGTAAAAACACCATCAGGTTTTAACTGTGTTAACGCGTTTTTAATGATTATGCTGTTTTCCTCATAACTGTTGCTGCAATCCACAATCAGGTTTTCTTCAAATGGAACCCCATGTTTGGCCAGTGCATCAATATAGCCCTGCATACGGGTCTTTCCAATAGATAAACTTTTGTTCACCACCAGGTAGGCAATTCTTTTGCAACCCTGCTCGATTAAATGCTCGGTAGCCAGGAAACTGCTGTTGTAATCGTTTGTAATGACCCTTGGGGTATCAATGTCTTCATAAATCCGGTCGAAAAACACCAGGGGTAATCTTTTTGCACCAAATTTATTCAGATAATTATGGTCGTTTGCCTCACCCGAAACCGACATCACAATGCCATCGGCCCTTCCATTGTGCAAATGGCGGATAAAGGTGACCTCTTTTTTGTAATCATCGTCGGTTACATAAATCAAAATATGGTAACCATTTTCCCTTGCTACACGTTCGATCCCATGAATGGCCTGCGAGAAATAATTGTTGGCCAATTCGGGAACGATAACGGCAATGGTTTTGCTTTTCTGCTCTCTTAAATTACTGGCGTAATGGTTGGGCTGATAGTTTAATTCCTTCGCCTTGGCTAGTATACGCTCCTTAGTGGCACCATTAATGTCACTGTTGTCCCTAAAAGCCCGCGAAATTGTAGAAGTAGATAAATTTAAAGCTTCTGCTAACTTCTTAATATTAATACTATCCATTTTTGGCTATTCAACCCAATTAATTTGAATTAACGCTGTAAATATAAACTATAAATGTTCGAAATATCCGACAAGCGAATACAAATTATCAATTTTGGAGAAAGCTGGTGAAAGAATAGTACATTTCATTTCAAAACAATAATACCGATATCGTAAATACCTGGGCTTATGTAGAACAAATCACATGATCTAAAAGTAATCTTATATTTAATACACTTCGCACATTATCGATGATTTAACCACTAATCGTTAAGTATATATCATGGGACAACATGTATTGCACATGAACAGTATGTCCGCAGCAAGTCCGCATATAGTCCGCGTTTTATCGCAAAAATGCGGATTATACCTGGCATTTAACTGGATTTATTGTATATCAATGTACAATATAGTATATCTCAAAGTCATCATGCAATCACATCTATAGCTTAAGCGTAGCATGATATGCAACCTTTGTCTCTAGAAAAACAGATTGAAAATCATTTTTGGCAATCCAGATTTAAAATCAGTACGCAAAAAACAACACGGTTGTTTAGGCGCCAATTTCAAAAACAAACTCCTCGTTGGCCTTCATTTTAAAAGCGATTTTGAAAAACATTGATCAGGGCAAAATACTTCAGATAAATATTCATTTTTTTTAAAACAAAAAGCATCTTTACAGCTTTAATATTAAATAGTATTAATCATTTCCTCACTACCTACGCAAAACAAAAAGAATGGAAATAAAACTACAAAATGGCAAATAAAAAAATACTCATTGCAGATGATGATGAGGGCATTGTTGATGCTGTGACGATGATTTTGGAAGTGATGGGTTACGATGTGGAATACACTTATGATGGCGGGGCGGTAATTGATGCAGTAAAAAACAGACCAGATTTAATTCTGCTTGATATCTGGATGAGTGGGCATGATGGCAGGGACATATGCAAACAGCTTAAAGGCGATCCTGAATATAAAGAAATTCCCATTTTAATGATTTCGGCCAGCAGGGATATCAGGCAATCGGCTATGGATGCGGGTGCGAATGATTTTATGGAAAAACCATTCGAAATGGATTCTTTATTGAACAAAGTAGAGATATTGTTGAATTAGGTCTATACTTTTCCCGGAGGCGTCACTCTGATCCGATAACTATCGGATTTATTTCAGGATCTATGGTGCATTACGATCGCTTTACGCCAAACAGATCCTGAAACAAAGTACAGGACGACGATCGCGAAAGATGCTAATCAATTTCCTTAAAATAAATGCGCTCGGGCAATTGCTTAAAAACAAATTCAGTTACGTTACAGAGCCAAAGCTTATGGTGCTTAAATTCGCCCCTAAAGCTTTCTAAGATATAGTCTCCTCCGCCACCTAAATTTTCCTCACGCACATAAACAAGATCCAAAATTTCGGCATTTTTCAGGTGGGCATCAGCCATCAGCAGCTTACACTCATTCTCAGTAACGGCTATCCAGTTTAATAATTCATCCGCACCTTCTACCATTTGCAGGTCGGCCAGGTCCCCGCCCCATTCGGGAATGTCGGCATACCATTCGTGTTTTGCGTTTTTATAAAAGCGGATTGCTCTTTCCATATTTTGTAAAGAAAAAAATTCTAATCCAATAATACTAAAATAAATAGCGAAATTTAGCTAATCCAATGGCCGACGAAACCGCAATACCTTTAAGAAAGATCATCCACATTGATATGGATGCTTTTTATGCGTCGGTTGAGCAACGCGATTTCCCCGAATACCGCGGGAAACCACTCGTAGTTGGGGGTAAGCCCGATAGCCGTGGAGTGGTATCTACTGCCAGTTACGAAGCCCGTCAATATGGGATCCGTTCTGCAATGCCATCAAGTAAAGCCTATCAGCTCTGCCCCACAGCCATCTTTGTCTATCCACGTTTCGATGCTTATACTGCTGCATCTAAAGCCATCAGAGCGATTTTTAGCCGCTATACCGACATTATTGAACCTTTATCATTAGACGAGGCTTATCTTGATGTAACGGAAGATAAACTGGGCATTGGATCGGCCATTGATATTGCGCAATCGATTAAGGATGCGATTAAAAATGAGCTGAATTTAACTGCGTCTGCAGGGGTATCGACCAATAAATTTGTAGCCAAGGTGGCTTCGGATATGAATAAGCCTGATGGTTTAACCTTTATTGGTCCCTCGAAAATCAAAGCTTTTATGGAAAAACTCCCTGTGGAGAAGTTTTTCGGTGTGGGCAAAGTTAGAGCGGCTAAAATGAAGGCCATGCAGGTTACTACAGGTGCCGATTTAAAAAAATTAACCGAATCACAGTTGGTTGCCCAATTCGGAAAATCGGGAAGATTTTATTATAAAATAGTACGTGGCATTGATGAACGCCCGGTGAGGGCGAACCGTGAAGCCAAATCAGTAGGTGCTGAAGATACTTTTGCAGAAGATACCAACGAGGATTCGGTGATGCACGACCTTTTGAAACAAATTAGCGAAACGGTGGCCACACGCCTGGAGAAATATCAGCTGAGCGGCAAAACAGTTACCTTGAAAATCAAATTTGCCGATTTTAAACTCATTACCCGTAGCCGTTCCTTCGCTACTCCGATTAATAAAGCAGAAGTAATTTATGCTGAAGCGATTAAACTTTTGGAAGAAGCAGCTATTGGTACTACACAGATAAGGCTTTTAGGGATCACCTTATCCCGGTTCTATGATGATGTGGTGATCGAAAAGCCAGAAGATAATCAGTTGGAATTTGAGTTTTAGGAATACCAATCGTAATTGCGAGAGGGCTTTTTCAGCCGACAGCCATTTCAAAACGGTCGCCTTTTTGGAACCATATAAGGCATAGAAGCATTATGTACAAAACATTGTTTATTTCGCTCGATGAAATACCAACTGATAGGATTAAACCGATCAATTTTTATTTGGAGCGCAAGGTCTGTGCAAAACAACAAATCCCTTCCCGTTTTATGCTTTTACGCTTCGCTTCCTCGTTCCTCGTCGCTGCAGGGTAACGCTTCAACCGGGGCTAAGTCACTAAGACAGTATTTCATTTTTAAGGCTGCAGGGTGCTCAAACCTGTGTTTTTTAAACCCCTGCCTGCAGCAGGCAGGCGATAAAACGGAATAGCCCGGGGCGCAACGAGGACTATAAGCGAAAGCGGGACTACAGACCGCCAGGAACCACAATCCAATCATTTTCTAATACTAAACATTCCTGGCCTTATTCAATAATATTTAATCTCAGTCGGAAAGGTACCGACAATCCTCTAAAGAGGGGAATAAAAAAAGGTCCTGCAAATGAAGGCAGAACCTTTAATTGTTAATTTAGAGATAAAACTCTTATTTACCAGCTAATTTATCGGCCAGCATTTTCATGTAAAAACCACCAACTACGCTACGCGCTTTGAAGTTATCGCGTATGCCTGTGTTCGAATCATAAAAATCGTTCAAAGGCACTCTCGATTCGGTTTCGATAGCATGTTTATATACCGGATGTACCAAAGCTTCGAATTCTCTTTGCGTAGGCGCAAAAGTAGCAGTCCACAAAATCCAGTCGTTTTTAGTGTATGCTTTTCTGCTATCCAACGGAATACCATACCTGTTCTGTTTGGTCAGGTAATATTTGGTTTCGGTATCATAAATTTTTTGAGGGAACAAATTTAGATTTAAAACCTTATCCCAAACCAGGTTATATTTTTGGCTCCAGGTATCCTTATTATCGAAAGTTAAGGCATAATGATCGCCTGCATCGGCCATCTCAATCCATTTTGGCACCATGCTTTCGGCAATTGCGCGGTATTTTTTTGCCACATCGTCATAACCCAACGTTTGGGCCATCTGCGCATAACAGGCAATACCTACTATCGCTTTTACCGATAAGTTGGCATTACGTGCCAGGTGACCGGCAAAATCATCCGTACACAACTGCGTTTTTGGATCCAAACCTTCTTTGGTTAAATAATCAACCCAAGTGGTTAAAGTTTTCCAGTGTGCCTTGGCATAATTGGCATTTCCCTGCGCTTTGGCAATGGCAGCGGTTAAAATAATCATGTTACCCGATTCTTCCACAGGCATTGGCTCGCCGTAAGTTTGTCCGTTGGCCAATGGGTAGGTACCTAAATCGTGAGCCGCCCAAGGGTGTGGATATTTTCCGCTTTCGCTGAAATAGAAAATACCATTTAACATGCCCTGTAATAACTCAGGATTATAAATCAGGTAGAGTGGTGCAGATGGATAAGTTACATCAACGGTATTGATGAAACCACCGCTGTTGTTTTCTTTTGATAACCATAAAATTTCGCCTTGCTGACTTTTAACCAAAGTATGTGCTGCAATGCTCTGACGGTAACCTAAAACACATAAATCGGCATATTCTTTACCGCCCGATTTTAATGCATCGGCATATAAGGTTTTGTTAAAAGCTTCGCATTTTTGGATTACGGTTTTGTACTCGTTGGCAGCAGCAGTTAATTGCCCTTCGATGGTTTCTTTACCAGAGGTATTCCACCATGGCCTTAAGTTTTTATTAAAGTACTGAACAGAATAAATTTCATCGTAACCCAGTTCTACATACTTTTCGACAGCAGCTTTGCCTACAGCACCAAATGGAATAATGGTATTCAGGGCAAGCATTTTGCCTTGTTTAGCCGTTGAAGCTGAATTACCTTTTCTAAACGCATCAGCGGCATCTTTTTCTGCAGTTACAAATTGAATCGCATTGCTTGTTTTTGGAGCGGCTACATAAAAATAACCCCAATCAATACGCATATCATCGCTTGCTTTTTGCAGGATTGGCTGTTCTACTGTTCCTGTTTTTAAAACTGACAATTTAGCTGTACTGTATTTACTTGCCGTAACTTCTTGTGTAGGGCGATAAACTGCAATATTTGATGATGCACTGAGGTAAACTTTTACCTGGTGTGTTTTACCATCATTTGCTTTTACCTGATAAGAAACATAAGAAACCGGACGTGCAAACAATCCTAAATCATTCATTAACAATGGCGAGGTAAAGGTTAATTTCAAATCGATTTTACCACAAGTGAAGTTATAGATTGTTTGCGTAGCATTGATATCAACACTTTTCTGTTTCGCAATCTGTACTTTTTCGGCATTATCCTTTAATTTATCCACAAGGCCAAAATCAAGGAAGCGGCCACCAGCGGTATTTAATAAGTGGATGGCGATTACATTTGAACCTGCTTTTAAGGCATTTTTATCACTATTGTTTAAAGCAACGTAATGAAAACTGTTTGTCCAGCCTTCTTTGGTATAGACTTTCTTTCCATTTAGGTAAACCTCAATGTTATCGTCGTGGTTTATTTTTAAAAACAGCTCGTTAATCGATGCCGGGTTTGCCACATTAAAGGTTCTTCTTACCCAGATATCTTGCGATTTCCAAAGTGTTTTTACATTTTTTGCATCATCACCAATCGGTGCAGCACCAGTTTGCCAGTTGCCTGCACTGTAGCTTTCAGCTTTCCAATCACCCTGAGGTGCGGTTTCGGTATATTTAACCTCATAACCCTTTTCATCAGAAGCTGGCACGATGGTTTTGTAGGTAGTGGTTTCTTTACCTAAAAAGCGATAAATTCCACCATCAACATTAATTAAACCCAAAAGAGAATTATCGGCCCCTGTCCAGTGTTGGGTAGAAGATTCGTTTAATTTATCGGTGGTAGACCAGATACTGAAATAGGTATTGTGCGTAATTAAGGGATAGGCCGGTGCCTTCCGGTCCTGCGCCTTTAGCAAACCGCTTGCAAACATGCAGCCCAGTATGCCTAAGAATTTTAAAGTGTTGATTTTGTTCATCATTTGTGTGTATTGAGATCTGATATTATATTCTGGTTAGATTTAACTGTAGTTAAACGTTTTACTAAAGTATAAAATATAATTTAATTTTGATAGGGAATTCAAACTTTTAATTGTCCAGATGACAATTAATATCGACCATCAAAAAAAATACATAGAGTTTTTAAGCTCTATGTATTTTTCAAATGGTGTATAAAACCTAAACTAAGGTTGTTTTTTGTTGATTGTCCACTCGGCCAATTGAAACACCCGGCTTCCCCTATTCGATTTAATATATAAACGGTAAAATTTATAAGCAACAAAATTATCAAAATGGAAAAGTTTAGTTTGTTTTCTACTGGCCCCTTCATTGGTATTCTCCCAAGGACACACGGTAACGGTGTGCAAATCAATATACTGAATCCCGTCTAAGGAGCCTTGTAAAATCCAGAACCTTGGATCACGGTCTGCCGCGTCGTTACCTGAAGTTAAGGTATAGGCACCAACCACTTGGGGTGTTGTGAGCTCGAAGGTACATTTCTGCGTACCATCGAAACCAGCCTGTAAGAATTTCGTATTCACATCCTGATCGACAAGCTTTTTAGAACCCTCACCGGAATCGGCGCCTGCACCTGCTTCGAGGTTAACCGAAAATTTACCGCCAATGGTTTTCATATAATTTTCGCCACAGATTGAATAATTTATGGTAGGATCTACAACATTAAGCAACACTTCTTTGGCTGCAGAATAGCCTTGGCCATTCCTGGTGGTTAGGGTAACCTTATATTTACCCGGAAAACGGTAGGTGTGTTTTGGATTGACCAAAACAGAAGTACTGTCGTCACCAAACTGCCATAACAAACTTTTATAGTTTGTAGAACTCCCGGTAAACTGGTATTCTAAAAATTTTAAGGTATCTGGCTTTACATAGGTAAAACCTGCTGTTGGTTTAGGTTCGTCTACCACCTGAACCACCTCTTCTGCATCTTTCTTACACTTTACTGTTGTGATTACAATAAGTATTAAAAGAGATAGAATACTGAATAATCTTTTTGTGTTATTTTTCATATCTTATTAATATTTAAGGTGTTGGAAATAATTGAGATTTTGGGACAACACGTGCCCCATTAATACCCGCAGATGGAACTTCGTATTTAAGTCTTGCCTGCTGTCCACCCACGTTTTCACGATGATGAGCTTCTATTTTATATTTCACTCCTCTTTCCAGATGGATAGTCGCATTCCTGGATGGCTTATCCCACTGCGTTGTATAATCATTTACCAGGGCTACACCGTTTACATATAATCTTGCCCCATCGTCCCACTCCGTTTGATAAAATATGTAATCACCTCTAACTGGGGCTAAAAACTCTCCGGTCCATTTAGTAGCAAAATTATCTCGGCTTAACTGCGTTCCGCTAGCATTTTTTACATTGTCTGGCCAATCATCACCGCCAAAATTAATTTGTTCATCAACTCTGGTTACGAAGGGTGCACGTCCATCATCAGGATCCAATTGCGTATTGGTATAGTATTTTGCTGTTAAACCAGTACCTTTTCCGGTGATGTAAGAGTTATTATCTAAGTTTACATTAGGATCTATCACAACAATTAATTTGCTCTTGGTAGGATGAATCACATGGTTTGTGGCGTCGCTAATATTTAAGGCAAATGCAAATTTCTTATTTGCCGCAATATTGGCATCAAAAACAGGCCATGGGATCTGAAGTCTGACAATAGAACTTGATGCCCCAGTTGCAAAGCGAACCAGTGTATCAAGTGTATAATCTTTTGCTGCCAAATGGATTGCATCTGCAGGTAAGGTGCCATTACCCACTAGAGTGGTTATGGTATCTACATTATCCCTAATTTTGATATTGAATGCGGTTGATGGCTGATTCTCTAAACTTACAACAAGTGGAATGGTTACGCCAGCTGGCCCTACAATGTAGTCGCCTTTATAAACCACATTGTAAATACCGCCACCTTTTAATGTTAAATAGTGTATATCGGTGGGTTTTAATAAATCGGCGGTATTCACAATAACCAAAATCGTCGACTTACCTGCTGCGATTTTATTTCCTTTACCCGGCGCCGACAGCTTTAATGCAAAAACAACCTTTTTACCATAATTACGTTCCAATACAGATCGACGCACGATGGCTACTCCTTCGCTGTTATCGGTTCCATAGGCAACATTGATGACGTTAGGGTACTCTACACCAGCAGATGGCATAAGTAAACCGTTGGTAATTGTACCATTATTAATTAACTGCGTAACGGTATCGTTATTTAAGGTTAAACCTACCTGAAAGGCTTCTTCTGCAACCCCGGTTAAAGAGATTTTAAAAGGAACTTTAACATATTCATTGTCAATTGAAACATTTCCGGCTACAATACCTTCCCCTGTTATACTCCTAACGGCAGCATCTGGTAATTTCAAATCATCTACTTGTGATTTCCGACAAGAATAAACACCAATGATGCTTAAACTTACCAATGCGATGTATATAATTTTTTTCATTTTATGCTATTTTAAATTATCAGCTAATCCTTATTGATCTAACCAAACCCGACCATCGAGTCTCCAGGCCTGTTTATTGGCAATTTTTAACCAGTTTATAATCTGCGCGGGTATATCTGACGTTTGCGGAACAAATATGGCCAGCGTTTCTGGTGCCGGTGGACAGATTAAATCGTTAAAATTTTCCCAGTTATAAGTTCCCTGAAATTTAAAGTCGTGCGCCTGAGAACTTAAATCAGCCATAATATCGCCATTCCCATCAGTTGCAGGCCAATACCCTACCAGGAAATTAAAGTATGGATGACTTTGATCAATTGAAGTTTGACAGGCATAGTTGCTGATCATTCCATCCGGAACAGAAAATTTAAAAAAACGAATATCACTTACATATACATCGGGCTCTCCGTGTCCATTTCCATTTAGAAATCCCAATTTTAAAGGGTTCGAATTTGCCAACGAGCCTGAGCCGGTGATTTCAACCTCATTGTTAAAACCGCCATTGGTGTAGGTACGAACAAATCTTTGTCCATTGCGCACCTCTATTTTGGCTGTTAAATTTGTCCATTTCCCTTTGGCGAAACTTCCACCTCTACACTGATGATAATCCCCATCCTTAGTCCCTCTCCATTCAAAATACCAATAGTCTTCTTCCAGATAAATCACCCAACCCACACTTGGGTGACCACCCGACCACTCGTTACGTTTGCCTAAAACACTCGGCCAAAAGAACTTGTCTTCGTTCTTTTTAACCTTAAGTTCTATGGTTACTTTTGTGGTATCGTCTATATTATAAACATTTGCGTCAGCAGCATCAACTTGTGCCCTAACGTCCTGCCCTTTAAAACGGATCGTTTTGCCTAAGTACCTGTTACCCGTAAATGGTTTGGTCAGAATCCTTTTGCTATAGGTTGGCGCATAGTAAATTACAAATGAATTGGCTTTAGTTTGACTAAAAATGGTTTGATCGTCGGCATTTGGAGGTAAAGTATAAGCCCCGCCTGCACTTGATGCGATCACTACCAACCATTGCTCATTGTTGTAGTTTGGGCGTTTTGTTAATGCAGTTAAGATTTCGCCTACCGAGGTATCGAATTTTTCGATAGCTGCTTTATAAGCAGGAAAAGAAACATCATAACCAGACCCGGCAGCAGCTCCTGCGGCATTAATTCCTGTAAAGTGGCCTACAACGACAGCTGATGTATCGCTTGTTAAATTGCTGATCAAGCCTGCTTTAACTGCATCATCATTTGCCACCAAATTACTCACATCAGCCCCTGTTGTTAACGATTTAAAAACTGTTGACGAGGTATAGCTAACAATTTTCGAATTTGGGTTTGTCTCTTTAATTCTATTGAAGATAACCGGATAATTCTGCAGGTCGTTATTGGTTAAGTCATCAGTGGTAACTTTATGTTTATCTTTTTTAACCCCTGTTAACATGTTTGCCCAATTTGTTGCATTTGCAGTTGCATCAGGATCGCTTAAACCTACCCAGCTATAGATAGCGTGTGGTAAAATCGCATCTATATTGGGTGTATTGGCATCTAATACAGATTGTCCTCTTGCTCCATCAACAACTAAATAGAGTACCTTACGGTTTCCGTATTTAACGGTTGTGGTATCGTTGGCATTCTTGTCTCCAACCGTTCTGTCGAATTCCTTATTACAGGAAAATATGGCCGTGGTGATTATTGCTGCGATTAAGCCAATCAATAATTTATATTTTTTCATCATACTCGTCTTAATTTATATTTTGCTTAGCTTATTCCACTATTCGATGGTTACCCTAATAATGTTGTAATAGGGTAAATTATCAAAACGACTAAAGCCACCGATTAACAATAAAGCTTTTTTACCATCAGCCGATTTGGTTTCGATCACATCAGACAGACTACCGCTAAAAGGACCGGTAGAATTGTACCCTTTTGCCAATGATCCTGTTGGTGTTAGCACCATAAAACCATTTCTGGTAATGTTATTGTATTTTATAAAATATCCGCTTACTACAATCAATCCATTATTCAGCTGTTTTGCAAAACCAGGAAAACCGCCTTCAAATGAGCTGGAAGCAAATGTTTCATCTAGCGTTCCATTATCATTTAAAACTGCCAAGCCAGGTGCTGGTTTGCCATTGTATTGTGTAAAGATTCCGGTAATTACATATTTTTTTGTCGTCGTATTATAGGTACACGAAGCAATCGTATTATCTGCACCTGAACCCGGCGTAAAAGAAGGATCGATATTTCCGTCGGGATTTAAACGAACAATACGATTAGCCGGTTGACCATCAAATGTATTAAAGCTCCCAAATACAACCAGTTTTTCCAATTTCTCGGCATCCGTATGCATATAAGTATCAATAGGTCCATTTGCACTTTCTTTCCCTTTATTGGTAGTGGTGTTAAAACGGAATGTTTTATCAAGGCTACCATCTAAATTAAAGCGCAATATCTGACGAATTTCAGTGCTATCTAATATGACAGTATCTCTTGAGAAATCATAATTAAACTGATCATAGGTTCTTTTTACATAGTACCTAAAATCGCCTGTTGCTAAAATTTTTCCTTTATGGGCATATACACGGTTAATAAAGCCATTGGTACCACCATTAAATTTTGGAAACCATTTCTGCGTAACCGTATCAGTAAGCGTTGGCTTTCTTTTGGTTTGGATTTTTATCGTGTCTATTGCACCACTGGTAAATAAACTGGTGATGTTACTGATGTTTTCAGTACGCTGGTTAAATCCGCTAAAGCCTCCGGCAATAATAAAACGGCCACCAATTTCTAAAATCCTAGACAAACTGCCATTCGCACCTTTTCCTGTACGGAAAGTCCGATCGTATTCTCCATCGATTGATGTTCTGGCAATTCTATTGATTGGAACCACCCCGCCTTTGTTATCAAAGTTATTAAAATTACCAACCACGATAGCTCTTCCATCAAGCATTTCGTACACCTGGCTAACATAACCATTGGTTCCGGCTATCGCCTTGAATGTAGGGTCGATTTGAATAAGCCCGGTTACGGTAAACGTTGGGCCAATAAATAATTGATCGCCAATGGCAATTGACGTTACGCCTGTACTTCCACTTTCCGGAACCTTTACCTTTATTTCAGTAGCGGTAACACTCACTACTTCGGCTTTTTCGCCATTAAACATAAAGCTCAACTGATCCTTATATTTATCAAAACCAGTAGCTTTGATGGTTACAGTTGTACCCACCAGTCCAATTGCCGGTACAGGGATATCGGTTTGCGAAATGGTCACGCCCAGAGGTGGTTTTGCATCAGCGTAAGGATCTGGGAGCACTTCGTCTGCCTTTTTACATCCTTGAAAGCTAAAAGCAATCAAAGCGATTATTGCGAATATAAATTTAATTTTTTTCATCATTTAATTTCTTGAGGTAAACCAATTATGACTTATTTTGAGGGATCAGAAGGCGCCAAACCACTAAAATATACATCATTAAAAAAATCATTTCGGTTAAAACCAAAATAAGCACCACCAACAATATCATTATAAGCTAAGGCATGTACTACACCATTGGTGGGTTTGATATCAGATGATGATACCTTATTGATATACCAATTATCATTTGGTTTTGAAGCATCAGGTATGTAAGTCAAATTGAGCTGGCGGTATCCAATGTATTTGATATTGTTTGCGGTAGCATAGGTTACCCCAATATTAGAAATATTACCTGCAAGAGAATAGTATAAGCCACCAGGATACACACTCTTCACATCAAAATCTATCTGTTGATAATCCTTTAACCTATTCACTCCCTTAAACATGTAGCGTTGCAAATACCTCTTCCAGATTATCGGACTAATCTGGTCTAAAGTTTTAACAGTGTCTTTTCCTGCATAAAAAAGGAATGCATTTAATCCATCCGTTTTAATCGTTCCAATTGTTTTTTTGATTACCTCATCATCAGGCGCAAAAAAAGTAAAGTCGTCATTAGAAAATGTGCTTTCTAAACCCGCAAGTTTTACAATTTTAGCTACGGTATCAAAAGGAACTGTTTTAGCCTGTAAATATTGAAGCATGTTGCCTTTAAAATTAGGGTCGGCTAATCCCCCGTCACGATAATACTCATCCCTCTTACAAGCATTTAATAAAATTAACAGGGCAGCACAAGCAAAAATTAGCTTTTTCATATGTCTTTTATTATAATAATTAATTACCTCCATTAACCCAATAATCATTTAGTTTCATGAACGGATTGTTGTTCAGTGCATCTGAGCTTATAGGCCAGGTCCAGGCACCACGACTAAATTTATCTGATGTAAGTACATTGTAAGAATACTGACTATTTAAAATTCTCTTTGTTCTTACCAAATCGAAGTAATGATGGCCCTCGCCGATAAGCTCCCTAGAGCGTTCGTAAAAAATAAATTCTTTAAGGTCGCCCATTGAAGGGGTGTATGGAGATGCGCCAGCGCGACCTCTTACCAGGTTTACCAGTGTTATGGCTTCGCGATCTTCATTTATATTTGCGAGAGCCTCTGCAGCCAGTAGGAGTTCTCCACCATACCTAAAAATCATAAAAGTATTATCAGGATTGGCGTCTTCTTCACCGACAATAAAAGAGTTCTTCGCATATTTTAACAACATGAACTTTCCGTTGTCGGCAAAAATATCTTCATTAAACCAAGTTGTGATCCTTTTATCACTACCATCCTGAAAAAGTTTCTGCATGTACTCTCCCCTGTAGTAAGCAAAACTTACGCGGTGGGTATACTCTGGTCTTTTATAGGGGTAATGCAAAAACATATCGGCAATTGGTGCAACGTTCAGTACCGCATCACCATAGTTTATACTTTGATAAAATTCAAATAAACTTTCATCCGAACGGCCCTTGATCACCGTTGACCACTCTGAAAGGGGTAATAAGCGGTAAGCATTACTCTGAACCAGTTCTCTACCCAAATCTGCAGTAGCCTGATAATATTTATTTGCATTAGCGCCGTCAAAACCTGCATTCCACATATTCATTTCCATCATTAAGGCAATAATACTTCCCCTGCTTGCCCTTACGCCCTTTAAAGCCGGATCGTTATAGGTATATGGAATTTCATTTTTGTGACTAGCTAAATCGGCAATGCATTTATTGAGTACCGAGACAAAATTTTCACGAGGTAATGATGCAGAGTGAAATGCATCAGTATAATACACCACATCTCCATACAACCTTACCATGGTAAAGTAACAAAGTGAGCGAATAAACGCAGCCTCAGCTTTGAACTGGCCTTTCTCCGTATCGCTAACGCCTGGTATTCCCTCATCTAATTTTGCGATTAAGATATTAGCGCCTTGAATGGCCCTGTAATAACTTGACCAATTGGTTATCCTGTCAAAGTTGTAATAATCCCAGGGCTGTCCTCTCCTGATCAGATTTAATAGATCGTTTCTACCTAAATATTCAACGAATTCGCGTGATGGCGCATTATCAGACTGGCTTTCGTGCAGCACCTCTCCCGATCTATATTCTCCAACAGCACCGATATAATGTGTTTCGTTTATTTTGCTGAAAACAATCCTCGATAAATCATAAATATTGGCCACCACGTCGTCCTTAGATTGGAAAAAGTTATTTCCCGTTAATTTATCTAAAGGCTGTATGTTTAAAAACTTTTTACATGAAGGCAAGCAAAAAGATGCTGCAATAACTAAAGTGTAAATGATAACTTTTTTCATAATAAATATTTTTAGTTGCCTGTATTAAGTTCTAAGTTTAAACCAATGTTATATGTACGTGGCACAGGATAACCGTTAGAAATATCGCGACCTAATGCGGTTACGTTTTCTGGATTCGGGCCACTGTACTTAGAAAATGTGATCAGGTTATTGGTTGAGCCAAATATCCTTAAATTGGCAAGTCCGAATCTGCGTATCAACTTCTTGTCGAACATGTAAGAAAGTGTTAAGTTGTTGATTTTCAAATAAGAACCACTTTCTTGCCATAAAGTTTGATCGGCTCTTAATGGTTGAATACTTCCATAACGTGAAAAATCATAAGGGTATGGGTATTTAGCTACATCGCCAGGTCCCTGCCAGATATTCAAATCACCTAAAGGTACTACTGCATTTAAGGCAAACGGATCTCTCATGATGGCAATACGATCGGCCAGGGCATTATTTAAAATTGTTCTATCTGCGGTATAACTTGCATACACATTTAAACCCCAGTTTTTATACCTCATGGTAAATGATAACCCACCTGTAAACAATGGCTGTGAGTTTCCGGTAATTTCGTAATCTCTGCCATCCAGGATATAATCTCCGTTAACATCTTTCAGGATCGGGTCGCCCCCATAAAAGAAGGTATTATTGGTTTGATATCTTTTTCCGGTAACCGGATCTACAGGTACATCGGCATCAGTACTGTAAACCCCCTGGTTAATTCTCAAATAGTTTGATAGGGTATTTCTGCCCACACGGAAAACATTATGTTGCAGATAACCGGAACCATCAAAGCGGATATATTGCCCATTATACTCTTCTGGTAATTTTAACAGCACGTCGCGGTTATACGCTCCGTTTATGGAGAAAGATAAATCAAAGTCCTTACTGGTGATGGCTTTTACATTTAAGCTGATTTCGGTACCGTAATTGGCAATACCCAAATCGTTGCTCGACAATTTATTAAAGCCCGTAGTATTTGATAGAATACGGTCGAACAATAAATTATCTACCTTTTTAAAATAGGTATCCACAACAATTGAGAATCTGTTCAGGAAGCCTATATCAAAACCCAGATTGTACTGGCTTGTAGTGGTTGGCTTTAGTGCCGGATTTGGAATTAAATCGTAGTTAATACCAATGGTCTGCGTATTGTTGTAACTTCCATTTAGGTTATAAATACCATAAATACTTTGAAGATTACCTGTTGGTACAATATTTTGGCCCCATGTTAATCTTAAACTACCATAGTCTAACCATTTTTGATCGGTTAACCAGTTTTCTTTATTAAAATTCCACCTCAAACCAACTGAAGAGTTTTTAGAATATGGATTTTCCAAACCGCTTGATGATGTACCATCTAAACGATAAGAGAATTCGGCAACATATTTTTTGTCATAATCGTAAGATAATGAACCTGCAAAAGATGCAATGGTAGCATTTTTATAGCTACTTAACACACCACCACCTCTTGAGTAATAACCATCGTAACCTACAGGCCCCTGTAATTGGTCATTTGGAATTCTTTCTTGTTGGGTTATTGATGATTGTGAGCCTTGTTTATAAATTTCGTTAAATGTGTTAATAAAGAAATTGTGTTTTTCGCCAAATGTTTTAGCATAGGTGATTGCATTTCTATTATACAACTGGAAATTTCTTCCGTTATAATCATAAAGTTTGGCAAACTGTCCGTTGGCTGCAGCAGGCGTAAATGTTGTTTCAGTATCCGATGTATAATCATAACTTAAGGTTGAAGATGCTGCAAAACCTGGTATAAATTCGTAACGGGCATCGATATTTGCTCTTAAATTTCTGGAATTGTTATCATTCAGTGTTTGCAAAGCCGATAGTACCCCGCCCGATGCCTGATAAAAAGATGGTGGAGGCAAAAGTGTTGATGCCTGTCCATTTGCAGCTACACCCGATTGAAGTAAGCCGGCACCATTACCCTTATTCTGTTTACCTACCGAGCCATTAACAAAACCGAAGAATCTAAATTTATCATTCGGTTTAAACTCCATGTTCATGTTCAGATTGTAACGGTTATAACCCGTGTTTTTAATTACCCCTTTTTCGGAGTAATAGCCCATATTGGCTTTATAATTGAACTTCTGATCACCACCATCCAAGGCCAGGTTATGACTTTGGTTAAAGGTAGTTTGATAAAATACATCCTGCCAGTCGGTAGAATTGTTCCAGTATGCATTTAAACTATCAGCAAGGAAAGGTGTATTGCTAATCCCTCTGATCTGATTAATGGTTTGGGCATTTAAAATAATCTGCTGAATCTTCAATTGACGTTCTGAATTACCACCTAATGTTTCGCGTAGTTTAGGCGGTGCATTAACGAAAAAGTTCGATACGTATTTAATACGCGGCACTTTCGAGTTACCTCTTTTTGTAGTAATGATAATTACACCATAAGCACCTCTCGATCCATACATTGAAGTTGCCTGCGCATCTTTCAGGATCTGAATATTTTCGATATCCTCCTGAGGGATCAATGATAGCGGACTTACGCCAGGGCCTTGTGTCTGAAAACCAAACTCGGCTGCTTTATCGGCATCCAAAGGCACACCATCTATAATATATAATGGCGAGGTAGGTTGTAAAAACGAATCGTTACCACTACCAGAAATACTTAAACTTGATAAACCACGGAGCTGTACTGATCCCCTGAAACCCGGCGCACCTGTATTGTTCTGAATATTTAATCCTGGAACTTTACCCTGTAAAAGTGTTTCTATATTGGAAACAGGTATATCAGATACATCTTTTCCGGTAAGCACCGTTACCGATCCGGCAGTAGTTTCTTTTGGTCTGTTCTGATAGGCTACAATGATTACCTCGCTCAGATCTTTGCGGTCTTCGCCAATAGTAACTGTAATATTTGTTTGATTGGTAATTTTAACCGATTGGGTGTTGTAACCTAAAAATTTAAATAAAAGAGTTCCTCCAACAGGTACGTTAACCGAAAACTTTCCATCGCCATTGGTTTGCGTTAAGCCTTTATTGGTGGCCTGCAAAACAACCGATACGCCTGGCACCCCTTGTTTGGTATCTTTATCTAAAACCCTACCATTTACAATAATATTTTTTTCTTGCGAATAGGCATTCGTACCACATATTATACATACAATAAGTAATGTATATAAAAGTATATTTCTTTTCATAATATTAGCTTTATTGATCAACTATTCGTTAGCAAATTTTGGGTTCTCATTCTTGAAATAAAAGACTATTTCCCAGTCACCTGCTTTGTAAATGGCGAAATCAATACCGAAATTGGCCACTGTACGTCCGCCCCCAAAACCAAGCCGGGAGTAACTCAACTGTGCTTTTGCTCTCGATCCTCCGGTGGCGTAAGATGTTGGGATTTCGACCAGTGGGATAGGATATGCAACATCGTACTGCACATACTTATCCGTTTTTTGCATATTAAAGCCATGGATCATTTTATCCCAAACCGTTTCGTTGAAGAATTTTGGATCGATCGGTAAAGAATCTTTACCCAAAACCACGATTCGCAGCGAGTGACCGTTGCCACCTGAAGTAAATGGGCGGATATATACAATTGCGTCCTTTTTATCATTGTTGCTTACCAGGTTTAAGTTGGAAGTGGCACCGATAACATTATTTAAATAAGGACGGATGTAATCTCTCAATTTTTTGTCCAATGGAAATTTGGGATCAGGAGCTGGTAAGCCAGTATAGGCGTTAAAATCATTCGATGGTTCGTAGGGACGCTCTCTAAAAGGTCGGATCTGAAAGTCTTTGATCAGCCTTTCGCCACCGGTGTTTTTAACCTTCACATCAAAAAAGCGGGTATCCTGAGAATAGTTTGTACTGTCTGTTGGCCGTGGCTTCAATATCTGATTGGTTGCAGAAGGCCATAAAATGAATTCACCTGACGAACGTATTTCAAATATGGAATGTGTCTCGATTTTTCTCTTCGCTTCAATTTCAGCAAGGCTTTTTTCCAAACCAGTGTAAGGAGCAGTCCATACATAAGTTGGCGCAGTTGTAAAAAGATCGCTCACCGGCTTTCCATCACCGAACCTGACGTTTACAATTTCAAACGTGATTGGATTGGTTGAGTTATCACTGTTAAAACCACCGATAAGATTGGTCCGGCCAATTATAGGTTCAAGAATTTTATTGCTAAAATTCACATTATTGCTGATATAATCTTTCTCATCAGGTAAGTCGAAAATCTTTTTACAGCTACTAAAAACAGTGAGGGCAAGTAAAAGGAGCGCAAAATATTTATTTATGATAGATTTCATTGGAGTATTTATTTTAATGTTTCTATTTCGCATCACTATTTCGTTTTATTTATGGTAAACTCCGCCAACTGGAACGTTCCACTGTTTCTCAGTTCGGTGATATCAATGCGGTAAAATTTATAGGCAACAGTATTTGTACATCTAAATACCTTTTGCTGATATCTTTCCTCAAAGAAAAAGTTAGATCTCCGATCAAGTTCTACCCAATTCGTACCATCCATAGAGCCTTCATAAGTCCAGGCTTTTGGATCTCTTTCGTTGGCATCATTTGCCGAGGTTAGGGTATACACTGATGAAACCGCTGGGGTGTTAAGTTCGAACCTCATCCATAACTCACCCTGTAAGTCGGCTAAGAACTTAGTGTGATCATCGCCGTCAATTACTTTCCTCGAATTTTCTCCACTGGTTATACCCCCACCATTTTCGCGGTTAGATGAAAATATACCGCCAATTTCCAGATATAAATTTGGTGGTGGTGGTACAAAAGTTAAACGGGTAACGAATTCGTTAAAACCAAATACGTGATCGGCACTGATTACATGTACTATACCATTTGTGGTTTTAATATTATTTGATGATGTTGTGCTGGTTGCCCAGTTGCGTACAAACTTGCTTTTTTTGGTATTGTCAAAATTAATAATTGCAGGCCCTGCCCCTACCTGGCCAGAAGCCGAAATGTTGGTAATGCTTGCATGCATCGGGTAAGAGATATGTGCACTGGTTAAGTTTAACCCATCCTGAAGTTTTAAAGAATCTGTAGGTCTTTTGCCCCTGATAATATAATAAGAGGTCATTGTATCTAACTGAACGGCATCAATATTGGCTAAAAAAAGCGGATCCTTGTCTGATTGCTTTCTCAAGGTATTTAAGTTTCGTAAAGCCAGTTGAAAGCTCGGGTTGGTAACCGCAAATAGCGTTACATTACTATCGGTTAATGTTTTTTTAAGGCCCATTCTATCAATTGCTACGATTAACGAATCGAAAACTCCTGGTTTACTTTTTAAATACTCATAAGTATTTCCAGAAAAAGTTACATTCTGATCCGGTGCATCATAAAATCCTCCGTTCTTTTTGCAAGCCGAATTGATCAGCGTTAGCAACGATAAAATTGCTAAAGCGCCCATGTATTTTATTGAATTTTTCATATCTCTGTAATTAGCGCCAGTAAGCATTTTGGGTTAATAAACTGTTTTGAGAAATAAGCCTCCTTGATATTGGCCAATATATTCCACCAGAGTTAATGAGGTTCATAAATTTGGCATCGTTTTGTTTGATCTTGTTGTACCGGATCAAATCGTACCACCTGGAGCCCTCACCCAATAATTCGCGGTGACGCTCCTCGAAGATTAATTTTATAATATCGTCCGTACCGAGATTGAAACTGAATCCAGTACCTTCTTCATACCTTCTTGCCTGAACATTTATCAACTCATTTATGGCACCAAGCTGATCACCCAAAACCGATAATGCTTCAGCACGCAAAAGAATAATATCCTCAAGGCGGGTAAAAATTAAAGCACTCGTAAAATATCTGAAGTTCGGATCATTTCCACCACCCTGAATGACTTTGATTTTACTGAAAATTGGATACTTGCCGTTCAGGTTTGTAAAATATCTCCCATCGTATTTAGCCTGTCCTAAAGTATCAACTGCAAATCTTTGATCTTTAGCAATATTGAAATATTTCAGAATAGAATCTTTTGGCAGGTAAATATCTGGAATTGATTTAGTCATAACCGGCTCCGCTAAGGTTAACTCTTCAATATGCCCCGTTGATGAACCATCAACATGCCCATAATCAGAGTTGAAACCAAACATCTGTCTGGTATTTTTATTGTAGAAAAATCCGTTTGAATTTGATAAATCATTAGTTGAGGTAAAACCACCAGCACTCCTGCCATAATTATCTTCAACAAATTTGGCATATTTAGCTACACTGGTATAATCGCTATTCCAGGCTGCTAAATGTGCCAATACCGCGTAGGCTGTAACTTTTGTTGCCAAAGCTCCGCCCCAGCGCCCCGAATTTTCATTGTAATAATCTGTCGGCTGCTGTACATCACCACCACTATAAATAAATGGCATATCAGCTGCTGCTTTTAAAATTTCCTGTTCGGCCCAGGCTAAAATCCTTGCCTGGCTTTCGCGGGGCTTATTTGTAAATTTACCTTCATCCGATGAAGTAATAAAGGGTACATCACCCCAGATCCTAACCATGTAGAAATAGGCAAAAGCCCTTAAAAATCTAGCTTGTGCAATATCAACAGTCATGTTATTGCTGCTGTAACGTTTATCTGTTTCTCTTACATGCGCAATATTCTCTAAGAAAACATTAGCGCCGTTTACAATGGCGTAAAACCTTGTCCAATCAGATAACGATTCCAATACGGGATATGAGGCGTTTAAATTATTGCCTATAACCGCTTTTAAATCCTGTCGTTTTGGACTTAAAAACTCTCCTGTTCTTACATCCCCATAAATCCAGTGACCGTTATTGTCTGATAAAGCAGCCCGGGTTAAAGCATAAACACCCAAAATTCCCGATCGGGCATCTTCCACTGTATTCCAGGCATTTTTTTCGCCCACAACTCTGGTAGAATCTGTTTCCAAAGCTTTATTACAGCCTGAAAAGGCTACCACAGAAACCAGAAGTATGTATAATATATTTTTCATCTCGCTTAATGTGTTGTTAGTTCTTTTTTTCATCTTATAGCTCCATTTTAACACCTAGGGTATATGTTCTTGGAATAGGCTGGCCATAACCTGTATCAATACCATCGTAGCTAACCAGTTCAGGATCCTGACCAGTGTAAGGCGTGATGGTGAAAATATTACTCACAGCACCGTATACGAAGAGTTTATTGATCTTGATGTTCTTCTTAATGAGCAAGTTGCCCAGGTCGTAACCTAATGATACTTGTCTTAATTTTAAAAATGAAGCATTCTCTAAGAAAAGATCCTGATCTGCACGATATGGAATTACTGTACTCCAAGGATTATACAGCGGATATTTGGAGTAATCGCCACGTTTTTCCCAGAAGGTGATTTCCTTAACAGAATTGATATCCGTATTACCCTCGCGGTTCACAAAATCGAAACGGCTGGCCATTTCCTGATTGATCAGCTTTCTGCCTAAATTAAAATAAAGACTGGTACCTAAACTCCAGTTCCCATACTTAAAGTTGTTATCAAAACCACCTGCAATAGTTGGTAATGAATGTCCTTTTAACACCTTATCATTATCATCAATGGTATTATCACCATTTTGATCTTGCCAGCGTGGATCACCAGCCTTTAAAGGAATTCCTTTATATTTTAATTTTTGTCCGTTAACTACCGGCACATCAGCATCTGAAGTATAGATCCCATTGTTAACCAATAACCAATATTGATCTACCGGCTGGCCAACTTTCAAAAACCTGTTGCCCACAACCAGCTGATCTAAACCTCTAGGCAATGCTTTAAGTTCGTTAGCGTTGTGGTTAAAGTTCAGGGCAGAATTCCATGAAAATTTATTTCTGGCAATTACCTGTCCGCTAATGGTTACATCAATGCCCATGTTATTAACAGACATCCCACTTTCGATAGATTGTTTATATCCATATTCAGCATAAGCCGGAATACCAATTAATTGGTTTTTATCGGTTTTGCTATACAGGTCGACAGAAAGGTGAAGACGGTTTTTTAACAGCGCCGCATCTGCACCAATATTAATTTGATCAGAGTACGACCAAGGCACACCATAACCTACCCAACCAAATTGGTAAGTACGGGTTAACACACCAAATGCGTTATATCCAGGAACGGTTAAGTTACCGGTATAGCCAACCGATGCTGTATATTGTGGGCCTTGTGCATAATTGTCATAACTAAAGGTACGGCCCATTCTGCCAACACTTGCGCGCAGCACCAAATCATCAACCAGTTTGTTATCTTTCAAAAATTCGTTTTTGATATTCCAGGCTGCAGAAATGGTTGGCGAATAAAACCAGCGGCTTGTAGGTTGTGCATTTGAAGAACCATCTAAACGTAATATCGCTGATAAGAAATATTTTTCGTTAAATGAATAATCGGCTTTTCCATAAAAAGACAATAAATTATCTTCTGTTTTATCAATAAAGCGATAGGTCAATTCTCTAGGGAAGGCAACCGGAGTTAGGTAACCTCCATTATCCGAACCGTCGTCGTTTTTAGGTTTCGAATCGAGTAAATTGATTTTGATATAATCGTTAACACCTTTATAGGCATAAGCATTGCTATACTTATAAATGTCCCATTGCATAGACTGTCCTAACGCAAAATGAAAATCGTGAACCTTATTCAGATTCAAATCGTAAGTCACTTTGTTATCCATCATTAACCTTTGGCTAAAGCCATAGTAATTGGATGCATAACTGTTTCCCTGTAAAAGCGTTCTGGCATAGAAAACATCTCTGTAGCCTTCGCTGTAATCGGCGTCAAAAGACGATACCACTTTAAATTTGCCAAAAGTTCCTTCCAATTTGGCATAACCCTGTATACTGTTTGTTTTATTATCATCAAATCCTTTGGTATATTGTTGCAAATAAGAACCATAGAAATCCTTATTGGGAGGAAGTGGAGCGCTTAAATCAGGGAAATAATTAAGTTGCGAAAACCGGTCACGCAAGGTTCTATTTCTATTGCGATTTAAACGGTTCGCATTAATCATTGTGGAGAACAACAACCACTTGGTTGGTTTCATATTGATATTGAAAGTAGCGCTGTAACGGTCGATACCCGTGTCATCTGCTACACCTTCGCTTTTGGTATTGCCCAATGCAAACCTAAAGTTCGCCCGGTCGGTACCACCGGAAAGTGAGAAATTAATGCCATATATTAAGGCATTTTTATAGTATAAATCGGTCCAGTCTGATTTACCGCTATATACATTGTTTAACGAATCGCTTAAGTATACCGGATATTCCTCATCATCAGAATACCTGCCGTTAGTGGTATAGATATCGTAAAAACGTTGTCTGAACTCATTTTCATATTTACCATTAATGGTATTTACGGTTGGTTTTTGCACCATCCCAATATATGAATTGAAAGATATGGAGCGATATTTACCAGCAGCTGTTTTAGAGGTTAAAACAATTACCCCGTTAACACCTCTTGGCCCATAAATAGATGTTGATGCTAAATCTTTAAGTACCTCTACTGATGCAATATTATTCATATCGATACCTGCCAATAAATTAGTTGCAGGGCCAATTCTGTTAAAATCGAATTGCTGTGTATCAAAAGCAAAAGGATGCTCCCGTACCAAAGGGATTCCATCGAGCACAACCAATGGCTGAGCATCATATAATTCCTTTTTAGACAATAGCGGCATTGCAGCCCCTCTGATAAACATGTTCTGAATGGATCCAGGCTCGCCTGATGGCTCCTGAATATACAGACCAGCAAAATTGCCCTTTAAGTTTTGCTGTAATGAAATTGCAGGGAAAAGCGCCAGGTCTCTGGTGTCTTTCTTTACACCGCCAGATAGCTTATTGTAAAGTGTTTTCTGCTTGATCTGGTCTAAACTGTCTTTTCGTAATGAATCTTTCAGGGTTACGATCTTGATTTTTGTCGTGTCCTGAAGGGTCAGGTAATTAATTGTTAGGCCTTTATGAATTTTTCTACCCGTTGCATAAGTCGGTAAAACGTTTAATGTAAACGCGGCAAAAAAAACAAGGCACGCCCATAAGTATCGCATAGTTAATGGATCTTTAATTGGTAAAAAAAATGATTTCTAAAACTTATTTTTTGGGAAACGGCAAGATATGTCTCAGGTTAGAAAGACAGGTACTTCGGTAGTAATAGTTAGGGATTCTCATAAAATTTTGCATTTGGTTAAATCAAATATATATATACTAAATCGTTTTAACAACAAAATGTCATTTTTATGAAATTTTTATAAAACACAGCAATAATATTTAATTATATCAAAATAATTGTCAGTTTGACAGATAAAAAAGTAAATATTAATAAAATCTATTAATAATTTAACATCCTAAATAACAGCACATAACAACATTTTTCGGTCTCAACTACAATAAATTGAACAATTTTCTGTTGTAAAGCTTCATTCTAGTTAAACGTTTTACTAAATCTTTGAACATCAACCACCGGATGCCAGTGAATACAAAAAATAATTATTTTCTAGATTGATGACGATTTATCATAGTACTAATACGACAGCGCTATTCTTTTAGAATAGCGAATAGTAACGGCGGTTATCTCTCCGTTGCCACGCGGTAACCCGGATCCTCGATAATATTTACCTGAATAATTTCATCAGCATTTATAAGTAAACGTTTACAATCATTACTGAGGTGTTTCAACTGAAGCTTTTTATTGGCGATGCTATATTTTTCGGTTAGTTTATTCAGAGCATCAATGCCCGACATATCAAAAACCCGGCTATGTTTAAAATCAATGACCACAAAAGCAGGATCTTGCGCTACATCGAACAGCTCATTAAAACCAGCAACAGATCCAAAAAAGAGCGGCCCGAATATTTCGTAATGTTTTGAGCCATCGGCATCAATATGTTTGCTGGCCCTGATCCGTTTAGAACTTTCCCATGCAAAAACAAGCGCCGAAATAATTACACCGATTAACACGGCCAATGCCAGGTTATGCAGCCAAATGGTTATTACTGCTACTAAAATACCGATCATAATATCCTGTCTGGGCATTTTATTAATTACCTTAAAGCTCATCCATTCAAAAGTTCCGATGGCGACCATCATCATTACCCCCACCAATGCAGCCATGGGTACACGATCGATTACAGGCGCACCAATCAATATAATAACCAGTATAGTTATCGCAGCAATAATACCCGATAACCTGGCCCTTGCTCCTGCCGATAGGTTGACCAGTGTTTGCGCAATCATCGGACAACCACCCATGCCCGTAAAAAAGCCGTTCGCAATATTGGCTATTCCCTGCGCTATGCTTTCTCTGTTCCTGTTCCCTTTAGTGTCTGTAATTTCATCAACCAGGTTTAAGGTAAGCAAGCCTTCTGTTAGCCCCACACCCGCCATAATGAGCGCGTAAGGGAAGATGGTTTTAAGTGTTTCTAGGTTAAACGGAACACCTGGAATATGAAATGGCGGAAAACCTCCCTTAACTGAAGCGATATCTTTCACTAACTTGGTATCGATCCCAAAACCCAGCACCACAATAAAAACCACAATAATGGCAACTAAAGATGCTGGAATAGCCTTGGTTATTTTAGGGAGGATTACCACAATTGAAATAGTAAGCAGCACCAAGGCCAGCATAATATATAACGGTGTACCAGTGAGCCATTCAACCCTCCCATTAACCAGGGTTTTAAACTGCTCCAACTGCGACATAAAAATAATGACAGCTAAACCGTTAACGAAGCCAAACATTACGGGTTGTGGAACCAGCCGTACAAATTTACCAAGCTTAAACAAGCCCACTAAAATCTGGATTGCGCCAGCCAGTACCACTGCAGCAAAAACATATTCTATACCCTGGGTTTTCATCAAAGCAATGAGCACAATTACGGTAGCCCCTGCCCCACCCGACACCAAACCAGGTCTTCCGCCCAATACAGCGGTTACCAAACCCATTATACATGCAGCATATAAACCAGTTAAGGGAGGGAAGCCTGCAAGAATAGCAAACGACAGCGATTCGGGAATCATTGTCATGGCTACAGTTAGCCCCGCAAGAATTTCGGTTTTGTAGTTTATTTTCTTCGAGAAATCAAAAAGCTGCAGGTAGGGTTTCATTTTAAGGGATAGGTTTAGCAGCTGCTAATATCGGAATTATAAAACATTAGCCTATCATTAGCGATGGGTTATGGATATTTCGGCAAGCTGTGCTTCATCCTTAAAAGTGTAACAACTATTGTCGTGATCTGCATTTCCAGAAATCGGACTAATCCGGTGCTGGAAATTACTGCCCCAAATCTCCAGTGCCTTAAAAACATCTGTCAGTTTTTTTCCTGATTCGGTAAAAGAATACTCCACTTTAGGTGGCACCACAGGAAAAATTTTTCTTTCCACGATCTGATCTTCCTCCAACTCCCTCAGTTGCTGCGTAAGCATCTTTTCGGTTATGCCCGCAACACTACGGTGAAGTTCGCCATATCTCTTTGGGCCAGATAAGAGCCGGTTTAAAATCGTTAGCTTCCATTTGCCGCCTATCACATTTAGGGCCGCCTCCATGGAGCAGGAATAATAGGCCTGTCTTTTCTTTGTCATATAAAAATTTGATGCAAGGTGTTTAAAGAATCTGGGAGCATTTCGTACTAAAAAGTACGTACCGAACTAAAAAGTACATACTTGACGGGCATTCAGATTAAGCGTCTCTTTGACCTATTAATACATAAAGATAATGAAAAAATTAGCAGGAAAAACCGCAATCATCACAGGTGGAAATAGCGGTATAGGTTTCGCAACAGCACAAGAATTTTTAGCGCAGGGTGCTAAAGTAATCATCACCGGAAGAAATGAAAAATCGGTAAAAGATGCCTTAGCACAACTGGGCGAAAATGCACATGGAATAATTTCCGACAGTGCCTATATGGAAGAAATTACCAAATTGGCCGATCAGGTTAGAACGATCACACCAACGCTTGATATTATTGTAGTAAACGCTGGTATTGGAAAATTCAATTCATTAGAGAACATGACTGAGGCAATGTTTGATGAAATCATGAACATCAACTTTAAAGGCGCTTATTTTAGCTTACAGCAACTATTGCCTTTGGTTAACAATGGTGGATCTATTGTATTAAATACTTCGATCAATGCGCATATCGGAATGGCTGGTGCTACAGTTTACGCCGCAAGCAAATCGGCATTGTTAACTTTGGCCAAAAACCTGTCTGCCGAATTAACATCCAGGAAAATAAGGGTTAACGCTGTCAGCCCCGGTCCTGTTGGCACCCCGTTGCACAGTAGCGAAAAATTAGGCTTAAGTGATGAAGATTTACAGCAGATGGGCGAAAGTTTGGTAAAACAGATCCCTGTGGGCAGGTTCGGTCAGGCCGAAGAAATCGCCAAAACAATCGCGTTTTTTGCTTCTGATGATTCTTCCTTCATTTTAGGATCAGAACTTATTGCCGATGGTGGTATGTATAATTTATAAGATTAAAATTTAACCCGGAGCAATTAAATGTTCTGGGTTAAGTTGATGGAAAATGTAAGATGGATAACTGAATTGATTCTGCGTTAATCTTCTAAATCTGCGGGACAAATAAATAGTGATAAACGGATTGCAAATCCTGACCAAACAAAAAATGTAAGTTGGGTGATGAAATTGATTCTGCCTTGATCTTCTCCCTTGTTCTCTTGGTGCCTTCGTGGTTAAATCATGAATAGAGGTATACGCCAAACGCTTCTCTGCACATCAAAATTCGTACTACGAAAAATAGCTCTTATCTTTATCGCTAAAGCTATGCAACACGAATTAAGAACTCATATCGAAAAAATAGTGCCGCTAACAGATGAGGAGTTTGCATTTGTACAGGCACATTTCATGACTAAAAAGTTCAAAAAACATCAATTCCTGATTCAAGAAGGAGAAAGCGTAAAATACTCCTATTTTGTAGTTTCTGGTCTCTTAAAACTGGTGCATACCGACGATTCTGGAAAACAACATATTGTTTCTTTTGCCATGGAAGACTGGTGGGAAAGCGACTATCTGGCCTATTTTACGCAAAGCCCGGCCACCATGAGTTTAGAGTGCCTCGAAGATACAGAAGTATGTTGCTTTACACTTGAAGATTACAGCACCTTATGTGCTGAGCTCCAGAAGATGCAGTACTTTTTTCTGCAGAAAGCAAATTTTGGACATATCGGTTCGCAACGCCGCATATTATCATTACTCACCTCCAACGCGCAAGAGCGCTATGAGCAGTTGTTGAAACAATATCCAGCTCTATTTCAACGGGTACCCAAATCTTTACTTGCAGCCTATCTAGGGGTTTCGCGCGAGACTTTAAGTAGATTTTCAGTTTAACATTAATAATGGGATCCGATTTGCCTGTCAGCGGTTTGAGGGTTAAGCTAAAATAAATTTCTAAGGAAATGATGTATAAACGGATTACAAATCCATAGCACACAGGTCCTAATTACAAATCCAAAGCAATTGAATTGACCAGCGGCTTTGTGACGAACCTCACTCCATAATCGTGCGTTTTATCACCGTTAAAATTCGGGCCACCGCTGCAACTTTGTGTTATTAAATTCAAAAAACAACGTAATGGAAAAACAAATCATTAATCCCTGGAATTGGCAAGATCAACGCAGTTATGTACAAGCGGTAGAAGTTAAACAGGCAACAGGCACACTCTATATCTCTGGTCAAACGGCTACCGGTGCAGATGGCATATCGAGCACCGCTGATGTTAAAACCCAGCTTGTTGATGCCATAAAACATCTGGAGGAGGTAATTGCCCAGGCGGGCTATGAGCCTAAGGGTATTGTTCGCTTAAATATCTACACTACGGCATCGGCCGAATTTTTCGAATGCTTCGATATTTTCCAAGCCTGGATTGCCAAACACGGCATTAAACAGGCCACTACCCTTTTGGAAGTAAAAAGTCTGTACGAAACTTTAAGCGTCGAATTGGAAGCTACAGTAGTGAAATAGGCGATATTGCTAAATCATTGATTATGGAAATGTGAGATATGCGATTTTAGTCGTAAAGCTATCTCAAATCTCATGCCCTATGATGGATTAATTCTGCGTTTATCTTCTAAATCTGCGGGACATCCCTAGGATTGTTTTGTTCCCGCAGATTCAAGAAGATAACTCCAGATTAAATAATCACTCTACTTCGCATGCTTTAATTCAACAATTGCTTTTTAAATAAATTGGGGCTTATACCAACTTCCTTTTTAAACAAGCGTGAGAAATAGGAAAGATTTTCAAACCCCAGCGCATAGGCAATCTCCGAAACCGACCTGTCCTCTCCGATCAAGCGGTTTTTCGCTTCCGATATGAGGTAAATATGGATGTGTTCTAAAGCCGTCTTTCCGCTTTCCTGTTTTAAAATATCACTTAAATAACCTGCTGAAATATTTAAACGCTCGGCCATATAGTTTACAGAGGGCAAACCTTTAGTGCCCAACAGCCCACTTGCTACATACTTGTTTATTTCCTCATTAAACCTGGTAACCGTTTTGCCCGAAATCTCGGTACGGTTCAGGAACTGCCTTTTGTAAAAACGCTGACTGTATTTTAACATCGTATCTACATTGGCCAAAATCAACTCCCTGCTATACTCATCCTGGTTGTTGCGGTATTCGGTTTCAATTTTGTGGTAAAGTTCCCATATGGTTATTTCTTCGCTGGGCGAAAGGTGTAATGCCTCGTTGATTTCGTAATCGAAGTAATGGTATTTTTTTATGCTATCGTGCAGGGGGTGTCCGTTCAGAAAGTCCTCATGAATAAACATCAAAAAGCCATCCTCATCAAATTCGAGGTTTTTCATTTCGATTACCTGATGGGGCTTAAAGAACATCATCGGACCGCATTCGTGGTCGTATTTAGTACGTCCGTAAAGGATATGCCCGGCAATGATCTTTTTAAAACCGATCATATAGAAGTCGCTGGTAAATTCACGGTCGCCAATGCTACACATATGGTCGCATTTGTACACACTAAATAACGGGTTTTCTGGTAGCGGAAATCCATTTCCCTTGTGCAATTCGGCTAAACTTTTGTAATGTTTCATTTCCTTAAATGATAAATTACAAGCTACACAATTACACGATATAGCTTGTAATTTAACGTATTAAATGATTTCTTAATGACCGTGTGCATCGGCAGATACTGTTGCCCATTGTTCAAACTCGGCCAGCCGGTCTGCATACACCTGCTTAACCACCGGATAGGCCACTTTACCCAATAAAAAATGCAAAGGCGGGTTGTCACTATCAATTAGTGCGAGTACTGCAGGCGTTGTGGTTTCTGGATTTCCCCAGCTATCAGGTGTGGCGCCTTCAAAAAATGCTTTTCTAACCGGTGCATAAACTTCGTTGGCCTCAGTTTGGAAAGCAGAGGCTCCAGACCAATCGGTTGAAAAACCATTTGGTTCGATTAAACTTACGTTGATACCAAAACCTTTTACTTCGGTAGCTAAGGTTTCACTTAAACCGTTAACTGCATATTTCGATGCGTTATATAAACCTAATATTGGTAAACTCACCAATCCTAAAAAGCTCGACACCTGAATAATATGGCCGCCTTTTTGTTCACGCATTACCGGAACAATAGCCTGTGTTACCCAAAGTAAACCAAAGAAGTTGGTTTCCATCTGTGCACGGGCCTGTTGTTCGGTGGTTTCTTCTATCGCACCAAACAAACCAAAGCCCGCATTATTGATCAGTACATCAATGCGGCCAAAGTGCTGTTTAACCTGATCAACTGCTGCAAAACAGGCATCCCTATCGTTTACATCCAGTTGCACAGGAAATACGGCATCGCCATAGGCTGCTACCAGATCATTTAAATCTGCGGTATTTCTTGCAGTTGCGGCAACTTTATCGCCGCGCTCTAAAAGGGCCTTTGCCCAGATTTTACCAAAGCCACGTGAGGCTCCGGTAATTAAAATTATTTTCGACATTTTTTCTTTGTTTAAAAATTGATAACAAAGGTATTGGTGCGGGCCGACAGGGATTTACACAAAACACGGGAGTATTAGCACATTTCGCGGTTAGGATAGACTAATTTAATTACACACTCACGGTCAGAACATTTCGTTCCATTATCTGTAGTATTGAAAATACGCAAACGTTTGTTTAAGAATTAGCAGAAAAATGCATTTCAACCTCAAAACTCCAAAAAACTATTACAACACTCTGTATAATAACAAATTACAGATAAGCCTATCGGGTATGTTACCCAAATAAGCTTCAGATTTATCCCTTTGTAAATATTGGCTTTATAATACCCCCTGTTGTCACGCCGATAATACTTTTTTCTTAACCTATTTTAACCTTTTGTTAATCTCCGCTTTAAGTGGCCGGGAGAACTTTGCCCCCAACTAATTCATTAACAAATAAGATTAACATGAGAAAACTATTTACGCTTTTATCGTTACTATTTGTCGCGATTTCCCTGCATGCGCAGGTCACGACGGGGAGTTTATCCGGAACAATAAAAGATTCGAAAAACACTTTGCCCGGCGTAACGGTCAAAGCCACGCACTTACCTTCAGGAACAAATTATGTGGCGAGCACCAATGACGACGGCCGCTTTACCATTTCGAACATGCGCCCTGGTGGCCCTTACAAAGTGGTAATTACCTATGTGGGTATGGATCCAAAAACAATTGAGAATATCACCCTTCCTTTGGGCGATACCTACATCCTTAACCTTAGCATGGCTGCTGGGGGAAAAGAGCTTGGGGAAGTGAGCATCAAGGGGGCATCTAAAAATTCGGTTCTAAATGCCAGCAGAACAGGTACTTCGACCAGTCTGGGTAAAAAGGAGATTAACGCCATTCCAACTTTGAGCAGAAGTTTGAGCGACCTGACCAGGTTGGCACCGCAAGCGAACGGAGCGGCAATTGGCGGAGGTAACTCACGCCAGAACAATGTAACGGTAGATGGTGCCGATTTTAACAACAACTTTGGGATCGGTAACAATCTTCCCGGAAACGGAAACCCGGTATCAATAGATGCATTGGAAGAAATATCGGTAAATGTTACCCCTTATGATGTAAAACAGTCGGGTTTTATCGGTGCTTCCATCAATGCGGTAACGCGTTCAGGTACAAATGAGTTTTCGGGCTCTGCCTATACCTATTTCAGAAACCAGAACCAGATCGGTAAAAAGGTAAGCAATTACCCTGAACTTGCAGATCCAACGGATCAGACCTATAAAACTTTCGGCGCCAGAATTGGCGGCCCAATTATCAAGAACAAATTGTTTTTCTTCTTAAATGCGGAAAGGGAAAATGAGGTAACACCGGGACAGACCCGGTTGGCTGCAACACCTGAGGCCCCTTTTGGATCAGGTATTCCGAATGTGGTACGTCCAACGGCCTCAGAACTGGATGAGATTAGTAATTACCTCAAAACAACCTACGGATATGATCCGGGGATTTATCAGGGTTATGCTTCTGAAACAGAAAGAACAAACTTACTGGGAAGATTAGACTGGAATATTGATCAGAACAACCACTTCAATATCCGTGGCAGTTATGTTAAAACTAAACAGCCTTCTTTTGTAAGTACATCCAGAAGTCCGTTAGGCGGATTCCCTGGGGGAGGATCGAGAACAGGTAATAGCGCATTGGCTTTTAAAAACTCCAATTATTACCAGGAGAGCAATTTATATTCGATTACTGCCGAGCTGAACAGCAAGGTATTTAACCGCTTTGCCAATACCCTTCGTTTATCCTACACCAACCAGAACGACCCAAGAAGTTCTGACAGCGATATTTTCCCATTGGTTGATATCTTAAAAGCAGATGGTAATTCGGCACCTACACCATTTACCACATTTGGTTATGAACCTTTCACCTACGGAAACTTAAGGGATGTACAGGTGTATTCATTAAACGATTACGTAACCTGGGCGGTTGGTAAACACAACATTACGGCAGGTTTACAGGGTGATTATACAATTACCAAAAACGGTTTCCAACGCTTTGGAACAAGTTATTATACCTTTAACTCCTGGGATGATTTTAAAAACGGCGCCAAGCCAATCGAGTTTGCCCAAACCTATTCACTTTCGCCAAACTATGAGCAGGCCTTCCCTACCTATAAATTCTGGCAGTTTTCGGGTTATGTGCAGGATGAAATCTCAGTTACCGATCGTTTAAGGGTAACAGGCGGTATCCGTGCAGAATTGGGCACCTATCCAAAAATCTTAAAAGAACATCCACTGGTATCGATGCTTTCTTTTCAAAACGGAGAGCATTTAAATACCGGGAATCTTCCAAAATCAAAACTTTCTATTTCTCCGCGTATCGGTTTTAACTGGGATGTTATCGGCGACCGGTCGATCCAGGTGAGGGGCGGTGCAGGTCTTTTTGTGGGCCGCATTCCAAATGTGTGGATTGTGGCACAGGCTGGTGATGCAGGGATGCTTCAGATTACGGAAACCTATTCAGGACAGAACAATACCCCTGGCCCGTTTAATCCCAATATCGGTGCTTACCGCCCAACAACGGTACCGGTTGCCGGAACTGTATTGCCCAACCCGATTACGGTAATGGACAGAAACCTAAAAATGCCGGCTGCCTTTAAAACCAGTTTAGCGGTAGATTTTAAACTTCCCTACGGTATTGTTGGTTCAGTTGAAGGGATTTTCAACAGAGACATCCGGACTGTCCTTTTCCGCAATGCGAACCTGGTTGATCCAAAACCTTTAAATGTTGCAGGTTATCCTGATAACAGGCTGATCTACCCAAGTGCAGCAACCGACAAATTTATCAACCCGATATTAAACGGGCTGCCAGTGCCAAACGGTACGGTTATACCAGGAGCTAACGCCAGACAGCCTGATGCATTTAATGTGATTGTATTGGGAAATGCTAATAAAGGCTACTATTATTCGTTAACGGGTACGTTGAGCAAACGCTTCGACAATGGCTTTGGTGGTAGCGTTTCTTATATCAGAAGTTCTGCTAAAAGTTTATTCGAAGGTAGTGGCGACCAAACCCTATCGGGATGGCAGGGAACAAGTACCGTAGATGGCGCCAACAACCCTACATTGGGCTACTCGGGTTTTGTTTCGCCTGACCGTATTATCGCTTCTCTTTATTACCGCAAAGAATTTATCAAACATTTGGGTACACAGCTTACTTTGATTTATGATGGATCAAACGGACGCGCATCTTATACCTATTCTACCGATATCAATAGGGACGGTGTAAACGGTGACTTGATTTATGTACCAAAAGACGCATCAGAGATCACGTTTGTACCTTTGACTATTGGAACAGGCGCTGACATGGTTACCTTTTCACCAAAACAGCAGAGCGATATGTTTTTCCGTTATGTTGACCAGGACAAATACCTGCGAGGCAGAAAAGGACAATATGCTGAGCGTAACGCTGTAATCACACCGTTTAACGGCCGGTGGGACTTTAAATTCCTACAGGATATCTTCACCAATGTGGGTGGCAAACGCAATACCATCCAGTTCAGTATCGACATCAGGAATTTTGGTAATTTGTTGAACAAGGATTGGGGTATGCAGACCAACTTTGGCACCACTTCTATCCTGGTACCCACTAACGTAGCGGCCTTAACACCTGGCGGAACAACTAAACCAACCTTTCGTATCGCAACAGACAGGAACTTCCCTATTGTAAACGGCAACAGGGATGTGGTAGGCTTTGCATCTACCTACGAAATGCAGTTTGGTTTCCGTTACATTTTCAATTAATCCATCTTTTTTATAAGGGAAAGCCGGACTGGCTTTCCCTATTTTAATTATACCATGTTAAAAAAACTACTATTCCCTATGCTACTGATAGCCATCAGTTTTGCCCTGATTTCATGGGGTGTAATTGGTCACCGGGCCATTGGTAAAATTGCCGAAAACCACCTGAGTACCAAAGCAAAAAAAGCAGTTCAGGATATTTTAGGGAGCGAGAGCCTCGCAATGGTGAGTACCTATCCCGATGAGATCAGGTCTTATTCCCAATATGCCTATACTGCGCCATGGCATTATGTAAACCTGCCTGAAGGATTAAGTTATGAGGATTTCAATATACAATTGAAATCAATGGAAAAACCAAATATTTATAAAGCACTCCTGCAATGTATTAGTGACTTAAAAGATGCCTCCAAAACCAAAGAAGAACATATTTTTGCACTAAAATTTTTGGTGCACCTGGTAGGCGATATCCATCAGCCCATGCATACCGGTCATTCAGAAGATTCTGGAGGTAATGGCATTAAAGTAAAACTGATGCGCAAAGAGAGCAATCTTCACGGCCTTTGGGATAGCGGCCTGATCGATTATGCAGGCTTAAGTTACCGCGAACTGGCAGCAGACTGCGATATGGCAGAAAAGAATGAGGCCAGAACCTGGGAAAAGGATGATGTGGCGAAATGGGCCTTCGAATCTTACGAAATCAGCAAACAGCTCTATGCAGAAGCGGCAAAAAATCCTGATTTCGATTACAATTATTATCCTGCCCATGCTGATCTGGTAAAGAAACGACTTGCGCAGGCAGGCATCCGTTTAGCGGCAATACTGAATGAAATATAAAAATAAGTATAAAAATGAAAAAAATCAATTATAACTTCTGCCTGATCGTTACTGCTTTCCTATTCATAACAGCAAGCAATGTACAGGCTCAAACCGACACCCTAGAGCATGTTGCGCAGGACCGGAAAAATGATGCGGCACAGTTAAAAAAACCTTATGTAATTTTAATTTCGGCAGATGGTTTCCGCTATGACTATGCAGAGCGCTACAAAGCAACGCATTTGTTAGCACTTAGCCATGATGGTGTACAGGCAGCATCCATGATCCCAAGTTACCCTTCGGTAACCTTCCCAAACCATTACAGTATCGCAACAGGGATGTACCCTTCGCATCACGGCCTGGTGAACAATAGCTTTCTGGATGAAAAAACAGGAGAAAAATACTCGATGGGTGCAAAAACGAAAGTAAGAGACGGAAAATGGTATGGCGGCACACCGCTTTGGGTACTGGCTGAGCAGCAGCACATGATTGCCGCAAGTATGTTCTGGGTGGGATCAGAAGCAGAGATTAAAGGATTACGCCCAAGCTATTATTACGATTACACCGAACAGATTACGGTTGAAAAAAGAATCAATATCGTTAAAAACTGGCTGAGTCTTCCCGAGGAAAAAAGGCCACACCTCATTACCTTTTACCTTTCAGAACCCGACCATGCTGGACACAGTTACGGGCCCGATGCGGCGCAGACTGAAAAAGCCGTTAAAATGGTCGATTCAGTAATCTTTGCCTTGACCAAAGCCATCGAACCGCTGGGTTTGCCTGTTAATTATGTATTTGTTTCAGATCACGGCATGACTGCTGTAGACCGTGAACATCCGATAGCCACGCCACAGGCCATAGATACCGCTAAATACATCATTGCTTCTTCCGGTACCCTGATGGATATCCATGCCAAAAACAAGGCAGATATTCTGCCATTGTACGAACAGTTAAAAAGCAATGAAAAGGATTACAAAGCTTATTTAAAAACCAATATGCCCGGACATTTTCATTACAGTGCACAAGACGACAGAATGAACCGCATCGGCGATATCCTCCTCGTACCCGAATGGCCAAAGGTATTTTCGAACCGCAAACCGGGCATAGGTCACCACGGCTTTGACCCTTCGGTAGTTAAAGATATGCACGCTACATTTTTGGCGTGGGGACCAGCGTTTAAAAAACAGGTGAAAATCCCATCCTTTGAAAATGTAAATGTATATCCATTAATCGCAAACATTCTCGGTTTAACTTATCAGGAACCGATTGATGGTAAAATCGAGATACTAAAACCCATTTTAAATAACAGACAATGAAAAGATTATTATTGGCAATTGTTGCCGTACTCAGCTTTACTACGGTATACAGTCAGCAATATGCGTTAAAATTTAAAACGGTTGAGGAACTACAGAAATTTATGCAATGGTCTCCTTCCCGATATCCCCTCATTAGTTGCCACCGTGGCGGGCCGGTTGCCGGATTTCCTGAAAATGCCATAGAAACTTTCGCCAATAGTGTAAAATTTCACCCCACCATTATCGAATGCGACGCAGCCTTAACCAAAGATTCGGTCCTGGTTATGATGCATGACGACCGTTTGGAAAGAACATCAAACGGAACAGGTCCGATCGGCGAAAAAACCCTTATCGAATTAAAGGAATTCCGCTTAAAGGATAATGCAGGTACGGTTACCACGTTTCATATACCTACGTTGGATGAGGTATTAAAATGGGGAAAGGATAAGGTAATTTTTACCCTGGATGTCAAAAGAGGCGTGCCTTATCAAAAAATGGTTGAAGCTGTAAGGCGGAATAAAGCAGAGGCTTATAGCATTATGATTACTTATAATGCCGGGCAAGCCGCAGAAGTGCACCGTTTAGCTCCAGAGCTGATGATTTCGGCTTCGATCAGAAGTATTGCGGATCTGGAAAGGCTTAACCAAATGGGCATCCCGAACAACCGTATCGTCGCTTTTGTTGGCACTGCTGCACCAGAAAAAGCCGTATATGATTACCTGCACAGCAAGGGGATCTGGTGTATTTTGGGCACCATGGGCAACCTTGATAAAAGTGCAAAAGCTAAGGGCGATAACCTTTATACAGAACTAATCGAAGATGGTGCAGACATTTTATCAAGTGATAGAAGCATCGAAAGTGCAACTAAATTATTAAAGTATAGCAAGGAAAAAGGATCGGGCACTAAACATCTGGTTGCATCCAAAAAGTAAATGGAAATGATTGATCCTTATGGATAATCCCTATGGGTCAATCATTTTAGATCAAATTAGTGTTTTAACCGTCGTGTTTAAAGATCCAGGTGATAAATATAGTTGAAAAACTATCGTTAGAAGCTAAACTTTACGGATGTTTTGCAGAAAGCAGTTATCAATAACTGCGTTTCCCATTAAATTATCATTTCTCCTGTAGCGTTAATTGACATCCTTGCGTTTAATGAAAAACCATTTGATTTATTAAGCTAAGCTCAGTTATGAAAAACCTATTCATCCTTTTTATCGCCTTTGCATTTGTTTCCTGTAAAAAAGAACCGGTATATGGCCCACTGAAACTAAAAAACGGACAGGAAGTAGAACTCATCGTCGATCACCGCTATGGTGCAGACCAGGAAAAACTTTTAAAGTTTCCTGAAAATATACCCGCTGAAGCTTACCTTGAGGGATTTGATACAAGAGAGCCAGGCTACACTTACCATATTAAAGCCAGGTTTAAGCGTGATGAAGTGCCAGTAGAGGATGGTCCAGAATATTCCTTTGTATTCGAAAAGGTCATTAACAAAGTGCAGTATAAAGGAAATGAATCCTTCAGCATACAGCTCATTACCTCATACATACCCGGCGGACAAGTGATCAGACTGGGCAAGACGGGAAGCGAATATAGTTTCATTCCAGATAAAATACAGCTCAGTTTTGCAAACAGCACTATTCAAAACCAGCTGGAAGAAATCTGGTTGAATGCACAGGAAATACGTGCCAACCAGCAGAACTACCAGGAACCAAAATGGAAGGCCATTAAAGCTACCGTTACGCACGACCCGCAGAAATTCGGAAAAGCATATTTGGTGCAGCAGATACAGTTTGTTAATTAGATAGCGCTTCGGCTTCGTTCAGGATGATAAAATGGCAATAGTTCACCCTTTATCAATTAAAACAAAAACCTGATATTTCGGGTTAGCTTTTAATAATGTACCTAAATGTATCAAGAGGACGGAGATAAAATCAGCACGGCCACCGCAGCAGAATTGGCAAACTGGGTGGCAAACCAACATTCGGGGCAGCTCATTAGAAAAACAAATACCCCCTATTTTAATCATCTGATTACCGTTGCCTCAATGGCCAAACCGGCAACAAGATTGGGTTATGAAATTGGGCTCTGCCATGATCTGTTAGAAGATACTGACACCACCAGTGAAGAACTACTGCAAGCCTTACTCGGTTTTGGTTATTCGGAACCCGATGCGCATGAAATTACGGTCAGTGTGCTTGAGCTAACGGATTTTTATACCAAAAAAGCTTATCCTGATCTCAGTAAGGCAAAACGGAAAAAACTGGAGAGCGAACGACTTTTAAGTATCAGTGCTTCTGCGCAGACCGTAAAGTATGCCGATTTAATGGATAACATCGGCTGGATGCTTGTTCACGATCTAAAACATGCCAAAAAATACCTGAAAAAAAAGCGCTTGTTGCTCGGCAGCTTAAACCGTGGCGACAATCAACTGCGCCAGCTGGCCTTAAAATTAATAGATAAAAGTTTATTGGCCCTTAAACAAGATCTGTAAAAAGATTAAGCGCCACTCTTCTTTTGGTCTGCATAGGCTACCTCATACAGGTGATTGGGTTTTAAATAAATCACATCATTTTGAAAATCGAAAACGGTATTGAACCTTTTCAGAATGTCGGTTCCTAAATAATGAACGTTCACACCCGGCATGGGCTTGCCCTGTTCCATCACCTGTGCCGGAACATCTTTCAGCTCGAAATGACCGATCTTTAAACTTTGCAATTTTACCGTGGTTACAGGCACTTCGTTCCCCCTTGTACCATGCATCATCACCTTTTTAATTACCTCCATCTCTTCTGTCGGAAACTTCATCTCCCGCAACAAATCGTTATCCAGCATTGCAGTACGCTGATAACCCAGATCAAAGAAAAACAGGCTTTTATTTTTAGTTCTGCCTTGCAAGATTTCACTTTCTATAAAAGGTTTATTCCTGATGTAAGTGATCTTGAATTTGCTGTATTGTTTATCCTGTAAAATCTGTTTAGGCATCACAGAATGCACCATCATTTTGTTCTGGTCGTAATCAAGCGCTACAATCATACCGTCAAATATATCCCATCCCAGCAGGCCGTCTGTTTCGTTGCCCGCCAATTCGATATCATAAATTTTGCTTTTATAGGTCTGGCTTCCAATCTTGATCCCATATTCGGTATTATAAAGTTTAGGTTTAGACTTTACTTTTTGTTTCAGCGCAGCAGTGGTGAGGTCTATTTCCGTGGCTCCCGAATCAAAATTCAACAACAGGGAATCGGTTCCGTTAAAAACGACCGGTAAAAAGTTAGTGTTGTACTTATTTACAAAAAAGGGAATTGAATCGTGAACTTCGGGCGATACCTTACTAAAGTTTTTTAACTCCGGACATACAATCCGGGTACGGCACGAATCTTTGCCGTTTAACAAAACAATAAATTCCTTTTGCTCTCCGGGCCCTATTCTAAAAACAATAGAATCGATATCCGTTTTGAATTTGATGTTACTCGATTTGGTTATTTTGCCGGTTGTAAATACATCTAACTTTAACTTGGGGTTGATGTACCAGTTCGATGAGGCGTTATGTTCTTCGTAAAATTTTGCCAAACCAGCTCCTGCTTTTACAAGAGGCAATTTCTTTTGAGCGACACCGCAAAAGGGAAGTAAAACAGCTAAGATACTTAAGATTCGTTTCATGTTAAGGGCTCAATTTAGATGGAATGGTAAACCAAAACTAAAGATATAAAGATTTATAAGAATGGAGAAGGGGGTAAAGACCCAGCACAAGCCTTTCAATACTTTTCTCCTGAAAAAAATACTTGAAAAACAAAACAATATTGCAATCAGCCATTAACCAGATCGCGATGGCCTGCCCTAAGTGCGGTAATTTTATGATATTGATCTATCCTTCTTTTATTTTGCTGTTGTAGCAATGAGGGGTACAGATTCATTATGATGTTTACCAGCAAAATGATCAAAGCAAAGCCATAATTGCCATTGATCAGTTTAATTAGCACAAAAACCATTACAAAGCAAAAACCAATTAAATGGCCAATTTCGGCAATTGTCATTTCATTCCGCAGATCCGCTAATGCTGTGATCTTAATCTTTTTTTTCAGCGACAGCTTAGGATTAAAATATTTAAAAATAGAATGGATAATAACCCATTTAAAGAGGTTTATTCCAATATATGTATTCAGGTTTTCATTGCGAATAAAATTGAGATGGGAAAGTTTCTGATGGTAATACGGCGTTTTGATTAAAACAGCATTTAAAATGATCCCTACGATCCAGGAAATAAAGGAGATAGCAATGCCAAAAGTCAGGTATTTAATCATGGTTTTTATTGCTTGAGCGAAATCTAATAGAAACAATTTAGGTTGTGAGATACATCTTTATTTACCACTAATCACTTTACGGTGCGCCAATCCCCAAGCGGTGAGGTTGTTGATAATCGTTTTCAACGACATCCCATATTCTGATAATTGATACTGAACAGAAATAGGCTGGGTATCTAATACCGTCCGGTTTACCAGTTTATTGATCTCCAGCTCCTTTAATTCCTTACTCAGCATTTTGTTTGATATTCCTGGTACATCATTCAAAATGTCAGAAAATCTTCTTTTGTTGTAATAGCAAATAGAGGAAATGATGGATATTTTCCATTTTCCGCTCAGCACGTCCATCGCATCGTGGACCGCCATGATTTCTTTTTTGTGCCCTAACTGGCAATGATCTTCCATAATAAGTTACTTTGTTACCCGAAAGTTACTGTTACTTTTTGTTACAAAGTAACTAAAATAAATTGATTCGTGATAACTTTACAGCGTAAACAATTTAAAATAATCATGGACTTTAAAAATAAAAACGTCGTTATTACCGGAGGAACTACCGGAATTGGATTAGCTACCGCAAAAGCATTTATTGATGCAGGGGCAAATGTATTGATCACCGGTAGAAATGCCGGCAATTTACAGAAAGCAAGCGCTGAAATCGATCACCCAAATTTGAACACGGTGGTAGCCGACACCTCAAAACTTGCGGATATTGCTATCCTTGAAAAAGCAATCGCCGAAAGCGGAAACAAGGTAGATGTTCTTTTTCTAAATGCCGGAATCGCGACATTCGAACCGATAGAAAAAGTGACCGAGGAAAATTTCGACGCACAATTTAACACCAATGTAAAAGGGCATTTTTTCACCCTGCAAAAGTTACTTCCACATTTGGCAGATGGCGCAGCCGTATTGTTCACCTCTTCAACAGTGGCAACAGCTGCAAATTTAGGTGCAAGCGTATATTCTGCAACTAAAGGGGCCTTGAATAAAATAGCCCAGATCGCAGCAAACGAACTGGCGGGCAGAAAGATCCGTGTAAATTTGATTAGTCCGGGACCGGTGGCCACACCGGGCTTAGAAAACGCTGTACCCGCAGAAGCAAAAGAATTTTTAGCTGGTGCTACTGCGCTGCAAAGGTTGGGCCACCCCGATGAAATTGCCAAAACAGTATTGTTCCTGGCCTCTGATGATGCAAGCTTTATCACGGGAACAGAGATTGTAGCTGATGGTGGTTATCTTAACTATGCGTTAAAATAAGTCTCTACATAGAAAGCGGTAAATGCCGCTTTCTATGTAATTTAATCATCCCCTATTGGCACCATTCTCCTACCTGACATTAATAAAATCCAATAATGAAGTCGTAGGGTGCCAAAAATAACAGCGCATTAAGATTCCAGTATAAGCGAGAATGACGACTGTGTTATAGCCATGCTCCAAATTGAGAGCTTTGCGCGCACCCATACTCCCTATACCTCATCCGTCGCATATCACCCCTTAACTTGTCGTTTTTGCACGTTTGTCCAGATAGGCTGTTGCTGTATCTTTGAGTAAACTAAATCATTAAACAACATGGCAACTCAAATTTTTGTGAACCTATCCGTTAGCGACCTAAACAAGTCGGTAGAATTTTTTACCAAACTCGGTTATACCTTTAACCCAAAATTTACCGACGAAAAAGCAACCTGTATGATCATCAGCGATACCATTTATGTGATGCTCCTCACCAGAACCTTTTTCCAAACCTTTACCGAAAAAGAAATTGTTGATGCCCACAAGGCGATAGAAACCTCTATTGCCATATCGGCCGAGAGCAAAGATGCGGTTAACGAAATGGTAGACAAAGCCGTAGCTGCTGGAGCCACCATCCCGAATCCGGCTACCGATTACGGTTTCATGTACCAACACAGTTTCGATGATCTGGATGGCCACCATTGGGAATATGTATGGATGGATCCAAACGGCATGCCTGAGCATCAGGGATAGTGATGATCGTATTTTATAGCAATATAAAGGGCAAGCACGAAAATCCGCTGCTTGCCCTTTTTATGGATTTCTATATCTGATTTTCCAATATTAAGGCTGATATAATATCGTTTTTAGTTCTTACTTAACGTAATAGTCATGCTAACCGCTTAACGAAGTTTTTTATTCCTTGAATCTGAATATTCCCTCCAGTTCTTTCTGATAAGGTTTCAGATTTCTTTTACCTTCATCTGTGTAGAGTGCGAAAAGATAGATTACACCTCTACGCTTCTTTGCAATACACAACACCTCAAGATTATTGAATTTACCATGATAATAGTCCTTGGGATCTAACTTTATCGAATACGATAGAACAGAGTCGGCATTAAAAAACTTTCTTGCCTGTTCCAAAGTGCCACACTTGACAAACGATCTCCAACGCATGGCAGCATCCTCTCTTAAAGATTCTTTGATGTTCCCTTTGATATTCGCCTCATGCATCCAATCCAAAGTCTTTATCTTGTTGGGGGAAATTTTGGAGATAAAAACAGAGTCTTCCGGACTTAAAGGTTTATACAGAGTGGTGAACAGAAAAAATTGTTTGTCTTTAGATTCAAATTGACTGTATGCACAAGTAATGAGGGCGTTAAGCTTGGGATAGGCCTTGAAACATTCGCTCATACGGATCTCTTTAAGACCAACTGGTTTATTGTATTCAACCCTCATCACCTCTAAAAGGTTCATTGGAGGTCCCACTAGAATAACCGGCGGACCAGACTGACCATAGCCAGAAATAGAGACCAGGCTGAAAAGGAAAAATAAACAGGTTTTTACAATTTCTTTTATATTCATTATAACATTTAAGTATTCCAAAAGCTTATTAAATAGGATCTTTTTTTGAGGGCGGTCTCCCCGCTTCTCAACACTACCTTTTAGTAAATACGAGCTCGGTGTCTGCTGTACTTTGCAGTATCAGTTTCTTCTCTTCCAATTTAATTATCCGGTAAACCTCAATATGTGGTGGCTCGATCAGGGTGTGCTGTGGCTTAAGCTCAACAAAAATATCACTTCTCTTGCCCTGTAATTTATCAAAGGGAATGACCACCTGGTTATAACCTATAAAATCAATGGTGAGATAGCCAATTTTTTCTTGTTTACGCACCTGCAAACTGGCTTTCCCTTCTGAAACCGCATCTGCGGCGTAAATAATTTTGAAGTCCTGATCCCTTAAAGCAACTAGTGAACCGTTTAGTGGCGCTTTTCCATCAAATATCTGAGTATAAATATGCGTGTATCCATAACGGGCTTCCTCAGAACTGATTTTATAAAGGGAAGAATCTTTATCTTCCAATTTAAAATACGTGAGGTAAAGGCTATCGTTTTTTATTTTAAATGAACCTGCTCCGTATTTACCACCCACATGCCCGGTTGATTGATCAGTAAAACCCGAAGTGTTAAAAGTTAGCGTCCGTACGCCACTATCAAAGCCCGGAACATACACATACGTGCCTTTTATTTGTGCAAATGAAATTGCTGTTGTTAAAAACAGCATCATGGTAAGCGTGTACCTGTTTAGCATATTAACTTTTTATGATTTTACAAACTAACACTATTCCGAGAATTTAATCTTCTTTCTATATTCTTTTTTAATCTCAATCAATATTACTCCATTGGCGCCTCTGCTACCATACAATGCGGTTGCGCTAGCATCTTTTAATATTTCTATTTTTTCGATCCAATCAGGAGATATTTCACCCATTTTGGCAGGATCGAGGACACAGCTTTTATTACCCGCCAAGACATAGTAAAGCGGCTTCTGAATTGGCGATATCGTGGAGATACCCCCCAGCATGATCCTCCGCTCAGCACCTAACCTTACCACCATTTTGTTATTGAGATAAATCTCTGCATTCGAAAAGCCTGGTAAATTAAAAACGAATTTAGCTAAGGTATCTCTATCGGGTAGACTGAGTTCAAATGTGCCGGTTGTATCTGTTACCGCCAGCACCTTTTCTTCTCCCTTTTTCCTGATCTCCACCCCACCTAAGGGATGGCCATTTACCTGATTCAGGACCTTTCCGGTGATGATGGTATCTAAAGGAGGTAAGGCATTTGACAATTCTAGTGGCACTGAAGAAGATTTAGGATGTTGATCGCTTTGCACGACAGCAGGTTTTAAATGTTGCGCCTGGGCCGGGCTAACAACCAATGCAGTAAAAGCAAATGGCACCAGCCATTGCCAGTTCAGTTTTGACGAAGGCAAAACAAGCTCCCGGTTTAACTGACTATCAAGCAAACGGCCACATACATTGTCACTCTTATTTTTGAAGAACTGAATTAACTCCTGATCGGATTTAGCGGTAAGATCCACAATATTTTTTTCGCAACGGCTACAGTGGTGGTTTCCATCCGGGCGTTCGATATCGCTCCACTGCTGTGTACAGGGGTTAGTGAGTACTAATTGTAGACTTTTCATGCTTTAGGTTTCTTAGAAAGATGCAATAAAGCACAGGATTCCATAATATTAATCTGGTCTTAGCGAGACGCTAAGACCAGTTAAGAGCAATCTGTACCTGAGATTATCAAAAAAGGGATACAGTGGGCTTTATGTAGCCAGGCACCATGCTTTTTCGGAGATAAAGGCTTACAGCCCCAAATTACAGATGTATCCAAACTTACGATTTGGAAAAATCGTGTTGGACCTGCCTATCGAAAGATAAAAGGACCTTAACTATAGATTATTGATGCAGCCTATGCCAGAATTGTTAAAACCGTGATCTACCGTGATATCCCCATTTGGGAGAAGGCTTCGTCGAAAGCCTCTCCGACTGCGCGGGGATGATGATATGAAAGGGAAACCGATTTACCAGCATTGCGTTGAGCGTTTGGCATCTTAACTATCCAAGCTGACGCTTTATAAATTCTCAACCGCTTTAATAAATGTTTTGATTTCTTCCTCTGTATTGTAATAGTGGGGCGAAACCCGTACCACCCAGTCTACATTTTTTTCAGCAAAATCAATAATCGCATTCGATTTAGCAGTGGTGTAGATGTGTATATGCTGATCGGTAAAATATTTCTTGGTTTCCATCTCCCGTCGTTTTCCACAGCTGAAAGTTAGGATACTACCCTGCTTTTTACCCCTATCCTGAAGCTTGATAAAATCGATTTGCGAAAGCCCTGCCTTTAAAGTATCCGTCAGACTCTTATTCCTCGATGCGATCTGATCAATCCCGATGTCCAGCAAGTAACGCAAGGCTTCACTGCTGCCCATCATCAATGAATAAGCCGTTTCCCAGTCTTCGAAACGCTTGGCATCTTTCCGTGGGCTGTATTGGTCTGCGGCTGTCCATTCCGCTCCACGCAGATCGATAAACATCGGCTCAAACCCTGCTTTAAGTGCTTTGTCCGACACATATAAGATTCCCGCTCCCCTTGGACCACGGAGGAATTTCCGAAAAGTGCCACTGATAAAATCGGCACCGGTGGCTACGGCATCAACCTTTAACTGGCCCAACGACTGACAGGCATCCAGCAGATACAGCACATCATACTTCTTCACGATCTGCCCGATTTCTTCAACAGGTTGGATCAAACCTGAACTCGTAGGGATATGCGTTACAGAAAGCAACCGCGGCTGGTAACGGATGATCTTATCTTCGAGATCGCCGAGATCAATTTCTCCGGTTTCGGTATTGGCCACACGCACAACTTTAATCCCGAATCTGTGCTGTAAGGAGAGCAACACGATAAAATTTGAGGGATAGTCGTTTTCAGTCACCAGGATAACGTCTCCAGCCTTAAAGGAGACCGACGATAAGGCCCGGTTATAACTGTCGGTCGCATTAGTGGTAAAGGCGATATTCCCGCTTTTACAATGAAGCAGCTGCGCACCGTAATCATAAAAAAGATCAAGCTCAGCGCGCCTTCGATCGGCCGTTTCATAACCGCCATGCAGTTCTTCTTCGGTAATATAATCGCGAATCGCATCGGCAACTGTTTGTGGCATTAATGCCGCACCCGCATTGTTAAAATGTATGGCGTTCCCGCTACCTAAGGTCTGTTTTCTGATGAGTTGTATATCCATGATCAGTATGATTTAGAACCCGTAAACAAGCAAAATACCTTATCATTTGCCTGCCAACCGGCTTCCTCAATAAAAACTAACACCTTTCTTCCAATTCTGTTTTCAATACTTTAAGCTTGACCTGAATTACGCCACATCACAGAAAAGGGGACATGGGCAACAAACGCTTTAATTGTTAGCTCCTGATCTCCCGGCGCATAAACAGATAATAGGCAAAGGCAAAACACGCAATGCTACAGGCAATCATTCCACTGAGCTGTGGCCAGACAATCATCAGGCTTTCTTTTAAGGGCAGCGGTGCTGGTATGGCTCCCGAAAGCTGTTCCATATTCATCGGCCCAAGACTACGGATAGATGGCATCAGCAGTGTGGTAGCAGCATCACTATATAGTTGGTTTGGCGCAATGCGCAAGATATCCATGATGAGTTCGTTATAACGCATGATTTGCCCCTGGGTAAGGTAAGCGGGATCAGGAAGAAAGGCCCTGATGATGAGGTTTACCAAAATCGGGTAGAATACAGTGAAGAACAGCCAGATACCCAGGGCGCTCAATGCCGAAGTGGCCGCCTGCCGGAAGGCAATGGACAGCAATATTGACAGACTTAGGTAAAAAGCTACGTACAAAATGGTGGTGAGTGCAAAACTTAGGATCCGCATCAACTCCTGTGGCTCGATTCTTACCCCGGTGATAAAGAGCCCACCACCGATCATAAGCAAGGTAAGTGAAACGAACAGCGTGCCGATGATCAGCATCGCACTATAGAATTTTGCCAGCAGAATGTTATCGCGGTAAATGGGCTGCGCCAGCAATCTGGTCAGGGTGCCGCTGTTCTGTTCCGAATTGATTGCATCAAACCCCATGCTGATCCCCAATAATGGCGCCAGAAAACTGAGCAGCACGTGGAAGGGCGGCATCGAACCGTCGGTGGTACTGAGCAGTTTCAGGTATAAAAAGGCATGGTCTGGGTCTCCCGTATTGGTAAAAGCATTTTTGATGTTGCCCATCGAGATGTAAAGCGAAGCCGCAAAGGTTAATATCACCAGTGCCAGCAGCAAAATGAAACGCCAGCTCCGCAAATGATCGGCTACCTCCTTATGCACCATTACCTTAAAGGGGCTCTTTTGTTTTGCTGAGCTCAGACTATTTTTTTCTGCCGCGCTTGAATATGCTGTTGGGGATGCTGCTTTCATGGTCTGTTGTGTTGTTAGAACTGCTTTCAAAATATTTCTGATAGATTTCATCCAGGCCGTAAGCCTTTTGGGTAACCCGCTGGATGTCTGCTCCACTCTCAATAAGTGTACGGACGAGCCCCGGCGTAATGTTTTCGGTACTGCTGAAGGTTAATAGATCTCCTGAAATACTCAAATGGGTAACCTTTGGCCACTTTGAGAATTTCTGCTGTAAACCATCTGCATCAGCCGGTGGCTGAGTCAATTGAATAACGGTTTGTATACCCGCATTGTTGAAAAGCTCCTCCGTGAGCGTAGCAAGGTTGCCCTGCGCCAATAGTTTTCCGGCCACGAATATGCCTACCCGATCGCATACCTGTTGTACGTGATGGAGGTGATGTGAGGATAACAGCACCGTTAATCCCTGCTCCTCTTTTAAACGTTTAATCAGCTCCAGAAATTCGCGCACCCCGGTGGGATCGATGCCCAGTGTAGGTTCATCCAATATTATCACTTCGGGATCCTTGATGAGTACTTCTGCAAGTCCCAGCCTTTGTTTCATGCCCCGCGAATAGGTAGCAGTTTGCTGATATGCGGCACCTTTTAGTCCAACAATATCCAGTACAGTTAATGCATGCTCAATTATCCCCTCTTCTTCGAGTCCATTAAGCCTGGCCATATACAGCAGATTTTCGAGCCCGGTCATATGCGGATAAAAACCTACATTGTCGGGCATATAGCCTACTTTCCGCTTTACGGCTATGGGATTTCGGGTAGCATCATATCCGCACACTGTGGCCTTACCACTGTCGGGCTCGGTGAGTCCGAGCATCATCAATATGCTGGTGGTTTTCCCTGCACCATTAGGCCCGAGCAGGCCAAAAATCTCACCCCGGTAAATGTCCAGATCAAGTCTATCCACTGCCTTATGGCTGCCATAGTTTTTCACCAGGCCTCTTAAATTTATAATCGGTTCCATCTGCTCTTCAATAAGATTTTAGCTGAAAGATGGATTATCGTCTGCCGTATTTGCGGATCAGCACATACACCGCCGCAATGGCGATCAGGACCACAAAAATACCAATCCATCCCGACAGTATTGAAGTTTTGACAAAGATGCGAAACGCAGCCTGACCAGTAGCATTATTGCCACTAAGGTTAAAAGTAGCGGCATAATCTCCCGCTATCGTTTTATCCGGAACCTTGAGCGATGCCTTTACGGTGATCTTTTTGCCGCCCTCGAGTTTGGCTATTTTGCTTGGCTCAAAACTGACCTCCCAACCTGCAGGCAATTGAGAAGTAATTTCAAGTTCGCTTAGTGGAAGGGTCCCGGTATTGCGTACCTCCAGCTCAATATCCTTATGGACACCCGAGGTAACCTCTTCGCTGAGTCTTCCGCTTGCTGTGCTGATAGTGGAGCCGTAATTTCCTTTTACCACTGCTTCGAGTTGCAATGATAGGGTTTGGGTAGCAGATGTGGCCTTAAACGGGATAATGTATTTCCGGGCTGCCGCAGTACTGGTGGCGGTAATCTCTACCGCAATCTCCTGGGTTTTGCCGGCTTCCATATTCACCGAAGTGACCTGGCTGCCTTCTATCTTGTAGCTTACCTGCCACCCCATCGGAAGATCGGCTTTGAGTTCGTAAAGCTGGGCCGATGCTGTTCCGTTGCGGAGTGTGACCGAAAACCGGAAAGGCTCATTGGTGGCCGATTCGATATTGATCAGCTTTGCGCTCAGGTTTGATGGCCCGCTCTGGACATTTGTTTGTTGTGCAATAGCGGACACTGCTATTGAAATGGTGCTTAGTAATAAAAGCGCGCCAAAAAGTTTTTTGCGCAGGGCGTTGTGTAATGATTTTGTTGACATGATCTAAACCAAAAATTTTAATAATTGCTCTAAAAAATGCTTTCTGATTGTTTATCTGATTAGATTTCAAAACAAAAAAAAGGAATGATTTTTTCAAAATCCTTTAACATTTTTTAACAATTGGAATGAATATGGAAAAGAACCTTATGCGCGAGCTGAATATTACCTACTACGGTAAGGATTGATCCTGCAACTGCCAGACATAGCGCCGACTTACTGCCTGTATTCTCCTGGCTTCATGTGCTATCAAAAACCTTATCAAGATTATCTCATGTCCGCAGCAAGTCTGCATTTTGTTGGTAAACTGCGGAGTATCCATGAATGAAAATTTCATACACCGTTAACTTGTCAGCTACCAGGGATTAATTTATGCTGACGAACAAGGACAGTAATTCCAGTTGCCGTTTATTGATATAAACCTGGTGCGATCGAAGGTTAATTTTGATACGATATAGATATTTTACTCTGTAAAAGCACTTTGACAGACCCTATTAGAGCCAATTTTAGGCAAACTGATGTTTTCAAATGGGAAGGCCTTAAAAAGACCAAAACAAATGGGACAGAATATTTGGCACAAAAATGAATAGATAATTTCCTGAAATACAATGCACAATCTTTTTTATACTGCGCGATGCATTTAATTATTTGTTTTTATATCTTTAAATGAAGAATCTTTTTTAGTCGCTAATTAAAAATATTATGGCAGATCAGGAAGTCATTAAACATGTTAAAAAAACACATCAAATCTTGACCAGCAAAGAGCATAGTTTGTGGCACAAGGTAGGAGAGTTTATTTTAGAAATCATTAATTGTTTTTGCGCTAAGCTTATCGCTATGGCTACATGAATGGAGCGAGCACCGGCACAAGCAAAAGGAAGTCAGGGAATTTATGTCTGATCTTAAAATAGAAATAAATAAGATGCTTGGAGAAAAGCAATTAGAAATTAGCGAGTTATCGACTATAGACCAAAAAATAAAAAATATTACGAATACCGACCAAATCACGAAGATTATCACTGGGAAATATACATTTTTTAACATGAATTCCAGTTTTGAAGGATTTAACTCTAGCGGGAAGATCGCCTTCATAGAAGATAGCAGCTTGCGGAACGCAATTCTAAAATATTATCAGGATTTACTTCCTGCAGTCAATACAGCAAAAAAAAGGATGGAAGAATCTAAGAAAAAAATCCTGTATGAAATCAGTTCGCATCCGGAAGGCTTCACTGGGACTAAATTATACCGATATCTCTATAGTGATTATATCATGTTGGTCAACGGGTATACACTTATGGCAACAACCTCTATTAAAACTGGGAAAGACATTGTAAATCGGATCAAAAAGCTGGAGAAATAAGTTAAATTAAAAGAAAACAGGTAAACGGAGGGCTTTGTCTGCAGCATTATTTGCCGGGCTTCTTCGGATACGCTCAGGATAAAATCTAGCCCGGCCCTAAACGCAAAAAAACCAAAAATTCGTTGCGGGTTTTGGCTCCTCTGCGGGGCTTCCCGAAGTATTGGGATCTTAACCTTAGCGACCTTTATAATCCCGATCATTCGGCTGAATAATCCCGCACGTGCGGGACGCTAGCACAGCTGAGCTAACGAAAACTTTATTAACAAAAAAGCCTTACAAAGATGTTGTAAGGCTTTCAATCTGCTCCCTCTGCTGGGCTCGAACCAGCGACCCTCTGATTAACAGTCAGATGCTCTAACCAGCTGAGCTAAGAAGGAGTACTGGTCGTTTCCTAAAACGGGGCTGATGTTACTTTGCGGCAACCTGAGCCTTGTTCGTTTTGGGAGTGCAATATTAGCGCTTTAAAATTATTTATCCAAAAATAAAATCAATTATTATCAAAGAAAACGATCCCCCTTTTGCGGAGGAGGACCGTTTCACTAATTTCAAACTGACTATCAGATCATTAACAATTATGGTTTAACAATCCATGGTGACTGATTAATATCGTCAGTTCCGTTAAATTGACGGAGCAGGGCCTGTTTGAGGTTCTCGCCGTTAGTTGTTCTTTCGATATCAGGGTACTGAAAACGTTTAGGGATCCTGTTGCTGTTACCCACACCCGGACCTACATCAAAAGTTGGCACACCAGTTCTGCGGTACTGATAATAGGCTTCGAAACCCGAATTACGGAAATAAGAGAGGTATTTTTGCATCAGGATCTGTTTTAAACCATCGGCGGTATTACCGGCATACTTAACCATTGCCTGTGCGTAATAATCGTTCTCGAAAGAAAAATTAATATTGAAGTTTTCAAATTCGCCAAGTTTCCCATCCTTTTTAAGAAAAGTAACCACATTTACACCATCTTTTATTCCATAAAAACCAATAGAAGCCTGGATCCCTTTTTTGTACCAGCTTTCGGCATCGCCGGTAGCCCAGCCACGGTTAATGCCTTCTGCCTTGATAAAACACAATTCAGGATAAGCGATGATAAAGGTATTTTCGGCGGTATAACCACTATAGTAACGGTAACGGCCAATCAATGAATACAAGCCTTTCTGCACTTTATCCAACATTACTCCCTGATCTTCGCCCGTAGGTGCACCTATAAAATTGCGGTAATCGGTAATCGCATAACCATTGGCTTCTGCGATACCTCTTGCCGGCTCAGCTACCATATAGGCCCGGGGGTCTTGTAGGCCCGAAAGCGTATTTAAATATGTGCCCGCCATATTGTAACGTAAGGCATCGTTACCAAAATTGTCTTTATTGTTAGGATATTTGTTAAAACTTTCATTGTACACAAACTGCAGGTTATCGGCCATACTGTCCATCACCGGATATTTGGTCGGGTTGCCCAACACCGCGGCAAATTGTTGTTTTACCTGTAAGTCGGCATCATCTGCTTTAGTGCTCAAATTAACCAAAGTCCGCAATTTAAAGGTATTCACTACCTTTTGCCAGGCTACCAGGTCGTTTTTCAGATAGATATCGCCTTTTAGCTCTTTATTGCCTGCAACAATTAAACCGGTCAAATCATTGTTAGCCTCTTCCAACCATGTTAAGGATTGTTTGAAAATATCCTTTTGGGTATCGTACTTTGGTGTTAAGTTGGCAAAACCCTTTAACGCTTCTGTCATAGGCAAATCGCCAACTTTCAAACTCATTCTCACAAAGTAATAGGCTTTAAAGAATTTAGCCAGCGCCAGGTAAGGTTTAGCCACTGCACCACCCAAACGGTTGGCCTCTTCTTCCATTTTCACCACATTTTTCAAGGTGGTATAATCTAACGAAGCGCCTGTCCAATCGTAGTTATTGGTTGCATAATAGTAGTAGTTGGCTGCAGTATACTGGTTCCACCTTTCTGAGCCCGAAAACGGAGCCTCGTACATATCGAACAAAATACCGTTCAACAACAAGTTTGGCGGAACAGTTTCGGCCTGGTTGGGGTTTTTGAAGTTGTCTTCAAATTCTTTCTTACATCCGCCGCAAACTGCCACGATAATGAAAAGAAAAAGGATTTTATATATTGATTTCATCTCTTTATATTTATTTTTTAGGTATTAAAAAGTAACATTCAGGTTAAAGCCTACACTTCTCGTAGTTGGAGTTTGTAATGTAGAAGTGCCTTCCCTGCCCGAATATTGATCTACATCCACATCGTTATAGGTGGAATTGATAAAATACAGGAGGTTACGCCCTACTACCGAAATATTGGCCGATTTGATAAACGTGCGTTCCAATAATTTTTTAGGTAACTGATAACCGAAGGTCACTTCGCGTAATTTTGCATAAGTACGGCTCATCATGGTATTTTCTTTGGCACCGTAAAAAACGCCCAGATAATCCTGTAAAAGCTGAGGGGTAGTATTTGGCGCGAAAGTTAGATCGCCATAATTGGTAATTACACCTGTAACCGGATCGAAATTGAGTTTACCGTTGTTGGCCACCACCACACCTTCGCCTACCCAGGTACCTTTGTACTTTGGATCGTTTACATGTAAATAATCCTGGTACCGGGCTTCGCCCATTTTTCCCTGAATGGTTTCGATCTGACGGCCACCCTGAAACGACTTCAACCGCACATAATCTTGCATTACCCCACCAACTTTACCATCTAACTGGAAGCTGAAAGAGAAATTCTCATATCTGAACTTGTTACCGATACTCCATACCCAGTTTGGATCGGCATGCCCCAATAACTGATTCACCGGTAACGAAATCGGTGTTCCGCTCGAGGTGTGGATCACCTGTCCGCCTGGTGTTTTGGCCAGTACTGAACCATAGATATTATCGATACGGTCGCCGGTTTTAAAGAACTGATCAACCGATGTTTCGCCTGGGGCAAGTTCCTTATAAATCTGTTTATAGGTAGACCAGTTGATCATCACATCCCATCCGAATTTATCGGTCATGATGGGTGCACCCGACAAACTTAACTCTACACCACTGTTCTGCGTTTTACGACCATTGATGGTATTGGTTTGGTAACCTGTAGCTGCCGAGATATTCTGTTTGATAATTTTTGGTCCGTCGATGTACCTGAAATAAGTGGCCTCGAAGCCCAATCTGTTTTTCAGGAACTTTAAGTCGATACCACCTTCGTAATTGGTTCTGCTCTGCGCTTTAACCGCATTCAGATCAATCAGGTTATTGGTGTAATAAGCTCCGGTTTGGTTGTTATAGGTGGGTCTGATGCTATATGGCGAAGACAAACCATAACCAGGGCCTCCGTATGATGAAGTATATTCGGCACCGTAACCTATCGGATAAGTTTGCAATGGTGTTGCACCGATAAAATCCTGCGTACCCAAACCTGGGTCTTTAACGTTGGCGTACGATGCCCTTATTTTTGCAAAAGAGATAAATGCAGGCATTTTCACATAATCAGAAATCACCGAGCTTAACGAAACTGAAGGATAGAATGCTGCGTTATTGCCCGGAGGAAGCGCAGAGTTTTTATCTACCCGGCCAGTGGTATTGATGTTCAGGTATTTTTTAAAACTTAAATCAACCGAGTAAAAAGCACTTAACACCAACATCTGCGAATTGAAATTGAATGCTTTGACCGGGTTTTTAGAGTTCGAGAAATTATACACCTCAGGAACGTTTAAATAATCGGTTGTGGTAAAGCTCGAGTTGTAACTGAAGTTACGGGCATTGCCCCCACCAAAAGCACTGATTTCGAAAAGATCGCCCACGTTTTTATTGTATTTTAAAATCAATTGGGTATTGTTCTCGAACATGCTCCTGCGGTCTTCCCGGTAATCGCCCAAACCTTCTTCGCGTCCGTATGGGTGGGCAGAAAACGGCATTTTCTCTGTCCTTAACTGATCGTAGGTAGAGATCTGTGTTTTTAACAGTACATCTAATCCTTTCGATATAGTATAGTTTAATGAGGCATAACCATTAATATCATTCTTTTTATGTCCACGCAACCATTCGTACGATAGAAAATAAGGGTTATGGTAACGCTGGTATTCGGCATAGATAGACTGGATGCCTTCTTTACCCGGCTGCCAGTAGTTTTTCATATCATCAATATTCCAATCGGCACCGCCCCAAAGGGTCATGTTGTAGATTACGCTGTTCGGGCCATAGTTTACATCCGGGATGTTATCAGAAAACTGACGGCTGTAATTGATATAGGCTTCGGCCCTTAATTTAGGACTGATGTTATAAGAACCGCTTACATTAAAATTATTGATATTCAACTGCGTGTTCGGGATAATTCCTTTCTGGTAATTGTTAGAGATGGAAACCCTCAGATTGTATTTATCAGTTGCTGAAGATAAAGCAATGTTGTTGGCAGAAAGTAATCCTGTTTCGATAAAACGTTTTAAGTTATCTTTACCACGGGCCACCCAGGGCGTACCCTGGCGCACACCGTTTACAATTGGGCTATCGTATTGCGGGATCAATTGCCCATCGAATTTTGGCCCCCAGATATCATAATCACCATCATTTAAACCACCGCCTTTACCATCGCCAAATGCATAGGCACTGTGCTCTCCGGGGCCGTACTCGTCCTGGCTTTTTGGTAAAGCAATAAATCCTTTGTTAAACTGTGTACTCGAATTGAGTTCTACAGTAAAACCTTTGTCACTCAGCTTGCCTCTTTTAGTGGTAATCAATAATGCACCGTTATAAGCCTGATAACCATAAAGTGCAGCAGCAGCAGGGCCTTTAAGTACCGTATAGGTATCAATATCATCCGGATTGATATTCCAGGTATCAGAATTGATCGGCACCCCGTCTACCACTACCAGGTTCACATCATTACCACGCAGGTAGAGCGATGAACGGCCTAAAAGCTCTGAGGATACCCCAACAGTTAAACCGGCAACCTTACCCACCAACCCGTTTACAGGGTTTGCTTCACGGGCTTTTACCAGATCGGCACCTTTAACTTCCTGAATGGCATAACCCAGGTTCCGCTTTTCTTTACGGATACCCAGCGCGGTAACCACTACATCGTTCAGGTTTTTCGAATCTGTTTTTAAGGTTATGGTGAGGTTGGCCCCTGTAACCTCAACTTCCTGGGTAAGAAAACCGATAGAGCTAAGCACAAGTGTTTCGCCGGTTTTGGCCTCTAAAGTAAAACGGCCCGACTGATCGGTTGAGGTGGCTTTTTTAGTTCCCTTTATTAACACACTTACACCAGGAACCGGCTGTTGTGCATCGTCTTTAACCAGACCAGCAATTTTTGTTTGTGCCCAGGTAAAACAGGGCGTGAGGCATAATAACAGCAAAGCTACCATGCACATCTTCATCTTGTAGAGATGTTTCATTTATCTATAATTTTTTAGGTTTTATAGATGCAATGATAAGATATGCATGTTAGCCTAATGCCAATTTTTAGTTAACAAAACAGCCTGTTTTTGTTTAGTATTTGTTAACTAAATATTTTTTTAATACTTTCTGCGGCATAGCCTGCACTGGCCGTCATCCCTTTCCCACCAATGGCCGTACGGATGTGGATGCGATCGTCGAGATCATACTCTACGATATGTTTAGTTGGGTGCTGAGGGTAAAATCCTGCCCAGGTAGTTTGCAGTTTAAGCACATCGAAATCAACAATCCGTGCTGCTTCCTGCAGCATCAGCTCGTTAATGTGGTAACTTAAATTGAAACCCAGATCATCAAAATGTTTTGCATCGGCATATTCATGCGAATCGCCTATAATAATCGTATTATCTGCGGCTTTTTTAAACAGGATATGGATGCCCCACTTTTTCAGTTCTTCGTAATATGCAGGTGTTTTAATGGTCTTAAATGAAGGACAATAGTGCTCGAAACTCTCGTAGCGTCTGGTGGTTAAACCAGTTAAAATATTGCCTTCTAAAGCAACATCCGGCATCGGGATGCTGCGCATCATCTGTAATTTACTCACCACAATTCCGCTTTCGCCAAACAGTTCCGGATAGAGCAGTTTAAATTCATAACCATTGCAGATAATGGCCTTCTCAGCGGTAAAAAGTTCAGCATTGTTTTTCAAGCCTACTTCCACACCGCTGCCTTTACTTTCGCAGGCGGTAACCGGACTATTGTATTGAAGTGTATACTTTCCAAACTTGTTCTGCATGTACGTATGCAGGCGATGGATCATCTGATCTGGCGCTACGCTGATCTCCTGCGGAAAAAAGATCGCCTCTTTGGCATAGGATGATTTGATGGCCGGGTATTTCTTTAAAATGGCCTCCTGATTGAGCAGCTCGGTTTCGTAACCAATGGTATCGTAATGTGCTTTCAGCTCATGGATCAACGTACATTCATCATCATCAGATGCGATGTATACGCTACCATTTTGCTGCACGGAGATATCAAAATCCTTTTGGATCGATTTATAAATCTCCAATCCGGCTACACCATATCCGAACCACTCGGCTTCCATACCCGATGGTACCACCTGACCAAAGTTACGTACCGTAGCTCCTACCGGATAATTGTCTTTTTCGAGCTGCAATACAGATTTACCCGAAAGTAAGGCATGGTAGGCATGGAATGTTCCCAGTATACCCCCGCCGATTACGATAAGATCGAAATGTTTATTCATTGTTTATTTTTTTGCTGGTGCCGGATATTTTTAGGTTTATATGGCACCAATGTGTATTACTATTAAGTATTCTGTCCAGCTAAATCAAGTCCAATGCTTTATTTCCTTGTTAAAACCAGCCGTTCATCGGCATTCATTTTTTTATTTGTAGCCAAAGTTTTCCTTCTGAAATAAATCAGCGAAAGCACACTACATACCCCGCCAATTAGTGGCACAGCAAACAAACACTGCTTAAAGAAATGCATCCAGCTGATATCGGTTTCGCCAAATTCGTGTAGCATCAGTACCGAAAAACTACCCACATAACCAATAGAATCGGCTACATACATAATAAAGCCGATATTGCTTTTGTAATGAAAATTGGCAATCATCCTTTCAAAGAAAATGGCATTATACGGAATATAGGCCATATAAAGCCCCATGCCCAGCAAAGCCATCCAGCTAACCGGACCGATGTAGCCCCGGTCAAAAAAGAACGTGCTCACACCGATCAATAAGCAACCTGCAATAATCATGATATGGATCACGGTAAAAGCTTTAAGGTTATCCTTAATCAGGATCAAAAGTCCCATCATGATCAATACCACTACAGAAATCAGGGTATCAATCTGCGTATATATATGGTTGTCATGGATCCCTAAACCATTCCAGATTTCGACCTCAAAATTATCGCGCATATCGCGGATACAGGTAAGCAGCACATAAATGATGATGGTAAGGATAATACCCGGCAAAAAAGCGGTAATAAAAGCCTTGCGTTGTTTGGCATCCATCGGTACCCGCTTGGTCCGCAGCTCCTGGTCTTCTTTTGATGGCGGTGGAATGACTTCTAAACAAAAAACAAACAGGAACAGCGGCAACAGGAAAACCAGTCCGGTAAGGAAAGGCATCCAATAATCGCTTACCGCAGCAAAACCCATCAGTGTACGTGCTACGGTTTTAACAAAACCAGAGGCAAATATTAAACTGATCGACATTAATGCGCCCATAAATTCGGTTGTTTTCCGTCCTTCAAGATAACTGAATACCAAACCCCAGATCATCCCCAACGGAAAACCATTAAGAAAAAGAAATACGATATTGTAAGGGGCCGGTACCAGTGCAAAGCCTAACAGCGCAATCCAAGAAAAAAGGATCAGAAAGATAATGCTCCTGGCGCGGTTGCTTTTCCCGGATTCGGAAATAAAGCGGATACCATAAAATTTACTTAAGGTATAACCCACCATCTGTGCAATAACCAGCCACACTTTATAATCAATGTGCAGAAATTCCTGGTGCTCGAACGTAGCAGAAGCAAAGGCTTTTCTGAAAGCATACATACTGGTATAACAACCAAAGGCCGCAACACCACCAAGCATGGTTATTAGCCAATATGGCCAATTCAACGCTTTTTTACGGGCAATTTGAAGCAAATTCATCTTTAGTCTGTTATCATTCCAAATACCCTATCCTTAAACTGATCAGCTCCCTTGCCTAATGCTGTGAAGGCTTTGCCCGCCCCATCGAATTCTACAAACTTGATTACCATAATATATTAACTTTTAAAGAAAACAATAGTAAACAATGTTTATTATTTGTAAACAAAATCCAGGTTATCAAATTGTTAAATTTAACCAGCGGGCAAATATCATCTGCTAAACGCCTCTAACACCGGCTTTCCTCTCCAGCTTTGCGGCGCACTTAAACCCATTAACCATGCCAGTGTAGCAGCCGTATCGTAGGTGATGATCGCATCTTTTAACTCGTGGTTTTTGTGTACCCCAGGCCCTGCAATAATCCAGGGAATCTGCACTTCATCCAACGATTTACCACCATGCCCTTTACCCGTTCCGCCATGATCTGCTGTAACTAAGATAATGGTTTCGTCGGCAATACCCGCATCTTGAACTGCCTTTACTATTTTCCCGATGCGCTGATCTACAAGTTCAAGTTGTTTATAATAAGCTGGCGTGCGGTGACCGATTGAGTGACCGGTTTCATCAGGTTCGTCGAAATGTACAAAAGTGAAATAAGGTTTTTCCCTTTTGATAATTGCCGAAGCAGTGTCGGCACAGAAATCGTCTTTCTCTTTCCCGTCTACAATGATGTTCACCGCTTCTTTTTCGAACAGGTAGCCGATACCGTTCCAGCTATAAATAATAGCTGTTTTAGCTTGCTTTTTCTGATCACGGATTACGCTGAATATACCTGGGAACAAACCGTAAGAAGTTTTGACAATGGAAGGAATTTCGGGCACTTTGCTGTTCCATTCGGTATAACCGTGTTCGGTTGGTCCCGCGCCCATTAACAAGGAAGCCCAGTTTACCGCACTGGATGACGGCAATACACAACGTGCCTTGTTGGTCCATGAGCCATTGGCCATTAAAGCTTTCAGATTGGGCATATTGGCTTCCTGCAGGGCATAGCCGCCAAAACCATCGCAACCGATCAAGATTACATGTTTAACTTTTTTAGGTTGTGCCTGCGCAAATACCGCTACACAAAGCAACAAGATTGTGCTTTTTAACAATTTTTTCATATTCATATTCTTTACCAATCAAAATTAGGACTGGTTTATGAAGATGAAGATAGATATTTGTTAAGTATTAATAAACTTTGTTTACCAAATTTTTACTCGAAAAAATAAACAACAAGCATTAAAGCTTTGGTATCGCCAATATTTACCGGCGTATGAGAAAGTCTTCCGTCGAAAAGCATCGAGTCGCCCTTTTCGAGGATAATTTTCTTTTTCGAAAACTGATATTCTACCTTACCTTCAATCATATACTTAAATTCGAAGGCTTCAGTTTTAACCATTGGCCGGTGCGCGTTAACTTCGAGCTCGAGCAGTACAAAATCAGCCGTAGAAAATTTAATATTCTTGGTTAGGATACGCGAATAATTAAAGCCAACGGCCTGTTCCTTTTCAAACTTCTGATATTGCTCTTGCCGCTTCACCAGAACGGGTGCATCTTTTTTATGAAAGTTGATGTCTTTAAAAAAGCTATTCAGATCAATCTGTAAGCTTTTGATAATATCCATCAACACCATTAAAGACGGAATGGTCCTGCTGTTTTCGATCTGTGAAATAAGGCCTTTGCTTACCTCGGCTTTATCAGCAAGTTCCTGAACGGTAATGCCAAGCTCCTTACGCCTTTCTTTAATTTTAACGCTTATCTGTAAAAGAATTTCTTCTTGCATATTAAAATAGATATTAATACTGCTAATGTATTATTTTATTCCTGTATTCTGAATCCAACTATCGCATTAGTTACGCATTAACATCTTTTAGCATTTTTCTTAAAGAGATCGCCGCCATATTTACCCGAGCGGCGATCTGAAACTGATTTAACGATAATGGCCTTTTACCCAATATCGGCCACCGTGAGGGCCAACATTATAGTGTCCAGGTACCCAGTGACCGCGTGGTGCACGTGCGCTTACTACGCATGCACTAAAATTAACCGCCATAACCAATAAGAGCAATGCATTTACAATCTTTTTCATAACCTAACTTTTTAAGTGAAAAAATAAATCAAGCTTTATGCTGTGTGTATTATTTTGACAGGGTGAGGATAGGAAAGGTTTAATTGTTTATGCAAGAAAGATTTCTTAAGTCCGTACTCAGAAGACTGGGCAGAAAAGGAGAGATTTGCACGAAATCAATATACGCTTTCATCGGTAGCCCTGGTCCTTCTTTCCGTTACATTCCACACTCGTGTCTCGCTTGCGTGCTCACTTTTCACTTCAATAAGGTTTACAGTTTTTACAACGATAAATATGATCAGGAACCCTCGTTGTTAAACAAAAAGCGGCCTGACCTTATCTAGGCCAGACCGTTATATATTTATCATTAAAAAAGATTAGAAGCTATATCTCAATCCCAATTGCATCTGATAACGTGAAGCAAAGAAATCTTTTGAATAAGAGGTTACATCTTTTTGAGCAAAGGTATACACCGGATATGCTGTTGGTGTGCCTGCTGTTGCAACCTTAATACCCACACTGGCCATAGAGTTATAAGTATTAGGAGAAAAATACTGAATTCCCCAATCCTTATTCACCAAATTGGTTAGGTTAACAATATCGTAGGTTAACGTAAGTACATGTGGGTGTTTTCCTTTAGCTACCTGTATATCCTGAGCGAAACGGAAATCAGCCTGAACATTCCATGGGGTACGTGCGCCATTACGCTCTGTGAAATTGCCACGACGGGTACTTAAGTATTTATCACCGTTAATGTAGTTATCAAATGCTGCAGCCTGTGCGATGCCATCAGGTGTATTGGCAAAAAACTTAGTAGTTTCACCAGCAGCTGGAACATATAATAAACCCACTGTTTGTCCAGTTCCGTTAATGGTACTGTTCACTAAACCCAATGAGTATGGCGAACCTGACTGACCACTGAAGAATAACGAGAAGTTAGATACATACTTACCGTTTTTAGCCCAATCTAACCTGTAATTGATGGTAGAGATAATCCTGTTGCGGATATCGAAGTTAGAATACGCCAAACCTGGATTATTTGGATTAAGCGCCTGGTTCAATTGCCAGTTAGACTCCATCGAATTACGGATACCATTGGCGATATCTTTTGATCTGCCATAGGTATAAGCCACCATCATATCTAAACCTATCGGAAGTGATTTACTTACCTGAGCGGTTAAACTGTATTTATATCCTTTATCCGTGTTCGACAAAAGATAAGCATTGGTATACAATTGATTGATTTTGGCACCTGAGTAAATCGGTTGCTGTTTCTGCGTATCATAAACCATATACGTAGGGTTATCTACATAGTTGATCTGCTGAAACTGCACATCTTTGATTACCTGGCTAAAGATTCCCTCAACCGTAAATTTCCATTGGTCGTCTGTTTTATAATCGAAAGCCAGATTACTTCTCCATGCTTTTGGCATCTTAAAGTTATTGTCAACCAAATCTACCTGTGTTGCACCTTTAGCATCTTTAACGTTAATGCCTTGATTGGTTACATAACCTGCTTCACCATTACCTGTTAAGGCATCTTTAATCGGATCTGAACCTGCTGCAGGTATTACTATTTTTGTAGGATCTGCATTTGTATAAACATATTTCTTATCAAAAGCACCATAATTTACGCCGTTGTTGTAATACGCATAACCAATCCACGCAAAAGGAACACGACTGGTAAACAGGCCTGTACCACCACGCATTACCAAACTTTGGTTGCCCAGTACATCAAAATTAAAGCCTACGCGTGGAGAGATCTGAATTTTATTCAGGAATTTTCCGGTAATTGATGAAGGCTGGGTATAAGTATAGGTAGTACCGTAATTTGTATCAACCGGAGAACCTGTTGTTTTAGTGCTCAACGAAGGCATATCTGGTAAGTTTGCCATATCAAAGCGCAATCCAGGCGTTAATTTAAAACGGTCGCCAATGCGGATTTCATCCTGACCGTAAACACTGTACATGTTTACATTAAACGCTGCCGTTGGGTTCGCAATAATGTTATCGCGGGTATTGTCATCGTAGTTATAACTGGTACGTACCCTACTTGGCTTGTTGGCCAGAAAATCGGCAACACTGCCATAAGCTACACGGCCATTCCAAGAGTTTACGAAACCGTAGTTGATGTTATAAAACTCATTGTGGGTACCAACCGTAAAAGTATGGATACCAGAGCTATACGTATAGTTATCAGTAAATTCGAATGTATTCTGTTTCATATTGAAGATACTGGCCTCACGGTCGGTACCTAAAAACAATGTCCCACCGTTAGAAGCAATCTCAATCTGCGGTAAAGCCGGATTAGAAAGTGGGTCACGGAAATCGTGAACGGTAGAATAACCTACGATTAAGTTGTTGGTAGCTGAATTTCCGAAACGGGTTTTCAGATCGGCAACTGTTGAAGTTTGATTGTTGTTCTGCTTAAAATCGATACCGCCAAACCTGAAGTTAGACTGATCCCTTTCCAGGTTTGTGGCTTTCGAAATGATCGTGTTATTTCTGATGGTTAACTGGGTGCTTTCGCTGATGTTCCAATCTAAGCGGTTAAAGAATTTGTTAGACTGCGAATAGATATTGTAATCGCCAAACGAACCTGCATCTACACCATATACATTTTTCATGCGGTCAGAGATCTGCTGCGCTTCAGTTAAAGTAAGCAATTTCATATCAGACGATCCCGCGCCTAAAATTACCGGATCCTGACGGCGGGTAATCTCTTCGTTGGTAAAAAAGAACAATTTATCTTTTATGATCGGGAAACCCACACGGAAACCAGTCTGATAATCGTGAAAAGCGGAGGGTTCTTTACTGTTATCGCCAATTTTGTTCTTGCCAATTAACGAAGCGTTACGGCCATATCCATAAACTGATCCTACAACTTCATTGGTACCGCCACGGGTAACGGCATTAATACTACCACCTAAAAAGTTACCTACTTTAACATCGTATGGAGAAAGCAAAACAGTAACATCCTGTATCGCGTCAAGCGAAACCGGATTGGTACGTGTACTGCTTCCTGGCATACCTGAGCTTCCACTCTGACCGCCCAATGATGGACTGAAACCAATGGCATCATTATTAATCGCACCATCAATGGTTACGTTATTATACCTAAAGTTGGTACCGCCAAAAGTATTATCCTTACTGCCCTGCGGGGTAACCCTTGTTACATCCTGCAAGCTGCGGTTCATGGTTGGTAAGGTTTTAATCTGACCTTCGCCAATACTGGTACCAGCACCAGATTTTGTTCCGCCTTTTTGCCCTTTAACACTTACCTCAGCCAATTGGTTGCCCTGTTCCTGAAGATCGATATCCAATTTTACATCGGAACCTAAGGTTAAATAAATATTTTCTTTTACAACCGGACTATAACCCACAAAGGTTACGGTGATTTTGTATGGTCCGCCCGGGTTTAAATTGCCAATGCGGTAAAGTCCGTTTTCATTCGACGAACCTTTAGATACCGTACCTGTTGGAACGTGTACCATAACGACGGTTGCACCTGGGATGATACCTTTGTTATCCTTAATCTTACCATTAATACTAGATGTTGTAACCTGTGCCTGAGCAAACGTGACCAAGAGCATCAGAATACCTACTAGGGATAGTATACGTGATTTCATTTTCTGTTATTTTATTTTGGTACAAAACAACAGCCCTAATGTTAATTCAATATTAATATCAGATTAAGTTTAACCTTATATTAACAATACGGAAATCGGAAATATACAATAGAAAAACAATTCCTTAATAGCCAATTTACAGACCGGAATATCATGATAAGAAATACGCTCAAATATCAAATTGAAAGATGAACATTTCGTGAAGTTAGGCTAGTCCACAGCCGATTAACAATCTTTGGGTGTGGCGCTGGGCGTTTAGCACCCGTTAACCGATTTAAACGGTTCACAATTTCCGGTTGGCAGTTGGCAATTTGCAGTCAACCGGTTTCAATAATTAACCAGTTAACCGCTAAATATTTTACGCACTACGGCAACAAATGAACCAATGACCCCTGAACAAATGAACTATTGACAAATGAACCTATATATTATCTTTGCATCATGATAATAAGATTAGCCCAAACAGCAGATATACCTAAAATAATGCAGCTGGTAAGCAAGGTTGTACCCTTAATGCAGGCTGCCGGTAACTTTCAGTGGGGAAACGATTATCCAAATCCGGAAGTATTTACCAAAGACATCGCCATTACCCAGTTGTGGGTTGCAGAAATGGAAGACGAAGTTGTTGGTGTTTCTGCCATTACAACAGATCAGGATCCGGAATATGCAGATGCAGGCTGGGACATTAACGACAAAGCTATTGTAACACACCGCTTAGCGGTAGATCCCGATCGCCAGGGCATGGGCATTGCCAAAGCGTTAATGATGCAGGCCGAGGTTGTAGCGAAAACAACCGGCATTACCATATTAAGGGTCGACACCAATAGCGAAAACAAAGCCACCCAGGCGCTTTTTCCAAAACTCGGTTATCAGTTTAGCGGCGAAATTAGTCTCGCCAAACGACCTGGCCTCCGTTTTTTCTGTTACGAAAAATTATTGTAGCGGTTATACCCTTAATGATCCACGGAATGCTCTTGCGGCGTAATAGGATTGTGCTCCATTATGGTACACAAATACATGATCGTAACGGCGATCGCCAAAGAGTGCTCCACCAAGTTTTCTGATTTCGGGAGGGGTAACAATCCAGCTTGATGTTTTGGTATCGAATTTTCCCAGCTGCTGCAAGGTCCTGTATTGCGCTTCCGTTAAAAGTTCGACACCCATAGCCGCGGCCATGTCAACGGCGTTATGATCTGGTTGATGTTCTTTTCTCGATTCGAGCCCCTCGAGATCATAACAAACACTTCTGCGGCCTTTAGGGCTTTCTGCAGAACAATCGTAAAATATATATTCACCAGTAGCTTTATCATAATCTACAACATCAGGTTCACCACCCGTCACCTCCATTTCATCAAGCACCGGTAGCTTTTCGGGGTTAGCTTCCAGTCTTTCCTGAACTTTAGCCCATTCCAGACCTTTATGGCGGTTCATGTTTTTCTCAAAACGAACTTTTAAGGTATGGAGTAGTTCTGCCGTTTGTTCGGTGGAGATTTCTTTTTTATTTATTTTGCTCATAAAGTGATTAATTTATTTTCATTTTTATAACGGAGCGCCGTGCCTGTACAAAATATGAAGTTCTTTCCTGTTTTACGCTTTTACGCTTTCCCGAAAATTCGGGATAACGCTTCAATCGGGGCTATATGGCCAAGCCAGTTTTTCATTTTTGAGGTTGCAAGATGCACAAACCCTTGTTTTTAAACCCCAGCCTGCAGCTGGCAGGCGACAGCAGCGACAGTCTCCGATTTAAGCACCGGTTTATATTATATTTTGGTATGCTTGCTTGTTTCACAGGTTTTCTATCGGAGCTATAGCGAATGGCGGGACTAATAACCGCCAAGTACCACAAGCCGTTCATTTTCTAATCTTAAATCATTCCTTTTTGCAATATGCGCAATACCAGTCCTCATTTTTTGAACTTCAAGAGCGTATCATCAATTATGTTTACCCACCCATAGTCATAAGATTGCTTCGCGCCTCGCAATGACGATCTGTCGCTACCAGTGATCCCAAATCTTCTGTTTTTCTAAGGATTTACCGGTCGAAATGAAGGCACTTTCATGCTAATCATCCAATCCTTTTCCATTCAAAATCTGCGGCATATATTTCTCCACCCTGGCCTCGCGGGTTTTGGATTGTTTAGCAGACGAAAAATACAAAAGATATCCGCGCTGTCGCCCTGGCGTCAAAGCTTCGAAAGCTGCTTTTAAACCCGGAATTTGGTCCAGTTTGTTTTGAAACTCTGCAGGAATTACATATTCAGTCGTTTTCTTTAATTCAACTTTCAATCCGGCTTTTTCTACCTCAATGGCTTCCAGAATATAGGCTTTTAAAATTGCCTTCATGTCTACAATCTGCAATGCATTGGTAAAGCGGATTTGTCTTGATGATTGTACATTCTCCGTTTGCTGGATCAAAATAGCTTCCTTATCTTTTAATAAAGCACCTTTAAATAATAAAAAAGCACAGTATTCTTTAAAATCGTGTATTAAAACAATGTTGCTCCCTTTAAGCGTGTAACATGGGCAGCCCCATTTCAATTCTTCGGTAAGTCCGCAATCAAGGGCAATTGTTCTTAATAAGCTTACAGCTTCCTGCCACTTTTTTGCTTTGTTAAAATAAAAATCAACGTTAGGGTTCATCGGATTATAATTTAGCAGGAACAATTTTTCTATCGGCAGGCCTGAAATACCAGGACAACACCGTTAATACCATTAATAAAATTGGGCCAAAATAAGCCGAAACACTGTTATCGCTAACCGCCAGATGCGAGAAGACAGCACCAGACATGGCTAAGAAAAAGCCAGCATAAGCCCATTCTTTTAGTAAAGCAAATTTCGGAATTAACACCGCAACCACACCCAAAATTTTCCAACCCCCCAAAATGGTTAGAAAATAGAGCGGATAACCCAGTTGGTTAAACATGGCTACTTCTTCTTTCGTTTTCAATAATTGCACGATGCCGGTAGATAACATGCCCAATGCAAGCCAAACCGTGGCAATCCAGTAGATAATTTTGTTTTTTTTTGTCATGATGTATTATTTTAACTGGTTTACAATATCTTGTAGGCGGTTATGCGCCATATTAATGCCCTGGGCAAAAGGTAATGCAAGTATCTGATCCCTAACTGTAACTGATCGGTAAACGACGTGCATGGTGAGCTTACTCCTATCATCATCCAGCTTTTCAAACATTAAAAACTCAAGCTGAACACCGAAAGGTGTTTGCTCCATTTCGAATGTCCGTGTGATTTTTTCTTCGGGAACAAACTCATGAATCACCCCGGTAGCCACGAACGCCACATTCCCTTTGGGATCGGAAGTTTCAAACTGATAACTGCCATACTTTTTATTTTCAAGCTTCAATACTTTGGTGCCCATCCACTGCTCAACGATTTCAGGCTCTACATAAGCTTTGAAAAGTAGTGCCAGGGGCAGATCAAATTCCCTGGTGATGATAATTTCCTGTTTACCGTTTTCGGCATCGATTTTGGTTTTCCGCTCCATGGTATGCTATTTGGTTGGTTTATAGTTTTTCATGATATCTTCCAATTTATTAAATCTGTCATCCCACATTTGGCGGAAAGGTTCGATAAAATCAGCTATTTCTTTCATTTTTTTTGCATTGGTATGGTAGTGAACTTCTCTCCCGTTTTGCCTTTGTTCTAACAATTCGCACTCGGTGAGGATTTGCAGATGTTTGGAAACCGTTGGCCTTGCCGTGTCGAAATTGGTGGCTATTGCTCCTGCCGTCATCGATTGGGTGGCCACCAATAACAATATTGCCCTTCTGGTGGGATCGGCAATGGCCTGAAATACATCTCTTCTTAAATTCATTATGTAGCTATTTGACTACAAATATACATGTAGTCATTTAACTACGCAAATTTTTGTTGATTTTTTTTAGATCAGGCTTTTATCATCATTTCACCTTATCATTTTTTTAATGTAATTTGGATAATGATAGTTTCAGTATGCTAAAAATAAAGCGATGACCTATACCTCCTTTTGCAAAAAAACTGTTGTGTCTTTTATTTTATTGCTATTATCCTTTTTTCAATTCGCTTGCAAAAACACAGTTACAAAAGAAAAAGCAGAACAATCTCTACAAAGCAAAAAAATAGCGGCACATATGGACTCCCTTATCTATGCCGGACTTAATGATCAAGCGTTAACATATCTTGATTCTGCACATCGCAAGTTAAAAGAACCAAATTTGATGGACGTGTATAGCAAATATTATGCGAAGGCGGTATATTATCTATATAGACAACCGGATACAGCTAAGGCCAACCTATATGCAGACAGCATGCATTATATAATAAAAGGAAAGGAAGACATCTACAGATCGGCCTATGCAAATGCCATTTTTACAAAGGGAGATGCCCTTGTTTCAACTAAAATGTACAATACTGCTTTTAATTATTACTACAATGCCGGACAACTTGCATTAAAAAATCTAGATAGTTGCGATTCTTATGGTTTCAACTATAGATTGGGGCTTTTAAAATACAATCAACACCAATATCTCGATGCAGTTACCTTTCTTAAAAAAGCATTTTCTGAAAGTAAAAATTGTGATCAGGAAGAATCACTAAAGATGACATTTATATCCCGGCAAAGTTACATCAATACCATTGCGCTTTGTTTTGAAAAGGCAAATAAACTGGACAGTGCCATTTATTACTACAGAAAGGCAATCGCTTTCTTGGACGAAAACCTTTCCAGATATCCTCATCAAGCAGATTTTTTAACGATCGCCCATGGAGTTGTTTATGGAAACCTAGGGGGCACATATGCAAAAATCAAACAATATGCTGAAGCTGAAAAATACCTGAAAGCAAGTATTAAAATTAACGATCGCCCTGGTCATGACCAAGTAGATGCACAAACTGCCAAAATAAAATTAGCTGCTCTCTATCTGGATTTTAAACGATTTAAGGAAGCAAAAACCCTGTTAAATGAACTCCAGCTGGTATTAGACCAGAAATTAAAGGGCCAAAAAATGACAGTTGATAGCCAGATCAAATTATACCGGTTAAAATGGAATTATTTTGATCAAATTCATAACGTTGCCAAAGCCTTAGAGTATATGCAACTTTATCATCAGCTGGACGATTCAGTGAATGCTGAGAATGAGAGTTTAAGAAAGGCAGACATCAATTTATCGTTTAAGGCTACTGAACAGGAATATAAAATAGCTTTGCTCCACAAAGACAACGAAATCAAAAAAAATTATTTAATCATATTCATTTTCTTCACAGTAATCATAATCGCATTGCTGAGCCTGGTATTGTTTAACCGAGAAAAATTAAAGGTAATGAACAAGAAAATTACCGCTCAAAATTTAAACATGCAAAAACTGCTAACTGCTTTAGAGCAAACGCAACAGGAAAATACCCGTATGATGAAAATTGTGGCGCACGACCTCAGGAGTCCGATTGCCGCAGCAATAAGCATTTCGGGAATACTTAAAGCAACAGCCCTACCCCAGGCCGACCTTGAAATGCTTGAACTTTTAGAGCTTTCCAGCCAGCGATCTTTAGAAATGATTGCGAGTATATTAAATATAAACGCCGAAACTGCCGATCTGATCAAAGAATCTGTTGAAATGCATACACTGTTAAATTATTGCGCTAACCTATTTAAATTTAAGGCACTTGAAAAAAAGCAAAAATTAAACTTAAAAGTACAGAACATTATCTTCGAGGCAGATGGAAGAAAAATATGGAGGGTATTCAGCAATCTGATTGCAAATGCCATAAAATTCAGCCCTATTGGAGCAGAAATAAAAATAATAACAGAAGAAAAACTAAAAACGGTTATTGTAAGTATTGAGGATAACGGCATTGGTGTTCCAGCCGAGCTGGGAAATACCATCTTTGATCTGTTTACCGTAGCCCAAAGAAAAGGAACTATTGGGGAATATTCTTCCGGCCTGGGACTAGCCATTTCCAAACAAATCGTTGATGCACACAAAGGCAGGATATGGTTTGACAGCGAATTAAACCAGGGCACAACGTTTTTCGTTGAGCTGCCATTAAAATAAACAAGTCGATTCTTTAAAATATCTATTTATTCAGCGTCGATTTAGCTATTAATCAGGCTTTTAAGCTTCCGTTTTTGCGCTCAGGATAAACTTCTCATCCAGCCCTAAACGCAAAAAACCCACAAATTCGTTGCGGGTTTTGGCTCCCGAGACTCTGTATTTTTCTAGAAATTTGCTTGACGACTTGACTAGAATTTCAAAGATTAATGAAGATAATTTGGAATAATTTATGATATTAATCAAATCATTGCATTTTTAACAACGTTAATTATACCTACAAGTTCAAGGTTTACAATATCATATTTACAATTTATTCGATATGCTTGAAGAAACTAAGATCCGGAGTGACGCATAAAAAATAGCTTTTTGTAGGATGATTTTGGCTGATTTCATTTACTTTTAAAGACAAGAAAATATTACAATGAAAAACTCTGTTCCTAATAGCGTGGAGCTAATCGATAGTCACCTTGATAAGTTCTTTAATGATAATGAAGATATTGTGGTGTTTGATGAAATTGAATCAGAAGTAATCCATAGAGATATTTTTTTTATAAAAGCTAATGAAGAAAGGCCGTATCATATTCTACTGAGTTGTGGCATGAGTGCATTGCCTATGAAGGTTCCTGAAGATGATGGATCTTCTCCCTATGCTGAAATCATGTTTTTACTCCCCAAAGAATGGAATCTAAATTATGAATCCTTCGAAGACGAACAAAACTATTGGCCAATCCGCTTAATGAAAGAATTGATGATGTTACCGCATCCAGATGAAACCTGGCTGGGATTTGGACATACCTTTGAACATGAGGTAGATGATGAATTTGCGGAGAAAATAGGATTCAAGGCGGTAATGTTAGCACATTCCATGGAACTATCTGACGATTTTACGCAAATAGAAATGGCAGATGAACAAGTAGTTACTATATATTCTCTAATTCCCCTTTATCCCGAAGAGCTGGAATTTAAAAAGCAAAATGGAGCCGTGGCGCTATTGGAACGTCTTGATCATTTTGGTGTAAATGAAATCGTAAAAATTGGCAGACCAAATACTTGTGATTAAACGGCACTTCGAAATCTTATAATCATTGCAGGATAGTTAATTTAAATAAACAAAGTGAATAACTTTCGTTGCGGTTTTGGCTCCCGAGACTATTTACTTTTCGAAACCTACTTAATGACCTTAAGAGAATTGCAAGGACTGATGAATATTATTTAGAATAATGCAATCATATTACATTTTTGCGATCATTTTTAAATGGGATAGCTGAAACTTGATATTCATCTTCATAGACAACATAGCCTGGATTTTTACTAATAATCCTTTCAACTACTATATCATATTGCTCAGCTATTTTAATAAACTCTTGCATTTTTTTAAGGTGCTCATTTGCTGTATCTTTAAACCAAGACAAGGAAATAGCAGCATTATGCTTACTTGTTCCATTAGAAAATCTACTTGGCTTTTCTAAATTTTTACTAAACCAAACTGTAAGTCCTTTAAGTTTTACAATGTCTTCATCATTTGTAAGGGAGTAATCTTCTCTCAGATATTTTAATGCCATAAATATACCCGTTTCCAGTTCTCCATATGGATTTATAAATTGAGTTGTAAATCGAAGATACATTGAGCGTGCTGTAGTAAATTTGTTAATTCAAATATAGCGATAAGAAAGAGCAGGCCAATATTTAAAAACGAATTCACTACAACTCACCATAATGGAAAATCAAATCACAAGATCTCTTACCACTAAAAAGGTAATTCAAGACCTCAAAGCCAAAAAAAATAATCTTACAGAAAAGGAAGCAGAAGAATACATCGATCTTATTTATTTCTTCTCAGAACAGGCATTTAAACTCTATAATGCAAGCAAAACTTGCAATCCCATCGAATTTAGCAGCATCGAACCAAAAAAACCAGAGAATATTAATTATAACTTATTCGCTAAGAAGGCGTTAGTAAAGCAAACTTAAAAATTTTAAAGACTTTGCACAGTAAGGGTGCGGACACTGGGCTCGAACCAAAAATCGGCCTCTATTTAACATATGCAACGATTTGAAAATCAGCTAAAAACAGAAATGCCCTTCACGATATCGTGAAGGGCATTGGCTCCCTCTGCTGGGCTCGAACCAGCGACCCTCTGATTAACAGTCAGATGCTCTAACCAGCTGAGCTAAGAAGGAGTACTGGTCATTTCCTAAAACGAGGTTTTTTGTACTTTACAGTACACATAGCCTTGTTCGTTTTGGGAATGCAATATTAGGGCTTTTAAATTATTTATGCAATATTTGCACTGAAAAATTTTAAAAAAAAATTAACCCATAGATATGAGCCTGATAATCATAGGTACTGTAGCTTTTGATGCTATTGAAACTCCTTTCGGAAAAACGGATAAAATTGTAGGTGGAGCAGCAACTTACGCAAGTTTAGCCGCATCTTACTTTTACAATAAAGCAAAAATCGTAGCAGTTGTTGGTGATGATTTTCATCAATCAGACATCGATACCTTCACTGCCCACGGTATTGATACCGAAGGATTACAGATTAAAGCTGGTGAAAAATCTTTTTTCTGGTCGGGAAAATACCATAACGACATGAACAGCCGCGATACATTGATTACAGAATTAAATGTATTGGAAAACTTCGACCCAATTATCCCGGAGAGCTATCAGGATTGCGAATATTTAATGCTGGGCAACTTAACCCCTCAGGTGCAGCAAACCGTAATTAAACGCCTTAAAAACCGCCCTAAGTTAATTGTAATGGACACCATGAATTTCTGGATGGACATTATGATGGATGATTTACTGGAGACCATTAAATTGGTAGACGTATTAACCATTAATGACGCAGAAGCGCGTCAGTTATCTGGCGAATACTCATTGGTTAAAGCAGCAAAGAAAATCCTTACCATGGGCCCAAAATATCTGATCATTAAAAAAGGCGAGCACGGTGCCTTATTGTTCCATGAAGATCAGATTTTCTCTGCCCCTGCATTGCCTTTGGCTGAAGTATTTGACCCAACTGGTGCCGGCGACACTTTTGCAGGTGGTTTTATTGGCTATCTGGCCAAAGTGGGTACCATTAGCTTTAACAATATGAAAAATGCAATCATTTATGGTTCAGCATTGGCGTCTTTCTGTGTAGAGAAATTTGGAACAGAAAAATTATTAAACCTAACCGAGGAAGAAGTTGCTGCCAGGATTCAGGAATTTGTAAGCTTAAGTGCATTTACAATTGAAGCATAGTCAGTTGACAGTTTTCGGTTAACGGTTTGCTTTTCAATTGCAAATAAACGAACCGCAGATTTAGAGATACATTTCTTTAAATCTGCGGTTTTTTCTTATAGGAAATCGTCATTCCCATTCAGTTGGGAATCTTAAAAGAGATTAAGGTTGATTTATGCAAACTGAAAATTACAAATTGATAACTGATAACTAACCTAAAACCCAGCCGCCGCAGGTTGCTTATTCCGCAAATTAATCACCGTTCGGCTGATTACCGGCTGTAAGGCAATAAGGATAATCGTTAACAAACAAAGCAACGCAATCCATGCATAATAACTTACACAAAACTGCAAAAAGGTTTGTTTTTGAACGGCCTTATTTAGTAATCCTATAGCCACTTTACCCGCTTCATCACGAGGCATTCCCCTGCTACTCAAAGCGGATTGATACATTTTCAACCTTTCTGGCAGGTTAAAATCCAACAAGGTAATACCGCCACGCAAATCGTCGCCATGTTTTCCCTTAAAATAAAGCTGGTAGAAATTGATAAAAGCCAAACTAAGGCTAAAGGTCGAAAAGCGCACAAATACACCCACAGATGATGCTGACTGGCTCATGTTATCGGGAACGGACGACATAATAAACATCACGATCGGCGACATGACCATTCCAGCACCCACGCCCTGCACGAATAACGGGAGGTAAAAGTTCTCTGTTCCTGCTTCACTGGCAAACAACTGGCACATCCATAAAAAAAATGCAAAAAGCAATATAAAACCGGTTACCCATAATATCCTTAAATGTTTCTGAAGAATCAGGAAGCGAATGGCAATGATTGAACCTAATATTACCCCTGCAATATTGAAAATCATCATCTCGTTGGCATGCAGCGAATCCATCCCTAAAACGTTAATAAAATAAGAGGATGTTAAGCTAAAAGCACCACGTATAATATAGAGGATCACCAAAAAGACAATGCCTATGGTAAAATTCCGTGACTTGAAAATGCTGAGATCAACCGCTGGCCTTTTTAAGGTAAGTTGTCTAACGACCGAAACCACAAACAAAACTAGGATAGCCAAAATGGAGTATAAAATACTGGCATCTTCCAGCCAATCGTACTGCTGACCATAAACCAATACATAGGCAATAAGTACTAACATGGTAGAAAACAGCACAAAACTCATCCAATCGATCTTATATAAAGGCGTTTTAAGTAATAGACGTACCCTGTTCATTACACTAAAAAGCAGGATTGCACTGGGCAGAAAACAGAATATAATGGCCTTGTAAACCACATTATATTCAAAATTTTCCACTATTGGCACCGAAAACAAAGCGGTCAAGGGGGATACACAAAGAATCATCCCATAAAAAATAGTATATCCTGTTTCTTTTGCATGTTCTGATTTTAACCTGCTAAAAAGCAGATTTAGGGAAATACTCGTTAAGCCACAGTTTACAATGCCCTGCAAAAACCTCAGGGTAAATATTAACCAAATTTCACGTGTATGGTAACACCAATAAGCGATCAGGATTTCTAATATGATACAGATCAGAAGATAGTCCTTGGTCACCACCCTGGCAAAAAACCTTCGCTCAACCACAGCAAAGCTCGCAACTGCTGCATAAAACATCAATAGCGAAAACTGGACATCAGAAGCACTCGCACCATAATAACCTGCAGCAGCGTTACCATCAGCAGTAGAAAGCGCAAAAAGCAATACTGAAGATAAAAGCACCGCGAAAATACTCAGTATCACTAACCATTCAGGCACCCTCTCTTTAAATATAGGCAACTGATTAGTCATTTTTTCCGTCCCTTTTCACTATAACACTTGCACTCATGCCAGCGCTTAAATGCTCGGTAGCATTATCTTTTTTATCTAAGCGGATACGTACAGGGATACGCTGGGCAATCTTTACAAAATTGCCGGTAGCATTATCGGGAGGTAATAAGGAGAACCTTGACCCTGTTGCACCGGATAAGGATTCGATTTCTCCAATAAACAATTGGCCCGGAAAAGCATCCACTTCAACATTTACCTTTTCACCAACATACATTCTAGCAATCTGGGTTTCCTTAAAATTGGCTACCACCCATTTGCCTGCACTTCTATCTACAATGTAAGCGATGGTTTGGCCGGTTTGAACCAATTGCCCTGCCTGGATGGTCCTTCTACCCATTTTGCCATCATAAGGCGCTACAATTACCGTGTAAGAAGTATTGAGGTTATTTCTTTTCACAACAGCCTGTCTTCTTTTTATTTCAGATTCCAGCACATCACGTTGCGCTTTAATATCATTCGTTCTGGAGATTGCGGTCATATAATCTTCTTTGGCGGCTTGGTATTCTGCCTGTGCAACCTGCAACAAACTCTCGATGTTTTCCAGTTGCTGGCGCGTAGCCGATTCTGCATCAAAAAGTTTTTTATAACGGTTATATTCCGTTTGCTGTTTCCAGAGTCTGGCTTTTGCCGCAGCAATTTTGGCTTCGGCAACCATGGCTGTACTCTGAGCTGTTTTGATATTGCTTTGCTGTACCGAAACCTGTGCTTTGGCATTCAGCAACGAAGCCGAGGCCTCATCTTGTTGAACCGTGTAGTCATCATCGTCGATCAAAACCAATGTATCACCTTTTTTCACATCCTGGTTTTCTTCAAATTTTACTTCTTTGATATAACCACTCACCCTCGCCGTTACGGGATTGATGTACTCATCCACCTGTGCATCGTTCGTTTCCTCATATTTCATATAGCCAAAGAGCGTTTTCCCACCCCATACCATCAACACCACTAAAACGATGAGCGCTATTACTGTCGTGATCCTACTAATGATTTTATCGGCCTTGCTTTGTTTCTGTGTGTTCATCTTATAAATTTCCTACGGCTTTTTGTAATTGATAGTATTGTATTTTGGCATTCACTTTAGCGGTAGTGAGTTCGAACCGCGATTGCAACAACTGGGTTTCGGCATCCAACAGATCGGTTAAAAGCGACAACTGGTTGAAATAGGTATTCTGTACGATGCGGTAACTTTCTGCAGCCTGTTTAATATTTTCTTCGGCCAAGGCAATGCGCTGAACCGACTCCTTATAACGGATATAATTTTCCTGCACTTCCTGCCGGATGTTATCCTTCACATCTTCATCTTCTACCGCTTGTTGGTGTACCTTGATTTCCGCTTCCTTTACTTTGTGTTGGTTGGTATACCAGGATGAAATCGGGATTTTAAGTTTTAACCCAACCATACCGTTACTATAGAGCGATAAGGCATAAGGATAAAACTGGATTTGTGGATAGGCAAAAGCATACTCACCAAAGAAACCCAAAGAAGGCATAATGTTCGATTTTACAGTCTTCAGTTTCAATTTCGCCAAGGCCTGTTCTTTTTCCGAAAGCTGTATTTTATAAGAAGATGTTTTGGCATCATTAAAATATTCATCCACCTGTTTGAGTGCGATCGCATCTGTTTCATTGTCCGAAATCTGCGGGTTCAGGGGTGCATCATCTGTTCTTCCGATTAAAATATTGAGTTTTTGCTTCGCAATTTTAATACTGTTGCTGATTTCGGTTAATAGCATGCGCTGTTTAGAAAGACGCAATTCGGCCCTCAGCACATCACTTTTTAATATCGTTCCGTTTTTATACAGCTGGTTAATTTCGGCCAGCTGCTTTTCACGGTCGCGGATGTCTTGTTCCAACAAAACCTGATAGGAAATATTACGAAAAACATCATAAAAATAAACCGTTACGGTATAATGGATCTCCTGTTTGCTTTGCCCTTTTTGTATCCTGCTCAATTCGCTTTCTACTTTTGAGGCATTGATTTCGGCCGTGGTTTTCCCACCGTTATAAATATTGAAATAAGCATCTGCCCCAGCTTTGTAATAGGTGGGTACAACCGGGAATTGACTTGGGGTATGGAACAATCCGTTTTCGTAAATCGGCAAGGGAAAAACATGTGCATAAAGTCCTTCAGCAGCTATCTCTGGCAACCTTTCGGCCTTGCTTACTTTTACATGCACATCAGCAGCCTGCACATTGAGGCCCTGCATCTGGATTTTTTTATTGTTGCTATCAGCCAATGCCCAAACCTGGCTGATGGTAAAATTGTTTTGATCCAGAACGGCTTGTGCATGAACAAAAATTGATGATAAAAGAAAGGGCATGCACACCCAAAATGTTCTTTTACTCCTGTTAAAATTCATATTCGCTAATTAATGATGCAAATTTCGCGACAGATTTGTTACTTTGTTTTATCTAAACCGACAGATATTTGTTTAAACCAGCCAAATGATAAAAGTTAGCAACGAAGACCTTTTATTTGCAATCGACGAAAAACCAGAAACCATGTATGTTTGGCACAGCAGGTTTGAAGACCGATTTCAAGACCATACGCATTTAAAAGGACAGCTCACTTATGTAGAGGGCGGCATCATTTTCTTATATACCAAGGAGAAATCTTATTTCCTGCCAGCAAGGCATTATGTTTGGATCCCTGCAGGGGTAGAACACCATTTACAGCACCGGTATCATGCCGCAATCGTACGGAATATCTATTTCGATACCGCCACAGATGACGAAAATCCCTTTTACAAACAGATTGGCATTTATCCTGTAAATAATCTTTTATTAGAAATGTTCCTTTTTTCTGAGCGCTGGAACGGCAACATTGTACCACAAACCAAAGAATACGATTTTTTAAATACGCTTAAAAATATTTTGCCCGTAGTGAGCCAACATCCACTCCCAATTGCCTTGCCAACAACAGAAAACCAGCGGTTAAGACCTGTATTAAGACATATCGTTGACGGACTGGCCGACGATGGCATGAGTTTAGAAAGTGTTGGGAAAGCGATGGGATTTAGCGAACGCACACTCTCCAGGTTATTTCAGTCGGCTTTAGATACTTCTTTTTTTCAGTATTTAAAACTGGCCAGGATGATCAAAGCAATGGAGAAATTATTGGAAAGCGATGCCACTATTAGCGAGATTGCTTACCAGGTGGGCTACAACAGTATTTCCTCTTTTAGCAATACCTTTTATAAGATGGTAGGCAAAAGGCCTTCGGAATTTAAGGAACTGAAACAATCTACTCTAACTAAAATCAATTTAGCGTAACCAGTTTGGCTATTGGGATAAACTTTTCAAAAACAGCCTCGGTATGGGGTGCATCGGGCAGCTCATCTGTTAAATCCTGACCGGCCCAGTGCTCGTAATGTTTACCATTGCGCCAAAGCCTGCTATCGGTCATATCGTAGATCAAACCCTTGTAAGCCACCCAAATCTGCGGTTTATCCTGTCCGTTGCGTAAAGCGAGTTGCTGCTTGGTATATCCTGGTAAATCCATTTAAATTAATTTCGCGTTGAAGATAAAGAAAAAGGTTTTTAACCGCATAAGAAATATAAGGGGCATATCAAGCTATGTTTTATAATGAATTGTAGTTGAGGGCAGTAAGTACTTTTTGAAGCGCAACGCCAGTACAATACAATAAGTTTATTCCCGTCTTTCGCTTGTACGCTTTCCCGGAAGTTCGGGATTCCTTGTTGCTGCAGGGTACCGCTCTAACCACCGCTAGGTGAACAGGGCTGTATTTCATATTTGGGGTTTGCAGGATGCAGAAACCCTTGTTTCTAAACCCGATCCGATAGCTATCGGATACAGCGAACACGAAGTGCAACGAAGTAAAGCGCAAAGCGGGACTACAAACAGCCAAGAGCCACTACACGTTCATTTTCCAATGGAAAAGTATGCTTTGACTATGCCCGGGATGATACCTCTTTGAGGAAAAAATTAATTAATTTTCTAATTTTAAATCTTCCTTTTTAACGCTTTTATTTTTAAAAACTTCATACAGGTAAACATTCATCAGCAACAGGCTCATTAAATAGAAATGATCTTCAAAAGGAATACTGCCAACATTAAAGCCTACATTTTCTCTGCTGTTATAGATCACCACCGGAATAGCAGTTAAAAAACCGTTTACAATATAAAAAGGAATAAGCGAAACCAGATAAGCCCTAAAAAACCGGTACATAAACCGATGTTTTGAATTGATGTACTCTACGTAACCCAGCACCAAAAGTAAAAACCCAAAATTAATGAAGGTATACCACCTGCCATGACCGAAAAACAACATGGCCACGCATATGCCCAGTAATAAATTGCTTATTGCCAGACTGTACTTCTGCAGGTCATTTTTAGGGAAATAAACATTTAAACACTCATAAATAAACACACAGGCGTAGGGAACGGTCAAAAAGAACAGCATCTCTTCCAAAGGCAGACCCAACAGATTTACACCAATAATATAGTCGGGATTGAATGACCATACATTGAGTTTGGTAAACAGGATATCCCAGATTAAAAACACTACACCTGTAATCAATATGGCGGGGAAAACAAATTTCCATTTACTAAAGAAATGAACTTTTTTATCAAAGGATAAAACCAGAGGAAAGAAAATTACAGCAAGGTTTATAAGTAAATAAGTATAGTTCATTTATAGGTGTTTCTTTAAAATTTTAACTTCTGATGGGCTACATTTTTTGCTGTCGATCATAAATTTGGCAACATTTTTTACCAGCTCGTGGTCGGCAAGTCCAAAATTCTCATTTTGATAATGTTTAACAATTTCCTTTTTATCTTCGGCAAGATCTTTACTAAAGCCTAAAAAAGATGGGGTATAAAACTCGATCGAAAAACGCATAAAACGGATTTCCATGTTTTCTTTATCCATATCGATCGCCTTTTGCATCGTTTTAAGTGATCGGCCTACATATTTAATCTTGTTGTAGGGATTCCACGAGTGTTTAGCTTTCAACGCTTCCAGGGTTCCGGTATAGCCGGTAATCAAGGCCGTTTTATTGGATAATTTGCTTAGCTTATCAAATAACGAATCGGTTAACTTCGAATTTTCTACTGCTTTTACCATATTGGTTTTCAGTACCGCAATTTCTTGCGTTGACAACTGGGCATAAGTAATATGGGTTGCTGCAAACAGCAGAAAAAATATAATGCGTAATTTGATCATGTTTGGGCGCAAAGGTAAGAAAAGCTAATTGTATTTGGCATGCTGATATCAGACGGCACTTCATTCCCCACTTTTAGAGGGGAGTTAGCCAGGACAGGGTGTTTGGAGTTCACGAGTGTTTGCTGCGTCACCAAATAAGGCACAAATAACAAAAACAAAACGATATAAATTTCCTTTATTTACACCATGGATAATAAACCCAAAGTTACCGTTATTGGTGCCGGTTTTGGAGGTTTGGCCGCTGCAGCTTTACTGGCCAGGGATGGTTGCGAAGTAACGGTAATCGAAAAAAATGAAATGGCCGGTGGCCGGGCCAGAACCTGGGAAAAAGATGGCTTTACTTTCGATATGGGGCCAAGCTGGTACTGGATGCCCGATGTTTTTGAGAACTATTACCAGCTCTTTAACAGAACAACTTCCGATTTTTATGAACTGAAGAGATTAAGTCCGTCTTACCGCATTTATTTTGGCAAAACCGATACGATCGACGTACCGGCAACACTAGATGATCTGTATTCCTTGTTCGAAAGACTAGAACCTGGCAGCAGTAAAAACCTGGAGTCCTTTCTCGATCAGGCCAAATATAAATATGATGTGGGCATGAACGAATATGTTTTTAAACCTTCGCATAGCATAATGGAGTATTTCGACCCGCGACTGGCCATTAGCGGAATAAAACTTCAGCTTTTAGGAAATATGCGGAAACATGTGCACCAATTGTTTAAAAATGATCGGTTAAGGAAACTTATAGAATTTCCGGTATTATTTTTAGGTGCCACGCCACAAAATACCCCTGCTTTGTACAGTTTAATGAATTATGCCGATCTCGTTTTGGGTACCTGGTACCCCATGGGGGGGATGCATAAAATTGTAACCGCTATGCAAACAATTGCTGAAGAACAGGGTGTAAAATTTATTGTCAATACCGAAGTAACCAAAATTGAAGTCAAAAACAACATTGCAGAAACAGTGATTACCAATAAGGGCAGTTTTAAAAGCGACTTTGTTATTGGCAATGCCGACTATCACCACATCGACCAGCATCTTTTTGAAAAACCATACCGTAATTACAGCGAAAAATATTGGGACAAAAGAACAATGGCTCCTTCATGCCTCTTGTTTTACATTGGCTTAAATAAAAAACTAGATCATATATTGCACCATAACTTATTTTTCGACGAGAATTTTGATCAGCATGCCGAAGAAATTTATACCGATCCGAAATGGCCATCAAAGCCATTGTTTTACGCCTGCTGCCCTTCGGTTACCGATCCAAGTGTAGCACCCGAAGGTTGTGAGAACCTTTTCTTCCTTATTCCGCTTGCGCCCGATTTAAAAGATAACGAAAGCAAAAGAGAAGAATACTTCAATTTATTGGTTAAACGCTTTAAAGATTTAACAGGAAACGACATTAGCGCTAACATTTTGTTTAAACGCAGTTATGCCATGAATGATTTTGTGGAAGATTACCATGCCTTTAAAGGAAATGCCTATGGATTAGCAAACACTTTGAAACAGACGGCTTTTTTAAAACCGAAGATGAAAAGTAAGGTAACAAATTTTTTATACACCGGACAATTAACCGTTCCAGGCCCCGGAGTGCCACCTGCAATCATCTCAGGGCAAGTGGTAGCAAAAGAAATAAAAAAAAAGTTAAAAAAAGCTTGACAAATTTAAAATTTCCCTTATCTTTATAACCACAAAACAAAAACACTGCAAAAAAGCTTTAAAACACATAATTGTTTGAGGTTTTCATTTGTTTCGAAATAAGAGAGAAGGCGAATTGTTGAAAGAAAAAATAAGAATCAACTAACCAAATATATGATAAGCAAAAAGGCCTGAATTTTCAGGCCTTTTGCTTTTTACGACATTCTGCAAATAACTAGTACTAATATCTGATCGTCATTTCGACTGAAGCAACGCGGAATGCCTGCCCGTACAGGCGGGGAAAAATCTGTACAATAGATGCAATAGATTTAGCTCCGCTGAGTAATCGTGCTCCAGGTTACGCTGCACGGATGACGAATATCATCAAGAAGGGAACAAACAAAAAAGGCCCAGATCAAATCTGAGCCCTTAGTTTTTCGATGGATGTATCTTAAGCCATTTCACTTATGGCAATTTCTTTTGAATAGGTTTTAAGGTATTTTTTCAGGATTCCTCTTGCAACGTGGATACGGGTTTTAACCGTTCCGATTGGAATTTCTAACATATCTGCAATTTCATGGTATTTATATCCTTCAAAATAACGGATAAAAGGCACATAATACTCTTCAGGCAATTGTGAAAGGGCTTTATCAATATCACCCAGTACAAATTTACTTTCAGCCTGGTTTTTTGTTGCACTATATGAAAGGTTAGCGGAAGAAATATCTTCGCTCTGCGTAATCAAAGTATTCGTTTTTACCAAACGACGGTAGTTGTTAATGAACGTATTTTTCATGATGGTAAATAACCAACCTTTCAAATTCGTACCCTCTTTAAACTTATTGTAATAAGTGATCGCTTTCAACATGGTATCCTGAACCAAATCATTTGCGTCTTCTGCGTCTTTTGTAAAATTTAAAGCATAAGATCTAAGTGATACCGAGTGATGATTAACCAGATGATTGAATTCGAATTTTGTCATGATGTTTAGCTTTAGGAAGATTAAAAAAACAAATGAATGATGTTCATTCGCATAAACCTAAACAAACTTAGTACCAAAAATTTCTGGCACGGTGCCAAAAGCGTATAACTACGTTACGGCATACTTTCGTCACAGAATATTTACTTCTCTTTCTAAAGTGACTCCAAAAGTAGACTTTACACTGTCTATTATCTGTTCAGAAAACTGGTACACTTCCGTGCCAGTTGCGCCGCCATGGTTAACTAAAACCAAAGCCTGGTTTTTCCAGGTACCTGTTTGTCCTACGATTTTGCCTTTCCAGCCACATTGCTCGATTAACCAACCAGCAGCCAATTTAATTTTATCATCAGCTGTGGGATAATGCACCACATCGGGATGTTTTGCCACAACATCGGCAAATTCATATTTTTCGATCACCGGATTTTTAAAAAAACTACCCGCATTCCCTATGGTAGACGGGTCGGGCAATTTACTCACCCGGATATGCGATACCGCAGCAGAAACATCCGCAATATTCGGATTTTCGATGCCCCTGTTTAAGAGTTCGGTTTCGATAGCACCATAAGAAGTGTTAATTTTTGCTTCTGCCGACAAACGGAAAGTAACCGACGTAATAATATATTGACCTTTTAACGCTCCTTTGAAAATACTTTCGCGGTAACCGAACTGACAATCAGCATAGGTAAAAGTTTTAATCTGCCCTGTCCTGATCTCACATGCCGTACAGCTTTCGAAAACATCTTTAAGCTCTACGCCATAGGCACCAATATTTTGAATTGGCGAGGCACCCACCGTGCCGGGTATTAGACTCAAGTTTTCTACACCTGCAAAATGATGCGCCACACAATAGTTTACAAAATCGTTCCAAACTTCTCCGGCACCTGCAGTTACCAAGATTTTATCTTCCAAAACTTCGTATTGGATGCCTTTGATGCTGATTTTAACAACTAAACCTTTGTAATCTTCAGTAAAAAGTACATTACTCCCACCACCAATAACAAGGAGCTTGTGAGATTCCGTTACCTCATCCTGAAACAATTCAATCAAATCCTTTTCAGAAAATATTTCAGCAAAATAACGGGCATTAACATCTATACCAAATGAATTGTATGGTTTTAACGAAATATTTTCCTGGATCTGAAGCATATTGATTTTAGGTTATGCTGCAAAAGTAAAATAAAAAGACTTTATATTAATAATTGATTGACCATATAGCCTGCTATTCAAAAATCGCGGCCAGCTTATTTTTCAAATTAACATGAAAATCGTTCCCTTCACCCTCATAACGACCGGCTATTTTGCCCGCTTTGTCTATCAAAATGAATGTTGGATAAGCTGCAACATTATATTGCACGATCAAATCATCCCCCCTGGCACTTTTACTTGCATCTATAAGTAAAATGTGTTTCCATAAACCAGTACGATCATCCTCAATTGCTTTTTGCCATAGCTTACGATCACGGTCGGTAGCTATGCTTACGATTTCGAGTCCTTTATCTTTATATTTTTTATATACTTCGATCAAATCAGGACTCAATGCCCTACAATGCACACACCAGGTTCCCCAAAAATCCAACAGTACATATTGCTTGGTTTTAAATCCGGCAAGGTTGATCATTTTTCCATTAACCAGCTTCGCAGAAAAATTTGGGGCTGTTTGCCCCACCTTACTTAATTCTTCATAAGCCAGTGCTTTATAAACTACCCTTCCCCAGGCGCTGTTTAACACTGGCCCGGAAAAACCCCGATAATAAAACTCAACAGAATCTCTGGGCAAATATTTAATTAAAGCAGTAAGTAGATAAGGACTCAGGTAAGAATCAGGATTGTTTCGGATAAAAGTTAAGCTATTCTTTTCTCCGGCTTTAATTATCCTCAATCTTTCGGCATAATTTAAATCAAGATTTGCCTTCAACGCATCAGAACTCCCCTTTTCTTTAATTGCTTCATTTAAAGCATCAATTTTATCCAGTATCGCGTCGTATTCCTTTTTAAGCCTAAGCTTATCCCAATCCAACTGGGTTTTTGATCCCAGCAATTCTGCCTTAAAAAACTGTCCAGCAATGACGTTTACCCTCAAATGGCCAGGTTCCAAAAATAACCTGACAGATGCTGGTCCCTCAAACAGATTTGTTTGCCCATGTTTCAAACTGGCCAAACTGGGTTCACTTAAATAACCACTAAAGCTGAAAGAACCATTTATTACAAAGGACGAATCTCTGTTTCCACGGTATTCGAGTATAATTTTCTCCCCATCCTTCAAATCGGTTTTGCCCAATAAATTAAACCTTGAAGCATCATTTTGAGCAAAGCCCGTTAAACTTATGAATACAAAAACTAAAGGCAGCAGTATTTTCATGTGAGAGCAGATTACGATTTGAATAGAAGGTAATTAAAATTAATATTTATTGTACAATCTTCGTAATCTCCTTATCAAAATTAAAACTCAATCCTTCAGGTCTGGCATTTTCCAACTTAACCCCCGAAAGTTTCCAACCAATAAAAGCGGGTTTAGTTTTGGCTAGATCCAATAAGTGGTATCTTTCTTTGGTAAGTTTCGCACTGATCAAGCCTACACTATCAGACGCTTCCTGACTTAAATGCTCTATTTCACTTTCAAGAATTGCCAAAGTAGCATCCAGCTCATTTCCTTTTTTTAGGCTATCGGCATAAGCTGCAGGAGAAATATTGTAAAGACTATCCAGGCTTGCACCATCGAAATCGAACTTCTGCGCACTATTTTTATACTTAGTTTCGACTAATGCGATGGCGCGCTCTTTATCTGTTTTTTTTCCGCATGAATATAAGATCAAAGAGATAATTCCAAAAAGAATGACCAGGCAATAATTTTTCATAAGGTATAATTTAGCTTTTCAATACTTCTTTTCGCACAAATAACAGTCCAAAAGCCTTCCCCTTTTCCTTATGTTGGTTTTTATGATGGATTTTATGCGCTTTCCTAACCGCCTGCAAATAAGCATTATTGCTTTTAAAAGTCTTAAAACGGCGGTGCACAAACCAATCATGCACGACAAAATAAATCAGGCCATATAAAGTAATACCCAAACCGATAAAAAACCGGTATCCCAGATGCGCTCTGTCGATATACATTAAATACAAAGACAAGCCTGCAAACAGCACAGCGAACAGATCGTTCCACTCAAAAAACGATGCTGTTTTTTGATGGTGGCTTTTATGCATAAACCAGAGTGGGCCATGGAATAAATACTTGTGTATACACCACGACAAACACTCCATCAAAACGATGGTAAACAATACCGTTAAAATGCTGATAAATATGGACAATATTTCTAAATGATTGGTTTGTAAAGATATATAAACAGCCGAACCCGCAAAATTGTGTCATAAAATTGTAAGCTTAATGCACTTTTCAACAAACCTTTCATGACAAATCATTTTTTAGCACTATTTTTGACTAAAATATTAAAAAAGTCAGAAAGTAGAAAAGTAAAATGATTGTAGCCGATAAAAAGAGAGAGCAAATTATTGATGGCGCTATAAAACGCTTTATCCATTTTGGTATTGGAAAAACCACAATGAACGATATTGCCGAAGATCTTTCCGTTTCCAAACCATCGCTTTATTATTATTTCCCGGATAAGAAGCATTTAATTATCGGGGTAATAGAAAGGGTATTCCACGACTTTTTTGAACTGATCAAAAAGAAATACAATCCTGATCAGCCCCTGGAAGAAATCCTTTTTAGCACCATAGATGTTAGAAACACGTTCTTCCAAAAATATTATATGTTAAGGATTACGGAAGGTATTCCTGATTTACTCAATGATGATGTGATAAAAGGCAAGCTTCAAGCCCTTAAAGGCTCCGAAAAAGAATTTTTTGCAGAGATTTTCAGTCAGGCAAAAACAAAGGGAGAAATAGAGCACGATGATACTGCCCATGTTGCAGAACTCTATCTGGAAAGTTTGATGGGCCTTTGTACCATGTGTATCATGGAAACAGGCAAAGACCTTTTCCCCGACAAAAAAGCATTTAACAGAATGACATTGAAACAAAAAAACCTCACTACCATATTTGTAAGGGGATTAAGGTGCTCAGATTAAGCAACCAAATACCTTCAACATACAAGAAGAACTTAAATAGATAAGAACCCAAAAACAAAAAACAATACATTATGCTTAGAGTAAAAATGGTAAAATTAATGCTCATACTGCTAATCGGCTCGGCTTTACCGCAGCTGGTGGTTGCTCAGCAGCAAGTTACCTTAAAAGATGCGCTCACCTTTGCGCTCCAAAACAACACCAAGGTTCGCAATGCGAAACTGGATATTGAAGGCGGAAGATATAAGGTAGAGGAAGTTAGGGCACAGGCCTTACCCCAAATCACAGGTAATGTGGGTTTAACCTACAATCCTATTATTGGTCAATTGGTTGCTAATTTCGGTGGTCAAACACAGGCGATCAAATTGGGTCAGAACTGGAATTCGACTGCGGGCGTTCAGCTTTCGCAACAATTGTTCAACCAACAGGTTTTTACCGGTTTACAAGCTGCGAGATCGAGTGAAGAGTATTATAACCTGACTTCGCAGTTAACTGAAGAACAGATTATCGAACTGGTTGCCAACAATTACTACCAGGTTTTGGTAAACAGACAACAGTTAAACGTAATCGATACCAACATTAAAAATGTGAAGATTGTAGAAAAAATTGTTTCAAACCAATTTAAAAACGGTTTGGCAAGGAAAATCGACGTTGATCGGATCATGGTAAACTTAACCAACCTGAATACACAGCGTGAGCAGGTAATCAATGCCATTACCCAATTGGAAAATCAGTTAAAATTCTCGATGGGTATGCCGGTTTCTACACCGATCAGCTTACCTGCTACTGAATTAACAGAAGTTACCACCTTACCTGTATTTACAGATTCAATCGATCTGGCAAACAGAACAGAGGTGAAACTTTTGGATAACCAGGATAAATTGTTGTCACTGCAGAGAAAGGCTTATGTTGCCGAATATTATCCATCATTGGCTTTAACGGGAAATTATACCTATTCGAGCCAAAGCGACGGTTTCGATTTTTTAAAGTCGAATGCGGCAGCAATCGGATACGGCGCATCAGCGGTTGGTTTAACTTTAAAAGTGCCCATTTTTAACGGCTTTTTAACACGTTCAAAAATCCGCCAGGCAGATGTCGATATTAAAAAAGCCAGGGAAAGCAGAAAAGAATCAGTAAATTCATTAAACCTGGCTTACGAGAACGCGAAAATCCAATTGCGCAACAATATCAACACCATTAAATCGCAACGTAAAAATGCCGATTTGGCGCAGGAGATTTACAAAAGCACACAAAACAACTATAACAACGGCTTAGCTTCCTTAACCGATCTTCTGGATACAGAAAATGCACTTACTGAAGCACAAAACAGCTATACACAGGCGCTATTGAATTACAAAATAGCCGAAATACAATTAATCAAATCAAACGGAAATATTAAATCGCTAGTTAAATAGAAATGAAAAGAGTAATTATCATAATTGTCGTAATTGTTGTTGCCCTGGGCGCAATCGCTTATGTTTTAAGCAACAATAAAAAGAAGAACGAAGAAAAAACTGCTTTCATTGCTAAAGGTGGTGGTGCAGTTGCCGTTCGTATTGCTGAAGTACAGAAAAAAGCCGTGAATTTAGATTTCAGTGCAAACGGAAATTTTATTCCTAAACAAGAACTTAACTTCTTATCAGAAAATGCAGGCCGTGTTACTGCCATTTATGTTGATGAGGGTGATCGCGTAAGCAAAGGTCAGGTTATCGCACGTGTTGATGCCGAGATTATCAATACCGATAGAGAAACTGCTGAAGCGAACTATCAAAATGCAGTAAGAGATGAAGCCAGATACCAAAGCTCTTTCTCTACCGGTGGTGTAACCCAACAACAGTTAGATCAGGCTAAACTGGCTACCAGAAATGCAAAATTACGCTTGCAGGCTTCACAACGCAAATTAAGTGATGCAAATATCAAATCGCCTATTAACGGTATCGTGAACAAAAGATACATCGAAGTGGGTGCATTTGTAAATACCCAGGGCACACAGATGTTCGAATTGGTTGATGTTTCGAAATTAAAACTGAAGGTGAATGTAAACGAATCGCAGGTGGCCAACCTTAAAGTTGGAGATCAAATCGAGATCAAATCTTCTGTTTTCCCTACCGATAGTTTCTCGGGCAAGGTAACTTTCATCGCTGCAAAAGCGGATGGAACGTTAAACTTCCCAATCGAAATTGAAGTAGATAACAGCCACAAAAACACCTTGAAAGCGGGTATGTACGGAACTGCCATATTCAAATTCCCTAAACAAGCACCGAGCATCCTGATCCCACGCACTTCATTTGTAGGTAGTGTAAGCAGCAACCAGGTTTTCGTATTGGATAAATCGAATAACACAGCTAAAACCCGTACTGTTGTTGCTGGCCGTATTTTAGGAGACAACGTGGAGATTCTTGACGGATTAAAAGAAGGTGAAACCGTAATTACCAGTGGTCAGATTAACTTAACTGAAGGTACCGCAGTGAGTATCGTAAAATAAGTTAGAGGGATTTTTCGGCTTTTAAAACGCGGTACGCCAATCGCAAAACACAATACTAATTAAAATGAAGATAACAGACATATCTATAAAAAGGCCTTCGCTGGTGATTGTGGTATTTACCGCACTGACCCTGCTTGGGCTACTAAGTTACTTTTCGTTGGGTTATGAATTACTTCCAAAATTCTCTAACAACGTAGTATCTATTTCGACCATCTACCCTGGTGCTTCACCAAATGAGGTCGAAAATACCGTAACCAAAAAGATTGAGGATGCGGTATCATCGATGGAAAACATCAAAAAAATCAACTCTGTATCGTTTGAGAGTTTATCAACGGTTACCATCACCTTAACCGATGCCGCAAACATCGATATTTCCTTAAATGATGCACAAAGAAAGGTTAACGCTATTCTTTCTGATCTGCCTGAGGATGTAAAAACGCCATCATTAAGTAAATTCTCTTTGGATGATTTACCGGTAATTACCATGTCGGCATCCGCAAACATGGATGACATTACCTTTTACGATTTGATCGACAAACGTATTGCCCCCGTAATTTCGAGGGTAAGCGGTATTGCTCAGGTGAATTTAGTGGGCGGTTCGGAACGCGAAATCCAGGTTTCTTTAGATGCTGATAAATTACAGGGCTATAATCTTTCTGTCCCTCAGGTTCAGCAATTGATTTTATCCTCCAACTTAGATTTCCCTACAGGAAGTGTGAAAACGCAAAACCAGGATGTATTGATCCGTTTATCGGGTAAATACAGAAGTATGGAAGAGTTGAGAAACCTGGTTTTAACCACTTCGAAAGATGGTGCACAGATCCGTTTAGGTGATGTAGCCGATGTTCAGGATTCGCAAAAAGAAACCGAGAAATTGGCACGTATCGATCGTAAAGCATCTATCGCAATCCAGATCATTAAACAAAGTGATGCGAACGCGGTAGAAGTGAGTAAAGGTGTACATGCCATTATTGCTAAGCTTAAAACGGAATATGCAGCAAATAAATTGGACATCAGAATTGTTAACGATAGTTCTATTTTTACATTAGAATCAGCCGACGCGGTAATACACGATTTAATCCTTGCGGTTATTTTGGTGGCTTTTGTAATGCTTTTCTTCCTGCACAGTTTACGTAACGCATTAATTGTAATGGTATCCATCCCGGTTTCATTGATCGCTACATTTATTGGAATCAGCTTATTTGGTTTTACCTTAAACCTGATGTCGCTTTTAGGACTATCACTCGTGGTAGGTATCCTGGTGGATGATGCGATTGTGGTACTGGAAAATATCCAGCGACACATGGAGATGGGTAAAAATAAAGTAAGGGCTGCTTCTGATGCAACAAGAGAGATCGGTTTTACCGTAGTATCCATTACCTTCGTAATTGTAGTAGTGTTCTTCCCGATTGCGGTAAGTACAGGTTTGGTTTCGAACATCCTTCGTCAGTTCTGTATTGTAGTAATTATTGCAACCCTGCTTTCGTTAGTGGCTTCATTTACCATTGTACCGCTTATCTTCTCCCGTTTCGGAAAGTTAGAACGTATTGAAGGCAAAAACCTGTTCGGCCGTTTTATTCTATGGTTCGAAAAACAATTAAAGAAATTTACCCTTTGGATTACCAGCATTTTAACATGGTCTTTAAACCATAAAGCACTTACTTTAGTTGCGGTTGTGGTAATGTTCTTAAGTTCATGCGGTTTATTGGTGGGCGGGTTTATCGGTTCTGAGTTCTTCCCTAAATCAGACAAAGGTGAGTTCCTGGTACAATTAGAATTGCCTAAAGATGCCTCTTTAGAACAAACCAACTTTTTAACGCAAAAAGCTGAAGCTTATTTAGATAAACAGCCAGAAATTACGCAGTTAATTACTACTGTCGGACAATCGACAGGTGATTTCGGTGGTACACAGGCAACGGCTTATAAATCGGAGATCAACGTTAAACTTGTTGAGCGTGATCAGCGTGAAGGCGTTTCTTCAGATATTTTCGCTACGAAAATGAGTCGTGCACTGGCTAAAGAATTGGTTGGAGCAAAAGTAAAAACCGTTCCGATCAGTATTTTGGGTATTGCTGAAAATGCACCTATCCAGTTGGTGGTCATGGGATCAGATTTAGATAGCGCATTGAAATACGCAGAAGGTGCTCAAAAAGTACTTGCTTCGATTCCTGGTGCTACAGAGATTAAACTCTCAGTAGAAAAAGGAACCCCTGAGATTAACGTTCAGGTAGACCGCGATAAGATGTCGGCCGTTGGCCTAACACTACAAACGGTGGGTTCTACGATGCAAACTGCATTTGCAGGCAACACGGATGGTAAATATAGAAAAGGCGAGTACGAATACGACATCAATATCCAGTATCAAAACTTCAACCGTCAGAATATAGACGACGTAAGAAACCTGATTTTTGTAAACAACGATAACAAACAGATTAAGTTGTCGCAGTTTGCAACCATTACTGAAGGTTCAGGCCCAAGTCAGTTAGAACGTTTAAATAAGTCTACTTCGGTATCCGTTAAGGCACAATCAATCGGTAGGCCAACCGGAACAGTGGTGGCTGAATTCCAGGCCAAACTGGAAGAACTACAGAAAAATGGTAAGCTAAAAGCACCGGTAGGCGTAAGCTATAGCTGGGCAGGAGACCAGGAGAACCAGAGCGAAGGTTTTGGTACTCTGGGTATCGCCTTACTGGCCTCTATTATTTTGGTTTATCTGATCATGGTAGCGCTTTATGATAGTTTTATCTATCCACTGGTGGTAATGTTCTCGCTTCCATTAGCGGTAATCGGAGCATTGCTTGCACTGGCTTTAACCAACAACTCGATCGGTATCTTTACCATTTTAGGTTTAATCATGCTAATGGGTCTGGTAGCGAAAAATGCGATTATCCTGGTCGATTTTACCAACCACCTAAAAGCCGAAGGTAAAGAAACCAAAGAAGCACTTGTTCTGGCCAACCACGCCCGTTTACGACCAATTTTAATGACCACCATTGCCATGGTATTTGGTATGCTTCCAATTGCATTGGCAAGCGGTGCAGGTGCCGAATGGAAAAATGGTTTGGCATGGGTTATTGTGGGCGGATTAACCAGTTCATTGTTCTTAACCTTAATTGTTGTACCGGTGGTATATTTAATGTTCGATAGAATGTTAGAGCGTTTAGGTTTCAACAAAAAAGGCAAAACCATTGATGAACTGATGGAAGAACCATATGATCATAAAGATGTAAACGAATACGATCTAGATCACGGACACTAATAAACATCCAGATTAACAATCAAACCAAGGCCACCTTCCCAAAAGGTGGCCTTTTTTATGCTCAGATAATTGCATCTACCCCCTTGCCATCGTTTGTGCCTCTACAAATGATATGAATCCTGTCCACCATTGACCAAATAGAACACGTTTACAAGGAAGTGAAGTGTACAAGCGAAAAACGGGAACAAACTGATTGTGAAATACAAGCCCTGCGCTTCGGGTGAAAAGTTTTCAACTTCAATCAAAACCATCATCATTCCATCGCCTTAGTCCGCGTCTCCACGAACCAATTTTATATCGAGTTTCCAAATCCTCAAATTTAAACGGACAGTTGCTGGGCGGAAACCTGAACCACTTCAAAAAGTTGCGCGGATAATTCTACAATACTGTCTCCAAACAAATTATATAGCAACATTGTATATTAGGCATTATGTTTAAATTCATTTTTAGCCTGTTCCTGATCTGCTCTGCCCTCCTAGTAAAAGCTCAACACCCGCCAGTTTTTCCGGCAATGACTACCGATTCGAGCTTCATTAAAGTTTACAACCTGGATATTACACTGGTAAAATACAGCTACAAACCTAACGGGATTAAATTTTTGGTGGTACATGACAATGAAGATACCGGTGTAAAAGCAGGTTTCGATTACATCCGCTGGAGCGGTGGCGAACTGATCGACAGTCAATATGGCGGGGTAAGGGATTATTATTTCACCTATATGGATGATCAATACCGTATAGACCCCAATGCGATTTATACCGAAGTGGGTGTAAATACCCGGTTAAAGAAAGATATGTTTAGCTCTAACGAGGTGGAGAAAGCTATATTAAATGCAGGCAAACAGATTGTCGATTTTTACGATCCAAAATCAACAGGTTATTTTTTAACGCTCCACAACAATGCTGACGGCGGTTTTGGGATCTCTTCTTACCTGCCCGGATATGATCTGGCCAGCACAGCCGACTCTGTTTACATCAACTTCCAGATGGATGGCGATGACCTGATTTACGTAACCGAGCCAAGATTGTTCAGCAGTTTAAAAAAAGCAAATGTGAATGTTATCCTCCAATCTAAATTTGCATCCAATGATGGCTCGCTATCAGTTTATGCCATGCAGAATAATATTCCTTACATCAATGTAGAGGTACAACACGGGCATCAGGATGAAAATTTAAGGCTGATTGAGCTGGCAGTTGCTACACTGAAGGAACATGGCCTGGTGAGGAAGGAGTAGGTAATCACTTATATTTATTTTCATAAAATTTCGTTAAATTTGAATATGAGCATATTTGTAAATACCAAAAATGAACAGGAAGAAAAAGTACTTATTGCTTTTTTGGATAGTTTAGATTATAAATATCAATCTGATATTAATGACGAACCAGCAGAAGCTGAAGCAGCATTCTTAAATGAATATAATGAGGACATCAATCAAGCAGATAAAGAAATAGAATCCGGCAACTTTATTTCTCACGAAGACGTGGAACAACTTTTCGAAAAAAGACGGAAGCTTATTTAATGAAAATTAAATGGAATAAACTTGCGGTAAAACAGCTATTAGAAATCATTCAGTATTTAGAAGATAATGACCTTATTGACTATGCTGAAAAAATAGAAATTAGGATTTTATCCAAAATCAGGTCACTTCCAAATCATCTTCACACATTTCAAATAGATCGGTTAAAGAAAAACAATGATGGTAGTTTTTTTGCCTTTGAAATTGATCGATACAGAATATCATTCAGAAGGAAAGATAAAGAAATTAGAATCCTGAGAGTAAGGCACGCTAGCCGAAGGCCATTCACACGTTAAATGATCGACTACCCTCCTCTAATTGATTGACTTTATTTTCGTAACCAGAAAAGTAATCAGCAATCCGAAAACAGAAATGATCCCAAAAGAGTAACGCAGGCTGGACAATTGCGAAACATAACCAATTAATGGCGGTCCGAACAAAAACGCAAAATAACCAATACTCGAAACCATGGTGATGGCCTTACCCGCAGGTACCTTTTTGTTGTTACCTGCAATGCTGTACACCATGGGTACAATACTCGAAACCCCGAGGCCAATCAACATAAAACCAAAAATGGCGACAATAATATTCGGGAATATAACCGCCAGTGCCATGCCTATCGATATAATTGCACCACTGATCTGCAGGAGGTTTTTCCGTCCGAATTTACTGATCAGGAATACGCCTAAAAACCTTCCACTGGCCATCATAAACATAAACGACGCATAGCCAATGATTGCCCGGTTGTGCGGCAGTTTCACTACATCTTCGAAATAAATCGCGCTCCAGTCAAACATCGTTCCTTCGGTGGCCATACTGCAAAATGCGATGACACCCAATAACACCAAAATACCCTGAGGCATGGTAAAAAACTTTGTTTTCTCAATGGGAATATCTGGCTTTTTATAGTGTAACAGTTTTTTCGAGTTAAATATAACGTTGCTTAATGAGAGTAGCGCAACGATCCAAAAATGCGTGTACATCCCTAATTTCAGGTTAACCAAACCCAGTGCAATTAACGCCCCGGTTAAATTTCCGATGCTCCAGGCACCATGGAATGAACTCATAATTGGCTTGCCATAATAATTTTCGCCCGCAACGCCCTGTGTGTTTAAAGCAATGTTACAGAGATTACCCGTTATACCAAACAGCACCAAAAAAGCAGCCAATTGCCAGCCAGTGGTGGCCAGTGCCAAAAAAGTTAGCGCAATGGCATACAATGGCGCAGTAGCCTTAAGCATTTTCTTGCTGCCAAAATGTGTGGTAAGCTTTGCCGAGAAAAACATGGTAATAATCTGCCCTGCAGGCAATGCAAAAAGAATGGAACCCAACTCCGCATCGTTCAAACCCATCGAAGCTTTAAAAGTTGGGATCCTACTGGCCCAGCTTGCAAAACAGACCCCTTGCATAAAATAAAAGGCCGATATTGCGAAACGTACTTGTTTCGGAGAGCTTTGCGCTGTTACAGGTTGGTCTTCTGGTGTATTTAAAATTTCCTGTTCTTGCGTGCTTACTTCCAAAATGATGTTCTAAATTTAAAATGAAGCTACAAAGTTCCTTAAATCTATTGGAAATACCGACAATTTTTTAACATTATATCAAAATATTTGCTCAGCAGCACGTTAAAATATTAGATTTTCCATTTTTCCTGTTCATAGGCACTATTCCAAAACATCCATTCCAATCGCGTGGCCATTTCAAAAGCCAGCCACATCTTCTCCCGGATCTCGGCATTGGCACCCGCTGCCAATTGATCGGTTAGGGCAATCGCTTTTTCTACTGCTGCGGCAAATTCGGTACCCGCATACATATCAATCCATCTTTTGTAGGGATTCTGATCACCATTTTGTTGCGCAAAAATATAATCGCCAACGGCTTTGTATATCCAGAAGCAAGGCAAAACGGCAGCTGCTGCAACCTCTACATTGGCATAAGCCGCCTGACTGAGGATATAATTGGTATACAATAGCGTAGACGGGCTAGGCTGCACTCTGCTGTCAAGACCAAATTCTATAAAATAACTTTCGTGCAAACTACGCTCTGCGAAAATGGCCCCTGTAGAAAATCCGGCAAAGGCTAAAACCAGATCAGCATCCTGCATCCGGCTACTGATAGCGCTTAGTGTCCGGCCAAATTCCAATAAGTAATACGCATCTTGAGCCAGATAAAAGACAAATTTCTCTATTGGCAATCTGCCATTGCTCAATTCTGTATTAAAAGGCAATGCTAAAATTTTTGTATAAATAGGGCTAACCCTGTCCCATGCCTGTTCGCTCCACGTCATTGGATAACTAGTTTTAAAGGGTTAAAGAAGTGATTTAATGGGCCATTACCCTTGCCTGTTGTCACCATGCTGCCCGCTTGCAAGGCCTCACTGATATAATCCTTCGCCTTTTTAATGGCAGCCAACAGATTGTGGCCCTTTGCCGTCTCGGCGGCTATGGCCGATGAAAGCGTGCAACCTGTTCCATGCAGGTTTTTTGAGGCAATGAAGGCGCTTTCCAATACCACCGGAGCATTGTTTCCTGAAATGAAAACATCGTAGATCATTGATCCTGGTAAATGTCCGCCTTTTATCAAAACCGCCTTTGCTCCTTTTTCGATAATTTTATAACCCGCAGCAACCATATCATCCAGGTGATGGATCTGCTGTCCTGAAAGTATAATGGCCTCATCAATATTTGGGGTAACCAATGTCGCCAATGGAAACAATTTTTCAACCAGTTGAATAACGGTATCGGGTTCGATTAAGCGATGACCACTGGTAGCCACCATAACAGGATCTAAAATAACCGGAACACGGCGATGATAGGCCTTTAACTCCCTTTCGATAACCTGCACCACCCCGGCACGGTTGATCATCCCGATTTTAATGGCTACAGGCGCAATGTCTTCCAACACCGCCTGGATCTGATCTTTAATCATTTCTTCGGGGATGCCAAACACCGACCTTACGCCCATAGTATTTTGAGCGGTTACGGCGGTGATTACGGAAGTTCCGAAACATCCCAATGCAGAAAAGGTCTTTAAATCGGCCTGAATGCCCGCGCCACCGCCACTATCGGAACCCGCTATGGTTAATACATTAATATACTTCATTGCTAAAGACTTCATTTTGTTATACAACCTTAGGAGTCTTCAAATGCAGGATGCATTTTACGCAATTTTTGCAGACAAACTAATTTCCTACGCCGGCATGATCCGGATCAGGTTCATTTATAAGGTATAAGGTGTGGGGTTTAGGGCATAGGGTTTTTACCCTCCGCCTTTAACCTTTTAGCTTTCACCTATAAAACGGGTATATTCTCAGCCAACTGATTTGAAGGCACCCCTAAAGTTTTATTTCGTACCGCAATATAGGGCTTAGTTTTTATTCTTCGTTTATATAAACGAATTATATAAGCAGAGTTGTCAACTTAACAGCGACTGTCTGTTAATCTGACAACTCTAAATGCAAAAACCCCGGTATAAAACCGGGGTTAAAACACAATAATTAATAAAGGGGTAGAGACTATATTTTATCTGGCTGATAGAACCTAACGGTACCATCAGATTCGTTTGAAACGATTAATAAACTTCTTCCGTTAGGGCTGTCTTTGGGTTTAACAAAGAGTAAACCTTCAGGGGCATCGCCTGTAGAAAATAACTGAACAAATTTTGGCGAGGCTGGTGTAGTTACATCATAAACAGCAATCATATCTGCGCGCTCCATACCAATAAAAGCTAAGGTTTGTCCGTTCACCTGCGCAACCGTTACACTTTCTACCTCCACACCTTTATTATCCGAACGGTCGTCGTCATACTTACCTGCATCAATGACATGTTGCTCTAAATCTTTGCCAATATTGGCTACCAAAGCACCTGTGCCTGCATTTAGAATGCTCACGCTTCTTCCACCCGTTGAGTACAATTCCTGATACACTTTATTCGTACCAACCATGGTAAAACCAGCGGTATTGGTTACCGTAAGCCTGCCTAAATTGGCATCTAATTGTAGTGTGGCAGCGTTCGGGAATTTAACAGGGTCTAATACAAGGTCTTTTACCCGCACTTCTTCCTTTGCATCTTTTGGTGTGTAATCTTGTCTGGTGTCTCCTTCGTTAGCCAATGCCAGGTAAGCTGTACCGCCAGCACTGAAATACGAGATGGCATCTGGTAAATAATACGCCTTGATTGGCCAGGTACCTAACACTTGTTTGCTGTCTTTATCGCTTACATCAAAAGCATTTTCAGTTAGGCTGATGTCTCTTGTACCCAACGGATTGATTTTAGTGATCGTTCCGGCAACAATATCTACCTCGGCAACGCCATTGTTTTCTTGTAAGGTAACGTATGCTTTTTTAGAATCGGAACTTACTGCGATATATTCGGGTTCGATATCTTGTGTAAAACTCGCGTTTAAACCGTAAATCCTAAAACCACCTGCAAGCAAAGCTGCCTTTTGTGATTCGAAAGCCGAAAAATCTAATGTTTTTACCGAGTAGTTGTCTTTAATATTGATGATCGAAATGGTTCCCTTAGGGTCAACGGTATAGGCAAGGTTCGGTTCACCTTCATTGGCCGATAAAATATAGTTGCCATCCGGACTGAACGTAACCATATCGGGCATAGCTCCTACCGTGATTTTTTTAACTTCTTCTAAAGTGGATGTTTTTAAAACCACTACATCGCCATTACCTTGTTTATCTGCACCATCTAAGGCGATGGCCAATAAACCGTTACTCACCGCTACACTATTGATACCTGCATTACCTGGATATAAAAGCGTTTTCAGTTTGGTAACCGTTGGGTATTTGCCCATGTCAACCACGTCAACCTTGGTTCCGCCATCGTTACTCACTACAAATAATTGTTTGGTTAAGGGGTCGTATGCAGAAATTTCTGAGGCAAATTCTCCACCTAAATCAATAGAGGCGATTTCTTTGAAGCTATCGATTTTTTCGGGTACCATGGCTTCGGTTGGCGGATCTATAATCGGATCATCAGTTGAATCTTTTTTACAGGCAGCAAATGCCAATGATGCCATTAGGATTGCACCAAATAGTTTTTTACAGTTCATGGTTCGTTTAATATCTGAACCGCAAAAATAACCGCCTCCAACACCATTTTTCAGGCGCGGTTTGTTATCATTTTATTAAGAAAAGGTAAAGAAGCAGGATCTGAAGAGTTGACAACGCTAAAATACTGATTGCTGTGTAATTGACAAACTATCATAAAAAGGTCCTCAAAACCGACAGATTAAAAAAAATCCCGGTATAAATACCAGGATTTCTTCAGCTATATATCATTTTGCAGATTAGATACTGAAATAAATCCGATAGCTATCGGATCAGTATCGAGAACGATCAATTAAATATGTATCGCTCTGTTATCCGTTGCGGCAAGTGCGGCTTCTTTTAATGCCTCAGTATAAGTGGGGTGGGCATGGCAGGTACGTGCGATATCTTCTGCAGATGCGCGGAATTCCATCGCAATAACCGCTTCAGCAATCATATCAGCAGCACGCGGCCCGATCATGTGTACACCTAAAACTTCATCCGTAGCGGCATCGGCCAATACTTTAATAAAGCCATCGGTATCCATACTTGCTTTTGCACGTCCGCTGGCTTTGAAAGGAAATGAACCTGCTTTATATTTAACACCCTTTTCTTTTAATTGCTCTTCGGTTAAACCTACCGAAGCAACCTCTGGCCAGGTGTATACAACACCAGGGATTAAATTATAATTGATATGTGGTTTTTGGCCTGCAATGGTTTCGGCAACATAAGTGCCTTCATCTTCTGCTTTGTGCGCCAGCATGGCACCGGTAATTACATCACCAATGGCATAAACACCTTTAACCGAAGTTTCTAGATGTTCGTTAACCGGAATTTTCTTACCTCTTTCTTCTACAGTGATCCCGATTTTATCTAAACCTAAACCCTCGCTATAAGCGGTACGGCCAACGGCAACGATACAATAATCGGCTTCTAAAGAAATGGTTTCACCTTTTGGTGTTTCGGCAGTAACCGTTACGGTTTTACCTTTAGTGGTAGCGCCCGTAACTTTGTGGCCCATGTAGAACTCCATACCTAAAGTTTTCTTCAACACGCGCTGAAGTTCTTTACCCAAACCAGCATCCATGGTGCCGATGATCGATGGTAAAAACTCAACTACAGAAACTTTTGTGCCTAAACGTGCATATACCGAACCCAACTCTAAACCGATTACACCACCACCGATCACCACCATCGTTTTTGGTACTTCTTTAATGTTTAAAGCCTCGGTTGAAGTAATGATACGCTTTTTATCGATTGGCAAAAACGGTAAAGCTGTTGGTTTAGAACCAGTAGCAATGATTACATTTTTAGCCGATAAGGTTTCGGTAGAACCATCAGCCTTGGTTACCAGAATGGTGTTTTTATCCACAAAAGAACCAACGCCTTCGAATGAATCGATTTTATTTTTCTTAAAGAGATACGTGATACCGGCAGTATTTTGAGCAACAACATCGTCTTTACGGGCGATCATCTGTTTCATATCAACCTTTAAATCTTTTAAGTTGATACCATGGGTAGTAAATGTATGGGCAGCATTGTGATAGTGCTCTGATGAGTCTAACAAAGCCTTAGATGGGATACAGCCAACATTTAAGCAAGTACCTCCAAAAGTTTTATATTTTTCAATAACTGCAGTTTTTAAACCTAACTGAGCACAACGGATTGCGCCTACATAACCGCCCGGCCCTGAACCGATAACAACGACATCGTATTGCATAATTTCTTGATAATTTTGATTAGTCAAAGGTAGGGAAAAAAAGGCGGAAAGCTGAAAGCGAATCGGCCAATTGTAACTCTTTAGTGTGCGTAACCAGCGCACTGATGATCAATATAATGCCCTATCTAAACTTAAAAGTTATTTGGTTGGATGAAGGTAGAAAACATTTTACTTTAAGCAGAGAATTGGCAGTAACCAGTGAACTGATAGATCCGAAGACGGTAGTCCGCAGTGAGAAGTAAGTTAATTGATCTGTTTTTTAGGGAAGCACAGGGTATAGTGCATTACACCAGGGTTCGTCCCGTTTTACGCTTGTACGCTTCGCTTCTCGTACCTCGTTGCTGCAGGGTACCACTTCAACCGCCCGCCCAATGTCGTTAAGTTAAGCTATATCCCTCTGTACATTAAAGGTTTC